>NZ_AP028056.1:321196-642393 GCF_030297015.1 Brooklawnia propionicigenes | reverse complement strand
GCGGCCAGTGCCGTCGGCAGATCGAGGTTCTTGGCGGTTGCTGTATTGAGGGAAAGGCGATTGATTGACATCACTGCTCCAGGAGTCCGGCCGCTACCGTGGCGATCATCACAGCACCGGGATCCGCATGCCGCCATCGACGTAGATGATGTCACCGGTCGAGTACTTGAGCCGACCTTCGGCCAGCACAATGACCGCCTCGGCGACGTCCTCTGGTTCACCCCAGCGAGCAATCGGGCAGTTGCCGTCCTCGAGGATGTACTTGTCGTACTTGGCCGTGACAACCTTGGTCATCTCGGTGCGGATGATTCCGGGGCTCACTTCGTAGACGGGAATGCCGTGCTCGGCCAGGCGGATCGCGAGGAGCTTGGTCATCATCGAGACCCCGGCCTTGGAGATGCAGTACTCGCCACGGTTGGTGGACACCATGGTGGCAGAGGCCGAGCCGGTGTTCACGATGACCCCAGGCTGACCGCCCGGGTTGCGAGGAGTGTTCTTGATCATGAGGGCAGCCACCACCTGGGTGAGCAGCAGCGGGCTGCGGAGATTCACGTCCATGACTCGGTCGTAGCTCTCCAGCGGCATATCGAGGATGTCGAGGCGCTTTTCGGGGCCGGTTCCGACGTTGTTGCACAGCAGGTCGATCTGGCCGAACTTGTCCAAGGTGGTGTTCACCAGAGTCTCACGTGTGGCAGCATCCGTGATGTCACCCAACAGGAACAACACCTTGCCGCTGTCCACGAGCTGGTGGAATTCGTCATCGGTGGACTCATTGCGAGCGATCGTGCTGACGTTGTAACCGGCAGCGATCAACTTCTTGACGATGGCCAAACCGATGCCCCGGGATCCTCCGGTGACGAGGGCGGTTGGCTGATTCATGTCTTGCTCCTTTGCGTAGGGTCGAACAAAAATAGGCGCGCAATATCGCTGTGCGGCGAGCGGGCCGCCGCGAAATCGCGCAATTCAGCTGGCTGATGCGTCGTGATTCGATGGCGCTGGGCCGGTGGATTGCCGTATTACGAGACTTGCGAGCAGCACGACTTCTTCTCGCATGATGCTTTGTCCGGAGATCGCCTTCTCCAGTAGTTCCACGGCGGCGCTGCCCAGTCGCTCGAGTGGCATCGCCATGGTGGTCAACGGCGGATAGGTGGCCTCGGAAATCAGGACGTCGTCGGTGCCGACCACGCTGATATCTTCGGGCACTCGAAGGCCGCGTTGGTGAAGACGGGACAAGATGCCGATCGCCGCCAAGTCGTTGAAGGCGATGACCGCGGTAGCCCCCGACGAGATGACCAGATCTGCTGCGGCCATGCCGCCATGTGCGAAGGCGGCGAAGTTGCCCAGATGCATGATCTCGAGTTCATCGTGCTCTGCATCGATCTGGATCAGTGCCGAGCTGCGCGCGACTTCGGACGGTGATGCCGCCGACCCGCCGGCGTAGGCAATCCGGCGATGCCCGAGCGCGGTGAGATGATTCACGATCTGCCGCATGGCATCGGTCTCGTCCACCCGCACCGAATTCACCGACGGGACCGAATGGTTGATGAGCACCATGGGTGCGCGTGCCGACATCTCGAGGATCTGGGAATCCGTCGAGCGGCTGGAGCATGAGATCACGCCCTGCACGCTCGGCGGCAATCCGTTGAGCAACTCGGATTCCTGTTCGATGTCTTCACTGGTGTTCGCGACCATCATGTTGAACGAACGCATGTGCGCACGCTGCTGGGCGGCCTTCGCAATCGCAGCGAAGTACGGGTTGGCAATGTCAGGAGCGATGAAAGCTATCGTCGGATGACTGGTGCCAATTCCGTACGGACGTCGTACCTGCACCGGCTCGTAGTCGAGGGCCTGTGCGGCCTCTCGAACCCGGCTGAGCGTGGCAGGGGAGAGTTTGTCAGGATGCGTGTACGCCCGCGACACTGTAGATACTGAAACCCCCGCGCGCTGCGCAACTAGTCGAGCTGTCGATGTCATGAGGCGGACTCTTCCATGTACCGAGCGTAGAGGGGCGGATGTTCTCGTCGTCAGCGTAGCGTACCCCCACCTTGGCAGCAATTGTTGCTGCAAATGCGGTTGCATCTTGCGATCTCCTCTGCCGTGTTATGCCGGTGTGATCATGCCGGCTGCGGTGGGTAGCCACAGTGATAGGGCGGGCACGTATTGGACGATGAGCAGCATGACGATCAGGGCTCCGAAGAAGGGCATGAGGGGGCCGATGACGTCTTCGACTTTCTTGCCGGCGACGCGGGCGCCGACGAACAAGACGGGTGCTGATGGTGGGGAGATGATGGCTAGGCCCATGTTGAACATCATCATCATGCCGAGGTGGACCGGGTGGACTCCGTATTGGACGGCGATCGGTAGGAAGATCGGGGTGAAGATCAGCACTGCCGGGGTGGCGTCCAGGGGGATACCGATGATCAGCAAGATGACGGCCATGATGAGGAGGAACACCACGGATGAGTCGGTGAACGAGGTCAGCCAGTCGGCGATCAGGTTCGGGATGTTCGCGAAGACCATGGCGTAGCTCATGATGGACGACAATCCGATCAAGAAGATGACCACCGACGCGGTACGGGTCGCGGTCAGCAAGATGCGGGGAATGTCGCGGATTTTCACGGTGCGGTAGACCAGGGACAAGATCAGCGCGTAGGACACGGCCACGGCCGCGCCTTCGGTCGCGGTGAAGATACCGGTGATGATACCGCCGATGACGACCACGATCAGGCCGAGGCTGGGCAGGGCCCGCAAGAACGCGCGCATGCCGTCTTTGAAGGGCGGGAAGCCTTTACCTTTGAGTTCGGGACGTTTCCGCGCGTACAAGAAGACCAGCACCATGCAGGTCGCGATCCACAAGATTCCGGGAATGTAGCCGGCCAGGAACAGTGCGCCGACCGAGGCCTGGGAGACCAGCGCGTACACGATCACGGTGTTCGACGGGGGGATCATCATCCCGGCCGGCGCGGACGCGATGTTGACCGCGGCAGCCCAGCTCATGTCGTAGCCGTCTTTTTCCATTTCGGGGCTCATGATCGCCCCGACCGCCGACGCGCACGCCAGGGAGGATCCCGAGATCGTGGAGAACAACATGTTCGTCACACAGTTGGTTTGAGCCAGCGCTCCGGGCATCGGCCCGACCAGGGCTTTCGCGAACTCGATGAGCCGAGACGCGATACCGCCTTGGTTCATGATCGCCCCAGCCAACACGAACAGGGGGATCGCCAGCAGCGCGAACGAGTCGACACCGTTGTAGATCTTTTGAGCCGAGGTGAAAATACCCGAATCGTGGCCCATCAAGATGACCAGACAGATCGCCGAGGGCAGACCGATCGATACCGACACCGACACGCCGATCGCCATCAGCCCGAACATGCCCACCACCAAGATGATGGCGACAAGTGCTGCGTCACTCATAATCAGATGCCCTCTTCCTGCAGGGATGCAATATCAATGTCTTCTTCCGGAAGGAGTTCCTTCACATCCGAAGTGACCGTCTTGATGATGTGCAAGACGCAGTAGATCGCGATAAGAGCACCCGCGAGAGGCAAGATCATGTAGATCTGGCCCTGGGAGAACGGCAACAACTCCACCGTCTGATCGAACGCCGACGACGCGAGTTCCCACCCGCCCATGATCATGATCCAGACCGCGAAGAACCCCACGATCGAGTGCGCCAAGATCTCGAAGAACTTCACGACCGCGGCCGGGAACTTCCGAACCAAGAAATCGATCGCGACATCATCATTCTCACCAATGACATACGCGGCACCAATAATGCCCTGCCAAATGAAAATGATCCGCGCCATCGCCTCGGTCCACGCGTTACCACCACCGAACGAACGAATGACTACCTGGTACACGACCAGAATGACCAGCAACGCGAACAATACGATACAAACCCATCTCAAAATCGCATCGACCACGCGCTGAAATACGCTAAAAGCTTTCATGCACTGAGCCTTTTTTGTGTGTGTCAACGGGTTTCCAGTACCCGCTTCGGGAGGGAAGGACCGCCGGTTCTTCCCCATGGAGATCTGTGGCGAAGAACCGGCGGAGTGCTGTCACTTGGCCGGGTGAGCCTGATTGGCGGCCTGCACGCCCTCGTAGAGCTTGATGCGTGCATCATTCTGATTGACCGAAGCCAGGTTCTGAGGCGCGACGAGAGCCTTGAAGGCGGCGACGTCGACGTCGTCGTTGAACTGAGCGCCGATCGCCTCCGACTGGGCTATCGACTTGTTGGCGAATTCGACCATGCCGTCATTGGCCGCCGTCTGGACCTCGGGCAGCAGTCCCAGGAGTGCTTCGCGGTCCGCCTCGTCCATGCCTGCCAGCGTCTTCGAGTTGATCAACAGGTAGTCGGGCATGAGCAGATGCCGAGTGTACGAGTAGTACTTCGCGACCTCGTCGTGCTTCATCGAGTGGTAGACGGCTTCGTTGTTCTCAGCACCGTCCAGGACGCCGGTCTGCATCGCCGAGTAGACATCGCCGAAGTTCATCGGGGACGCGGTCGCGCCCATGGCTTCGATCATCGCTACCTGCGAATCCGACTGCTGCACCCGGACCTTCAGACCCTGCATGTCAGCAGGAGTCCGGATCGGGCGCTTGCTGTTGTAGACGTTACGGGTGCCGGCGTTCACACCGGTGAGGACCGTGATCGACTTGCTCGCCTCGAGCGAGGTGTACAGATCGCTCAGCAGATCAGTGTCCGACAACACCTGGGTCTGTGCCTCGGTGGAGTCGAACATGTACGGCAGGTTGAACACCACGAAGTCCGGGTTGTATCCCTCCAGGATGCTGGCCGCGATCCACATCATTTCGACGGTGCCGTTCGACAGATTCTGAACGACATCGGCCTGGCCGCCCAACTGCTCGTTCGGGTAGACCCGGATCGAGTACCGGCCGTCGGTCGCCTCCTCGAGCTTCTTGCCCAACTCGACGCCCGCCACGTACTGCGGGTGATCCTCGGTCTGGTTGAACGCCAGCTTGAAGACCGTCTTGGTGCCACCACCAGAGAGCTTGTGCTGCTGGCTGCGGCGTGCTGCCAGAAGTTTCGCTGTCGAAGAGTCCCGCTGCCGAAGACTCGCCCATGGCCGCCTGTACGCTGGCGGAGTCTTCGGAAACACCAGGTGACCATTGAGGACATATGGGATGCAGTAGCCCGTCATCTCATCACCTCCGCGCAGAAGGAATCCGCATGACTACGCCCGCCACGGTCCGAATCCCCGGGCCCAGCGGGGCACGCACCGTTGAGTTGCTCGCCCCGCCCGCGCTGATCACTGCCAGGACTCCGCCATTGAGCAGACTCGTCTACGCCGCCGGTCACGTCGTGGCCGATCCACTACGCGCCGCCGCCTCGGTATCCGCGACCATTGACTGGGACGCCACCATGGCGGTACGCCACAGGTTGTGGGCCCTGGGGCTCGGTGTTGCAGAGAGCATGGACACCGCCCAGCGTGGCATGGGTCTGGACGCTGCGACTGCCCTCGAACTGGGCCGACGCACCGTGCGGGAAGCGGCTTCTTGCGGTGGGCAGGTGGTCGTCGGTATCGCAACCGATCAGCTTCCTGCCGGTCCGGCGACGCTTACCGCGATAGGTGATGCCTATCTTGAGCAACTCGAACAGATCGAGTCCGCCGGCGGCTGTGTGGTTGTCATGGCCAGCAGGCAGCTCGCCCTGAGCGCGGCTTCCGTGGACGACTACCTCGCCATCTATGGTCGCGTGATCGAGGCAGCCAGCCGTCCCGTCATTCTGCACTGGCTAGGTGCGATTTTCGACCCGCAGCTGGCCGGTTACTGGGGCAGTGATGACCTCGACGCCGCTGTCGACACCGTGGTGACCCTCGTCAACGCCCACGCCGAAGCCGTCGTCGGAATCAAGGTCTCCCTTCTTGACGCAGGACGCGAGGGCGTGCTGCGCCGTCGGCTTCCCGAGGGGGTGCGGGTGTTCGCCGGCGATGATTTCAACTATGCCGAGCTCATCGCCGGCGACGAGAGCGGTCATTGCGACGCGCTTCTGGGCGCATTCGCGGTCATACCTCGGTACGCGTCCGCTGCGCTCCTGAGGCTGGACGCCGCAGACACCGCGGGGTTTCACACAATTCTCGATCCCACCGTTGCGCTCAGCAGGTTGCTGTTCGAGGCGCCCACGCAGTTCTATAAGACCGGAGTCGCGTGGCTCAGCTTCCTCATGGGGGACCAGTCGCACTTCCGGATGCTCGCCGGGCTCGAGAGTGGTCGTACCGTCTTGCATCTGGCCGACCTGTTCGCGGAGGCGGCAGGCATCGGACTGTTCCCCGACCCCGAACTGGCGGTGGATCGCGCCACTGGCTATTTCCGCGGTATCGGGCTGTGAGGCGAGCACGTCAATGCTTGTCCAGACGTCTCCGCTGGGTTGCCTCGTCCAACGGTGCGGCGTCAGGCATGGGGCAGGCGCGTGGCAGAGGGCTGATGGATGAGCAGTGATGACACGTCGACAGCAATTGCTGCAAAGATGCAGCTACGGTAGGATGCACAGTACGTCGCCAGATGTCGTATGGCGAGTCGTGGCCATGGAGAGCCACGGCATTCCTGACAGGGCCCTCCAGGAGGGCCAGGATGGTATCTTGCGCGTGTTCAACTGGCCAGCGTTGGAGGAAGTGAGACTGTGGCGAATATCGAAACACATATTCTCGAGGTTCTCGAGAGGCTCGAACTCGATGTCCTCACGACCAATACGGTCGTTGTCGGAACAGGTTCGGCAGGCTTCTGCGCCGCCACCCGGCTTGTCGAATTCGGTCAGGACGATGTCGTCATCGTGACCGACAAGACCAAGGCGGGTACCTCTCGTAACGCGGGCTCGGACAAGCAGACCTATTACAAGCTGACGCTGGCGGGCTCGGAGCCGGACTCGGTGCGCGAGATGGCCAGCACGCTGTTCGCCGGCGGTGCGATGGACGGTGACAACGCGCTTGCCGAGGCGGCGCTGTCGGCAAGGACCTTCTTGCACCTGTGCGATATCGGCGTCCCATTCCCTCGCAATGAGTACGGCGAGTTCGTAGGTTACAAGACCGATCATGATCCGCGGCAGCGGGCCACCTCCGTGGGCCCGTATACCTCGCGTTCCATGGTCGAAGCGCTGGAGAAGAAGGCGCAGGAGCAGGGCATCCCGGTCATCTCGGAATGCCGCGTGGTCGATCTGATCGTGGACGATGACAAGGTGATCGGCCTCCTGGTGCTCAGGCGCGATCGCGACTGGGACGCTGCAAACCCCCCGCTGCTTCTCATCCGTTGCACGAATGTGGTTTACGCCACCGGCGGCCCGGCGATGCTCTACGCAAACAGCGTCTTCCCGCATGGCCAGTGGGGTGCCTCGGGCGCGGGCTACCGGGCGGGTGTGGTCGGCAAGAACGTCACCGAGTGGCAGTTCGGCCTGGCTTCCCTGCGTCCGAGATGGAATGTGTCGGGCACCTATATGCAGGTCGTGCCCCGGTTCATCTCCACCGAGCCGGACGGCAGCGACCCGCGGGAGTTCTTGCTGGACGCGATCCCCGATCGGGGGCGGCTCGCTTCGCTGATCTTCCTGAAGGGGTACCAGTGGCCCTTCGACATCCGCAAGGCTCGTGACGGCTCATCGGTCATCGATCTGCTGGTCTACCGCGAGACTCAGCTGCGTGGTCGCCGGGTCTATTTGGACTTCATGTACAACATTGCGGACGAGCCCTTCGACCCCGATCAGCTGGAGCCGGAAGCACGCACCTACCTGGAGCGCGCCGGCGCCCTGCAGAACAGCCCGATCGAGCGGCTGATCCACATGAACCGGCCGGCCTATGACTTCTACTTGGAGAAGGGCCCCAGGGTCGATCTGGCCACCGAGCTGCTGGAGGTGGACGTCTGCGCCCAGCACAACAACGGCGGATTCGCGGTCGACTCGTGGTGGCGTTCCAATCTGGAAGGTTTCTTCCCGGTCGGTGAGGCCGCCGGTTCTCACGGCGTCTACCGGCCCGGCGGCTCGGCGCTGAACAGTGGCCAGGTGGGCGCCACCCGCGCGGCCGAGTACATCGCCAAGCGTCGTGCGCAGGCCCCTTCGGAGGACTCGGCGTCCTTCGTGAACGCCGCCCGCGGCCCGGTCGGCGAGGCGCTCGGCCTGGTCAATGCCGCTGCCGTCAATGCGGCCGAGGGCGTGGAGCTCACCTCCCTGGATCTGCTGCAGCAGCTTGCCGAACTCATGAGTGCCGACGCGGGTCCGGTGCGCTCTGCTACCTCCATCGACCAGGCGAGCGTCACGATCGGGCAATGGTTGGCCGATCTGCCGCGGATCGTCTCCGCTGATCCGGATTCCCGCCGGCTGGTCGACCGGCTCTTCCTCCTCCGCGATGCCCTGACAACGGCATTCGTCTACACCTCGGCGATGAGCGACTTCGTCCACAAGGACGCGGGCTCGCGCGGTTCGGTGCTCTACTCCGATCCTGCCGGTGCCTTCCCGGTCGAGGGAGATCTGGACCAGGTGGTTTCTGCCGCCGATGATTCCGAGCTGTTCAGATTCCGGTTGTCGGGCACGGACTTGGACTCCACCACGCAAGAGGTGCGCCTGGCGGGGTCCGGCGAATCGCCCGAGGTGGAGATCAGCTGGCGCGATGTGCGGCCCATACCGGCCGATGACGACTTCTTCGAGAACGTCTGGCGGCGCTACCGGGAGACCGGGGGAGTGAGCTGACTCCGGCGTTCGAATGAGCTGAACGTCGGCGCGGGACCGGCACCTGGAGGGAAGGTGCCGGTCCCGCTTTTTTGCAGGCCGATCAGCGAAGGGCCTCGGCTTGGTGAGCCAGGCCCATGAGCCCTTCGTCGAAGATCCGCGGGTCCATAAGCTTGAGGTCGGCTCGGATGAGCGGGAGGAAGCCCATCTGGTCGAGAATGTCGGTCTGCAGGTCGACGCCCGGAGCAATCTCCGCCAGTTCCAATCCGGTACTGCCCAGCCGGAAGACGCAGCGTTCGGTGACGTACCACACTGTCTGTTCTTCGTCGAGGGCGTGTTGTCCGGAGAAGGTCACATGCTCGACGCGTTTGACGAACTTGCGTGAATGACCTTCGTGAAGGATTCGCAGTTCACCGTCGACGATGCTCGTCTTGAGGCCGCCGGCGGTGAAGGTGCCGCAGAAGATGCAGGTGCCCGCCGATTGCGAGATGTCGATGAAGCCGCCGCAGCCTGCGATCGTGGTGCCGAATCGGGACACGTTGACATTGCCTCGCTCGTCGACCTGAGCCAGCCCCAGGCAGGTGAGATCCAATCCACCACCGGAATAGAAATCGAACTGACTAGGAGAATCGACAAAGGCGCTGGCGTTGTAGGCGGCACCGAAGATGTCGCCCGATGCCGGGGTCCCGCCCACCAAACCCTGCTCGATAGTGGCCGTGAGCGTATTCGTGATGCCCTCCTCGGAGCACACCGAGGCGACTCCATCGGGCATCCCGTAGCCGAGATTGAAGATCATCCCCGGCTTGACCTCCATCGCGGCGCGCCGCGCGATGACCTTGCGCTGGGTCAGCGGCATGGCCGGCAGCGAACCTATCGGCTTTCGTTGCCGACCGCACAGGGCGGGATCGTAGCGGCCCTCGCTCGTCTGCCATTGATCGGGATCGACGACCACGATATCGACGAGCATGCCGGGAATCTTGACCAGCTGCGGATCCAGCGACCCGCGCTCGGCGACATGGTGCACCTGAGCGATCACGATGCCCCCGCAATTGTGAGCGGCCTGGGCGATGGCTTGGGCCTCGAGGAATGCGACTTCTTCTTCGAATGTGATGTTGCCGTCCTCATCGGCGGTCGTGCCCCGCACGATGCCGACATCCACCTGCCACGGCCGGTAATGCAGCCAGGTTTGGCCGTCGATCTCGATCAGGCGGACGAGATCGTTGGGCGTGGCCAGGTTGAGCCGTCCGCCGTCGATGCGCGGATCGGCGTAGGTGCCCAAGCCGGTCTTGGTGATCAATCCCGGACGTTTGGCGGCGATCTCACGATACTGGGAGACGATCACGCCCAGAGGCAGGTTATACGCCTGAATCTTGCCTTCGGCCGCCAGCTGCTGCATCCGGGGGGACCATCCCCAATGGCCTCCGATGACGCGTTTGACCATGCCCTCATGGGCGAATCGGGACATGCCCTCGACGGCCTTGTCCCCGATCCCGGTGGAATGCGACAGGCTGAGATCGCGAGGAGAGCCGGTGGCCAGGAAGCGCTCTTCGATGCAGCGGTAGACCATCCGGGGTTCCAATACCGCTCCGCCGTTTCCGAGCAGGGCGATGGAATCGCCGTCCTTGATGTACTCGGCGGCCTGCGGGCCACTGAGGAACTGCACCATGTACTACTCCTTTGTCTTGCTGAGATTGACAGCGTCGTCCGGCAGCAGGACAGGCCACGCTGCCTTGGCTCCAGCCGGTCCGGTCGGACGACGTCTGGGCCAGGCGGCGTGGCCTGTGGTCGGCGGGGTGTGGGTCAGCGTGCGGTGACCTTTCCGCCGATCGAGGCGATCGGTTGCAGGAACATCGGACGGGCGAGCACCCAGCCGATCACAACGACCACCATGGATGCTGCGAAGTACCAGAATCCCGTCCAGCTGACGTCGTCGGTCCCGGTATACATGTGATTCAGGTTGCGCAGCGCGCCGGTAGCCATGACCAGCGTCACGTGCACCACGATGAACAAGAGGTAATACACCATTACACCGACGTGGATCTTCCGGGTCACCTCGAGCGGCAGGAGCTTTCCTGCCCGGGTCCAACGCGTTGACCACGATGGCGACATCCGGAAGCCGCTGATGAGGCTCAACGGTGCGGCGATGAAGATCGTGATGAAGTAGGTCAGCAGCTGCAGCGCGTTGTAGTGGGCCCAGCTGTGTTCGGTGGGCCAGTCGAGCGACAGGTACTGCAGGCCTACGGACACCGCGTTGGGGAAGACATCCCAGTTGGTCGGCACCACCCTCATCCACTGGCCGGTGACGAACAGCAAGATGATGAAGATAACCCCATTCAGCACCCAGAAGACATCGAAGGCGAGGTGAATCCACAGGTTGAAGCTGATCTTCGTCGGCTCTCCCGCGGTCTTGATGAACTTCGTGTTGTCGCGGGTCCAAAACGCCTTGGGACGCTGAGTCGTGCGGACCAGCCACCCCGCCCGGATGATCATGATCATGAAGAACATGTTCAGGAAGTGCTGCCATCGCAGCCATCCGGGCAGGCCTACCGGAGAAGACTCCGGAGCAGTGGCGACCCCCGGATAGCGCTCGATGAACGCTGCAACCGTGGGCAGGCTGATCAAGAAGCGGGCGAGCAGCACCGCAAGCGCAAGGGCGGCCACAGCGGCGACCGACCAGATAGTGACCTTGCGCCAGCTGACACCTTCAGGCAAGACAGCCATGACAGTCCCTCAAATTCTTGTCTCGGAGCGGAAATACCGGATATGACGTGGGCACATGCGCCGGTCAGTCGCCCTGGGACGCGTTCCGCGCGCTGACCTGGCTGATGAGTTCGGGCAGGATGGTCCGCAGATCGCCGACCACGCCGAGATCGGCGACCTCGAAGATGGGAGCATCGGCGTCCTTGTTGATCGCGATGATCGTCTTCGCGGACTGCATGCCGGCCAGGTGCTGCATGGCACCGGAGATGCCCAGCGCGATGTACACGTCGGGTGTCACGGTCACGCCGGTCTGCCCGACCTGAAGCCGGTGGTCGCAGTAGCCGGAGTCGACGGCTGCACGCGAGGCGCCAACGGCGGCGCCGAGCGAATCGGCGAGCTGCTCGACCAGCTGGAAGCCCTGGGCCGACCCGAGCCCACGTCCACCGGACACGACCACCTTGGCGGTCTGCAGATTCGGCCGGTCGGAGCTGGCCTGCACGTGGTTGCGAGCAGTGACGCGAGCGGAACGGGCCGAGACCGGCTGGGGCGCCAGATCCACGATCGCCGGGGAAGCCACGGCGGGGGCGGCAGCGTCGCGGACCGTCAGGGTCACGCCGATGACCGGGATGCCCGCAGCGCCGGCAGTGGAGGTGATCGTGTAGTCGCCGCCGAGCACCACCTGAGTAGCGACCAGCTGGCCGTCCACTCGCTGCACGTCGCTGGCGTCGGTGATCAGGCCCGATCCGAGCCGGACGGCCAGCCGTGCGCCGGCTTCCCGAGCCTCGAGGCTTGCCGGCAGAATCACTGCGCCCACCTCGCCGGCCGCGGATACGGCCGCCTGCAGCGCATCGACCAGCGGCGTGACCAGGACATCGTCAGCGGTGGCAACGTAGACCCGGGATGCTCCGAGCGCGCCCAGCTTCGCGGCCAGCGGTGCTGCGTCTGCGGCCGAGTTGACGACCAGGACTGCGGCCGCTTCGCCGAGTTCGCTGGCGACGCTCAGGGCAGGTCCGACAGTGGGGTTGATCTCTCCGGCAGCGTGTTCGGCCGGGACAAGAATGATAGACATGGCGCTCACTTCCCGATGATTTGGAGATTGGCGAGGTAGTCGGTGATCTGCTGGGCGGCGGTGCCGTCATCGGTGATGGTGTGGCCCTTACCGCGGGGCGGCTTCGGCGTCACGGAAGTGATCGTCCAGCCGCCGCCGGCAAGCGAGGAGGCATCGAGACCGAGATCGGACAGCTGCAGAGTGCGGCGAGGCTTGCGCTTGGCCGTCATGATGCCCTTGAAGCCCGGCACCTTCGGCTCGGCGATCTTTTCGGTGACCGATACCACGGCGGGCAGATCAGCGGTGAGTTCGTAGCTGACGTCGCCACCGTCTCGGGTGGCGGTGATGGTCTGCCCGGCGACGCTCGCAGCCGTGACATAGGTGAGGTGGGGGACACCGAGGCGCTCGGCCAGCATGGCGGGCACGGCGCCGGTGCTGCCATCGGTGGACGCGTCGCCTGCGACGACCAAGTCGAATCCGATCTGCTTGATCGCGGCCGCCAGCACGGCGGAACTCGCAATCGCATCTGGGCCCGGCTGCGCATCGTCGATGATGTGCACGGCCTCGTTCGCGCCGATGGCGAGCGCTGCGCGCAGGCTCTCGGTGGCCGCCTTGGGCCCCATCGTGAGCGCAATCACCTCGCCACCTGCGGCGTTGCGCAGATCAAGAGCCCAGGTCAGCGCCCGGGAGTTGATCTCATCCAGGACATTGTCCCCGGACATGTCGATGGCCCCAGTCGCGGTGTCCAGGTGACGGGGTAGCTCGGTGTCGGGAACATGCTTCACCAGCACTATCGTTCTCATGGCTCTCCTCGGTTGGCGCTCACATCCTTGAGAAAGCGCTTTCTGAAACGAGATTAGCTGGAATTCTGAGCTTGCGCAAGACGGCCAGCATCGATGCCGAAGCAGTTACAGTTTGTCGCGGATGTAGCGTGTCGAATCAGGTGGAGGGAGTGTAATGGTCAGGCAGGTCACCATTGGCGACGTCGCGAAGGAGGCCGGAGTGTCCATCGCGACCGTGTCGCGTGTCCTCAATGGTCAGTCCACCGTCAACCAGGCCATGGTGGACGATGTCCGGGCTGCGGCCGGTCGTCTGGGCTATCGGCCGAATGCTGCTGCCAGGGGTCTGGCCTCGGGCGCGTACCGGGTGATCGGCGTGGTCGTTCCCGACCTGCGCAACCCGTATTTCACCGACATCTTGGAATCGATCGTCGCGCAGAGCAAAGGCGACGGATATCGAGTTCTCGTCTCCGATTCCGGCGGTGACGTCAAGGAAGAACTCGATGCCTGCCGGCGTCTGCGCACCAGCGTCGATGGTCTGATTCTGGTTTCGCCGCGGATGCCTGGTGACGACCTTCGGGCGCTGTCCGCGGATGGGTTCCCCATGGTGCTGATCAATCGGCAGGAACCGAGCATCGCGTTGCCCATGGCGCTTGCGGACACCCGCTCGGCGACCTTGGAGCTGTGCCGGCATCTGAGTGGTCTCGGTCACTCGCGGGTTGTGTATATGGCGGGTTCGGCCTTGTCGTGGCAGAATCGCGAACGACTACGCGGGATCCACGACGCGCGGGAGTTCGGCTTCGAGGCGGCAGTCGTGGAGGGAGAGCCCACCATCGAGGCCGGCTATCGCGCCGCCTCGGCCGCTCTGGATTTCGAGCCGACCGCAATCATGGCCTACAACGATTTGGCGGCCCTGGGGGTCATCGCCCGGCTCCGGGAAATCGGATTCAAGGTGCCGAATGACATCTCGGTGACCGGATTCGACGATATCGAGATGGCGCGATATGTCCGCCCGACGTTGACGACCGCGGTCAGTCTCAAGACCCAGTTGGGAGAGCACGCCTGGAATGCTCTCAGGCAGGTGCTTCGAGGTCAGCCGCCGATCGCCGCGAGCCTGATCCCCTCGCCGGTAGTGGTCCGCGAATCGACTGGGCCGGCCCTCCGAGAGGCGACGCCGATCAGCTGACATGGACTTGCGCTGAGGACCGCAGGCGGGCAAGATGTGAGAAAACGCTTTCTGGGCGTCCAATGCCAACATGGAGGTTCACAATGGACCAAGCAGACACTACGCGGAAGGAAGAACTCGCCGCGTTGACCGCTATGGTGCGGGAGTTCGCGGCCGACAACATCGCACCGATCGTGGCGGATCTCGACGAGACCGAGCGGTTCCCGGCTGAGATCTATGCACAGCTGGGTGAGCTGGGGCTGCTCGGCATCACCGTGCCGGAAGAAGACGGTGGCGTCGGTGGTTGCGTGGCCGACTACGTGACCGTGATGGAAGAGCTGGCCTATGGCTATGCCAGCGTTGCCGATCAGTGCGGGCTCGTCGAGCTCGTGAGTTCGCTGCTGGTCAAGCATGGGACCAGCGAGCAGAAGGCACGTTATCTCCCCGGGTTGCTCGCCGGCACGCAGCGCTGCAGCTATGCCCTGACCGAGGCCGACGCCGGCTCGGATCTGGGTGGCCTGAAGACCAATGCGCACCGCGACGGCAGCGACTGGATTCTCAACGGCGAGAAGATCTTCATTCACAATGCACCGATCGCCGACTTCGCCATGGTGCTCGCCTTGACCGATCCCGAAAAGCGTACCCACGGTGGCATGACGATGTTCCTGGTGCCCGTCGACACCCCAGGTGTTGAGCGTGCCTACCACGAGCACAAGATGGGCCAGCGCGCATCCCAGGTCGGCGGGTTCGTCTTCACCGATGTCCGGCTGCCTGCCGACGCGGTGCTCGGGGCCGAAGGCGCCGGCTTTGCGGCGGTCATGTCCGTTCTGGAGAAGGGCCGCCTCGGCATCGGTGCTTTGGCAAACGGGATTTCGCACGCGGCTCTGGACACTGCCACTGAGCACGCGAAGACTCGCCGCCAGTTCAAGAAGCCCATCGGCGCCTTCCAGACGATCGCGTTCACGCTGGCCGATATGGCGACCGACTACCGCGCCGCTCGCCTGCTGCTCGACGCGGGCGCCGAGCTGCTCGACACCGGACAGGACGCCGGCACCGCCTGCTCGATGGCCAAGCTGTTTGCCAGTGAGGCTGCGATCCGCAATACCGGCAAGGCGGTTCAGATCCTCGGTGGCTCCGGCTACATCCGCGGCGTCGTTGCCGAGCGTCTCTACCGTGATGCTCGCATCACCACCATCTACGAGGGCACCAGCGAGGTGCAGCGCCTGATCATCAGCAGGAGCCTGCTCGGCAGGCTGTGAGTCCGGTCTCCTTACCGCGCTGATGCCGGCGGCACCGCCATGGGACGGGGCCGCCGGCATCAGCCTTATCCGGCTATCTGTGCAGGGCCGCCGGCCGGTGGGTCACTGCGTGCTGCTCCGGGACGACCCGGTCGGGGTGTTGCTCAGAGGGGATCGTGGCTGGGAGCCCGCGAATCCACTGGCCGCATCCGGGCCACGATGCCGGGTAGTCCTCCGCGATCCGTGGTCGCCAGGAGGGCGACGATGCCGGCCGCCGCGAAGACCCAATCCAGGGGCGAGGCGAACGCGACGAGCAACTGCCAGCCGCCGACTCCGCACAGATAGCGCAGCAGACGGGCGAGAAGTCGCGGACGGATTCGGCTCTGCCAGCAGATGAGCACTGCCAGATCGCCCGCACTTCGTCCGGTGGCCAGTGTGAGCGCTGCCGTCAGGACCAGGGGGACTGCCACTGTGACTGCCGATGTCACGCTCTGATTGAGATCGGTGGCCGGGATCGCGAGCACATACAGCTGCCAAGCATTCGAGATCACGCCGGCAAGTGCGCTGGTGAGCCAGACGACCATCGCATCGCACAGCATGCCCAGCAGGCGCCGCCAGACGGTAATCGGTGTCGGCTTGCCCGGCAGGACGGTCGCATCGCGACGGGCGAGCCAGGGGCGCAGCGCCAGGGAGCACAGCCCGCCGAGCAGGGCTCCCGCGGTATTGGCGAGTAGGTCATCGACATCGAAGATCCGGTACGCGCAGGGGTAGATGCCCCAGACGCCGGTCAACTGCGTGGTCTCGATGAGCAGCGAGATCACAAATCCGATGGCTGTGGTCGCCACGACTCCGCGGCGCAGTGTGAATCTGAGAAAGAAACCGAGCGGGAAGAACAGCAGCACATTGAGCGCCACCTGCATGATCGCTGGATTCCGGAGGATCTCGCCGATCGATCCGATCGGATAGCCGAGGACATCGTCGATGAACTGGAGCGGGCGCAGCTGCTTCGGCGCGCAGCGGATCTCCTCCGGCACCGGCAGCGGCAAAAGGGTATAGGTCCACAGCGCCAGCCCGTAGACCAGAAAGCCCGCCCACACCACGGTCTGCGTCACGGTCAGCCGTCCCTGGCGGCGGTATTGAATCGCGACGAACGGGACGAACAACAGCACCCCGGCAAGGATGCCGAGCAGGATCGCCATCAGGGCGGGTAGCAGCTGGCCGGTCACGGGAGCCCACGATACACAGCGACCGGGCGCCGGACTGTCGTGCAGATCAACTGTCCAGAAGCGGGCCGACCAGCAAATTCACCGACCGTTCGACGCTCGATTCCAGATCGGCGATGCTCGCATGTCCGATACCGACCTTGACGAGGTCGAGATACAAGACGGCATAGATGATGTGTGCGATATCGCCGAGCTGTGCGGAGGGGTCGCGGGGGAGCGCCTGGTGCAGCTGCAGGACCTCGAGGATGGCCTCTTCGACGCGCGAGACGCTCGCGGTGGCTGAATCGCGGTGCTCGGCGCTGCCGAAAAGCGCCTCGCGTTCATAGGCGATCATGTTCTCGGGATGAGTCATGGACTCTTCGCTGAGCGGACGCAGGATGGCCAGAATCGACTCGGTGATCGTCCGGCCACCTTTGGCCTCGGCGAGACCCGCCTCGATGCCTTCGGCGAGCCGGTCATTCATCACCGAAACCAGCAACTCGGCCTTCGACCCGGCATAACGGAACAGGGTGCCCACTCCGACATCGGCCGCTGCGGCGATCTCCGAGGTGGTCACAGCGGCATAGCCCTTCTCGGCGAACAGCCGGGCGGCCGCGTCCAGGATTCTGCTCTGCTTCGCTGTCTTCTTGCGCTCACGTAATGAGCGCACCGGCGCCGAGGACAGCTCCTGCGCATCCATCATCTCACCTCGTTCTTCCGCAGGGGTTTCCCCGAAAGATCCCTATGTGCGGCATAGTAGCATTTCGGACTGCACTCTAAATAGAGTACAGTCAGTTTTGTTAGTCCGCAAAGGACGTCGCTGCTAGTGAAAGTTGAGACAACTCGCATGACTCGCAACGCATACATGATCGGGACGGGGATCGGGAACCTCGCGGCCGCTGTCTACTTGATTCGCGACGGTGGCTGGGACGGCCACCAGATCACGATGCTGGGGCTCGATACCCACGGCGCGAACGATGGCGCCGCGACCAAGGACTTCGAAACGGAATACGGCTATGGCCCACTGAGCAATTCCCGGGGCTACCTCAACCGCGGTGGGCGCATGCTCAACGAGGAGACCTACGAGAACTTCTGGGATGTCCTGGGCAGCGTGCCCTCGCTTGACCACCCCGGCAAATCGGTCACCGAGGAGATTCTTGATTTTGACCATGCCCATCCGACCAAGGACATCGGTCGGCTGATTGACTCGAACGGGCTGCGGGTGAGCGGACCGAACGGATACCGGCACATGCAGTTCACCAACAAGCAGCGCTATCTGCTGACCAAGCTCATGATGCTGCCCGAGTCGCGCGAGCATGAACTCGACGACATCTCGATTCGCGAGTGGTTCGCCGAGACCCCGGAGTTCTTCGAGACGAACTTCTGGTGGATGTGGCAGACCACGTTCGCGTTCAAGGATGTCTCCTCGGTAGCCGAACTGCGCCGCTACATGAACCGGATGATCCTGGAGTTCTCGCGGATCAACACGCTGGAAGGCGTCACCCGAACCCCGTACAACCAGTACGAATCGGTCATCTTGCCGATGCGCAGCTACCTGCAGGGACAGGGTGTCACTTTCATCAACAACCGGAAGGTGACCGAGTTCGTCTTCGCCGACACCCCGCTGCGCGACGACATCATCGTGACCGGCCTCAAGTACGTCGAGGTCCACAACGCCGACGCCGAGGCCATGATCGAGGTCGGCCCCGACGATCTGGTCTTCGACACCAATGGCTCGATCACCGATTCCACCTCGATCGGCGATCTGGACACCGCAATCGTCGAGGACCAGCGGTATGCACCGTCGGCTCTGCTGTGGAAGCAGGCCGCGGAGCGCTTCTACAATCTGGGCAACCCCGACAAGTTCTTCAACGATCGCACTCAGTCGGAGTGGACGAGCTTCACCGTCACGACCTCCGACCACCGGCTGATCAACGAGATCTCCCGGTTGACCCGGCAGCTGCCCGGCAATGCGCTGAATACCTTCGTCGACTCGACTCCGCTGATCTCGCTGGTCGTGCATCACCAGCCGCACTACCATGCGCAGAAGCCGGAGGAAGGCGTCTTCTGGGGCTACGCGCTGTACCCGCGCCGCCACGGCGACTTCATCGACAAGCCGTTCATCGAGATGACCGGGCGGGAGATGCTGCTGGAGACCCTCGGACATCTGGGGCGCATCGACACCACGGCTGATCCGATCTCGAACCGCACCGATGAGTTGATGGCGACGGTCGTCAATGTGGTGCCGGCCCACATGCCGTACGCGTCAGCCTTGTTCAACCAGCGCACGACGCTCGATCGTCCGCTCGTCGTACCGGCCGGCTCCAAGAACCTGGCCTTCATCAGCCAGTTCGCCGAGATGCCGTTCGACATGGTCTTCACCGAGCAGTACTCGGTGCGCTGCGCACAGGTCGCCGTCTACACACTGCTCGGACTCGATCTGCCGCTGACCAAGCTTCACCACTACGAGAAGGATCCACGGGTGCTCGCCAAGGCCACCCGCGTGATGTTCCGCTGAGCCGATCGACGCGCCTACTGCAGGGCGGAGGTGAGCCGGGCCAGGCCGTCCAGCACCTTTCCGCCCAGCGGTCGGCGCGCCCATTCGTCCGCGTCGAGACGAAAGCTCTGCGCCCGGTAGTGGTCTTCGACGATGCGCATGCGGTCGGTGAACTCGCGGCTGCTGACCAGTACCGACACCTCCATGTTCAGGCTGAACGACCGGATGTCCATATTGCTCGACCCGATCACGGCGATGTCGTCGTCGATGGTGAAGTGCTTGGAGTGCAGGACGGTTGGCGCGCGGTAGAGCCAGATCGCCACGCCGGCATCGAGAAGTTCGGCGTAGTACGAGCGCTGCGCGTGGGCCACCAGGAGCTGATCGGCGATCTCCGAGACGAACAGCTCGACATCGAGGCCGCGTGAGGCCGCGGTGACCAGTGCCATCATCGTCGACTCGTCGGGGACGAAATATGGGCTGGTGATGCTGATCCGTTTGCGGGCGTTGTGGATCAGCATGATGAACAACTTGAGGTTGTTGTCGTTCTCGAAGCTCGGGCCGCTCGGAATGACCTGCGCATCGACGCTTCGGACCAGCTCGGCGCTGCCCGAGCCCGAGGGTGCGTCTTCGGATGCGCCGGACGCGTGGGTTTCCAAGGACAGCAGCTCTTCGGTCTCGGAATACCAGTCGGTGACGAAGACGGCGTCGAGTTCGCCGACGATCGGACCCTCCAGACGCACCATGAGTTCGAGCCAATGCAGCCCGCGCTTGACGTTCTTGGGTTTGAGGTAGGTCTCGTCGATGAGGTTCTGCGATCCGGTGTAGCCCACCCGTCCGTCCACCACCACGAGCTTGCGGTGATTGCGCAGATCGGGGCGCTGCCACTGGCCTCGCCAGGGACGCAGCGGCAACATCGGATGCCACTGCGCTCCCATCTCGCGCAGCGCCCGGATGGTCTCCTTTCGCCGGGGGAACATCAGCCCCGAGACAAAATCCGACAGCACCCGGACGGCGACGCCGCGCTCAACTGCGCGGGCGAGCGCATCGAACAGCGGGCGCGTGGTCTGATCGCGGACGAGGATGTAGAACTCGACGTGGACGAACTCCTGCGCCGCATCGATGTCGGCGATCATCGCATCGAGGGAACCCTGGTAGTCCTCGATGAGGATCGTGCTGCTGCCGGTCACCATGGGCAGCGCGCCCAGCCGCTGGTTGAGCACGACGGCGGTATCGAGCCAATCAGGGACGCCCGGCCCGGCGACGTGGTCCGACACGCCGGAGCGCTCGAGCATCCGGGTGCTCACCGCGCGCTGCTTGTCGCGGCGCGCTTTGGGAAGCCTGCCGAAGCCGACCAGGAAGAAGGCGACCGCGCCCAGAATCGGGATGAACACGATCGTCAGGATCCAGGCGATCGCTGTGGCGGGCTTGCGTCGCAAAGAGATGACCACCGCGGCGACGAATCCGAAGATGATGTGTGCGCACAGTGCAAGCAGCCTGATGATCTCCGCCGTGGTCATTGCCGTTCCTCTTCCGCTTGCCTGTGCAGGACCCTACCGCACCTTTGATGTCGTCCTCGGCACGGCCGAGGCGGTGGTTGATCTCTGGTGGTTCACAGCCGACGGGGTTCTTGACCGGTTCGACAGGGTCGAAATGTCTCACCGATGTATGTCAATCGATTGGCAGTTTCAGCTATAGTAACCACCGTGATAGGAGTTACTGACGACTCGCCTGGTTTGCCAGTGATGCTGACCAGCACCGATCCTGATTATCCATGCTTTCACCTCGCGCCGGCGCGGGGGCGGCTGAACGATCCCAATGGCCTGGTGGTGGCCGACGGCGTCTACCACGCCTTCTTCCAGTACGGACCCGGCTTCCCGCAGGACAAGCTGGTGCACTGGGGACACGCCTCGTCCGAAGACCTGGTGCATTGGCGCCATCATCGGCCGGCGATCTATCCGGACAGCTGGTACGACCGCTGCGGCGCCTATTCCGGGGGCGCGATCGTCCACGATGGTGACGTCTGGTTTCACTACACCGGCAATGTGAAGACCGACGCCGGGGAGCGAGAAAGCTACCAGTGCCTGGTGACCAGCTCCGACCTGGTGACTTTCGTCAAGGACGCGGACAATCCGCTGATCGCCGGACCGCCGCCCGGCTACACCGCTCACTTCCGTGATCCCCAGGTGGTCGCCGAAGGCGACCACTGGCGGATGTGCATCGGTGCCCAGCGGGACGATCTCACCGGCTGTGTCCTGGTGTATCACTCGCACGATCTGCGGGCCTGGGACCTGGTGGGCGAGCTGGAGCTGCCCGACGCCGATGGCCGCTTCGACAGCTTCGGATACATGTGGGAGTGCCCGAACCTGCTGCGCATTCCCGACGAGGTCACCGGCAAGTACTGGGACGTGCTCATCTTCTGCCCTCAGGGCGTCGGACCGATCGGCGACAGTTTCCGGAACATCTTCCCTTGTGGCTACATCATCGGGGAGTGGGATGGCCGGGCCTTGCGGGGCGCCGGTGAGTTCGTGGAACTCGATCATGGTTTCGAGTTCTATGCGCCGCAGACGTTTGCCCGGGCCGGCCACGAGGACGCTGCGCCGGTGCTGCTCGGCTGGCTCGGCAATGCCTCGGAGGATGACCAGCCGTCGCTGAGTGAGCACGGCTGGGTGCACACGCTGAGTGTCCCGCGCAGGCTGACCGTGCGTGATGGCCGGCTGCGTCAGCGGATTGCCGCGCCGGACCTCGATCCGTCGAGCGCCACGACCGCACAGAGGCTGGCTGTCGCAGGCTCGACGATGCGTGACTGTGCGGTCGAGATCGCGGAGCTGACCGATCAGCGATCCTTCGTGCTCGATCTGGAGGTCGATCAGTCGGCTGCGTCCGGCTGGCAGCTGCAACTCGCGAGCGGCGCGAGCGAGGTGACCTGCCACTTCGAGAAGGGCCGGTTGACTGTCGACCGCAGCGCCACCCGCTACCCGCACGGTGGGACGAGGACGATCAGCGTGCCGGGCGATGACCGGCTGCGCGTCCAACTGGTGCATGACCGTTCCGTCACCGAACTGTTCGTCGGCGACGGCCAGGCCGTCTTCAGCCTGCGCAGCTACCTGGAGCCCGGCGAGTTCACGGTGTCCGTCGCTACCAGTGGGACGCTCGCCGTGGGTTCCGCTGCTGCGATCACCGTGAGCTGACGAGACCGATTTCGGAAGAGACGTTGACAAGTATATCAATCGATTGACATACTTCTTCCCAAGAAGCAATCCACGTGATTCATCGATGGGTGCACTGTTCGAGGAGGAACATATTCCATGGACCACGCCAGAGTCGCCCAGACCGTTCTCCAAGCGGTCGGCGGTCCCGACAACATCACAGCGGCAGCGCACTGCGCTACGCGGCTGAGGCTCGTCCTCAGAGACGATCAACTCATTGACACCGCAACCCTCGACGAGGACCCCGACATCAAGGGCACGTTCTCCGCGGGTGGCATGTTTCAGATCATCATCGGCCCAGGTGACGTCGACACCGTCTACGAGAACCTGACCAAGTCCGGCGTCCGGGAGGTGAGCAAGGACGAGGCCAAGCAAGAGGGCGGGCAGAAGTCCAACGTGGTCATCCGGTTCATCAAGGTGCTGGCCGACGTCTTCGTGCCGATTCTGCCGGCATTGATCGCCGGTGGCCTGATGATGGCGTTGAACAACGTGCTGACAGCCCCGGGGCTGGTCGGACCGCAATCGGTCGTGGAGATGGTTCCCGCCATCACCGATGTGGCGGCGATGATCAACCTGTTCGCGAGCGCACCGTTCGCATTCCTGCCCGTGCTGATCGGCTTCTCCGCCACCAAACGCTTCGGCGGCAACCCCTACCTCGGTGCTGCGATGGGCGCGGCAATGGTGATGCCTTCTTTGGTGAACGGCTGGAACGTCGCCGCCGCCGTCAACGACGGAACGATGACCTACTGGAATCTCTTCGGCTTGCAGGTCGCTCAGGCTGGCTATCAGGGCCAGGTCGTCCCGACACTGGCGATCAGCTTCCTGCTCGCCACCACCGAGAAGTGGTTGCACCGCAGGCTCAAGGGCACCGTCGATTTCTTGCTGACCCCGCTGATCACCATGATCGTGACCGGCTTCCTGGCGTTCGTCATCGTGGGCCCGCTGACCCGGTCCCTCGGCGACGGGATCACCTTCGGATTGCAGTGGCTGTATGACTCCACCGGCTTCCTGGGCGGGCTGTTGTTCGGCTTGGTTTACTCGCCGATCGTGGTCACCTGCTTGCATCAGAGCTTCCCGGCCGTCGAGCTGTCCCTGATCGCTCAGGGCGGTTCCTTCATCTTCGCGATCGCCTCGATGGCCAACGTCGCCCAAGGCGCGGCAACGCTGGCGGTCTTCCTCTGCGCTCACGAAGGCAAGCTGAAGGGCCTGGCCGGTGCATCCGCCGCCTCGGCGTTGATGGGCATCACGGAGCCCGCGATCTTCGGCGTGAACCTGCGACTGCGCTGGCCGTTCTTCATCGGTATCGGTTCGGCCGCCGTCGGAGGCGCCTTGGTCAGCATCTTCAATGTGAAGGCGATTGCGCTCGGCGCAGCCGGGCTCCTCGGCTTCGTCTCGATCAGAGCCTCGGACATCCCGATGTTCCTGGTGGCCCTCGGGGTGACCTTCGCGCTCTCGTTCGGCATCACCTTCACCTATGCCCGCTCTCGTGGCAAGGCCTCGCTCGCCGGTACCCATGTCGATGAGACTGTTGAGGAGGAGGAAGCAGAGCAGGCTGCCTCCGAAGCGGCTCTGGAGACGGCGGCGATCTCGCAGGTGCCCATCGGTGGCCCGGTCGACCTGAAGATCACGGCACCCATCAAGGGCCGGCTCGTCGGGCTGACCGACGTCAAGGATCCGACATTTGCCCGTGGACTGCTCGGCCCAGGTGCTGCAGTGGTTCCTGAGGGCGGACCCGTGGTTTCCCCGGTGGACGGAGTGGTGATCGTTGCCTTCCCGACCGGTCATGCGGTGGGCCTGCGGGCTGACAGCGGTGTGGAACTACTGATCCACATCGGCATGGACACGGTTCAACTGAAGGGCGAGCACTTCGCGTCCAAGGTCAAGGTGGGCACCCGCGTGCACCGCGGACAGGTGCTCGTGGAACCGGAATGGGACGCAATTGCTGCTGCCGGCTACGACCTCACCACCCCCGTGGTCGTCACCAACGCGCAGAAGTTCGGTGGCGTGACAGCAGCCGCTTCCCGGCCGGTTGAGGCGGGCGACGAGATGCTCGAGGTCACGCAGAAGGATCTCGCGCTGGTCTAGCAGCCAGCATCAGACGCCTCTGTCCGGCCGATGGCGAGGACTCACCTTCGGGTGTGAGCCCTCGCCATCGGCTTTTGTCCGGTCATCGGCGCGTCTTCGCTCGATCTCGCCGCCGTGTACACAGTCGGGAGTCCGGAACATGGCTAGGTCGTTCGTCCCTCGAAAAGACTGACCGGGAACTCCAGGGGTTTGATTCGCTGTTGGTCGCCCGCGCTGAACGCGTGGTTGTCGATCTGGGAAAGCAGGAGATCGGTCGCCCCGCGACAGATGAGGCGGATCGGCTGGCGCACTGTGGACAGTCCCGGCAAGGCCCGCCGGATCGCCTCGGTGCCATCGAAGCCGACCACGCGGAGCTGATCGGGGACCGCGACGCCCGATTGCGCGGCCCATTCCAGCACGGTCCCGGCCATCAGATCGTCGGTGGCGAACACCCCGTCGACGTTCGGCAACCAACGGCTGAGCCAGGCGTCGATCTGCTGGGTTCGGCGCGGCTCGGGCGTGTGAAAGTTGACGGTGCCGACGATCGGTTCGATGCCGGCCTCCGCAAGCACCGCGCGGTATCCGGCTTCGCGCATGTTCCGCGGTGACGAGGTCGATGTCAACAAGGCGGGATGCCGGCACCCGCGACGAAGCAGCAACTCCGTGGCCATGCGTCCGCCGGCTTCGTTGTCGCAGCGGACGTTGGGAATCTGCGGGGCGAGTTGCCGGTCAATGGTCACCAGGGGCAGCTTGATGTCGGCGTACTCGGGAATCGCGTCATTGTGGGCACCCGAGATGATGCCGTCCACCCTGTTGCTGATCAGTAGATCGAGGTATTCGCGCTCAAGGTCGGCCCGTCCGAGGCTGTTGCACAACAAGAGCCGGTACCCGTGTTGCTCCAGCGCATGCTCCAGCGAGACCACAACCTCGCCGAAGAAGGGCAGCGCCACGGTCGGGACGATGACCCCGATCATCTTCGTTCGCTGACCCAACAGGGCCCGGGCGACTTCATTCGGTCGGTAGTTGAGTTCCTCGATGGCCTGGGCCACCCGATCCTTGGTGCGCTGACTGAGATAGCCGCGGTTGTTCAGCACCCGGGACACGGTCGTGGGGGAGACGCCGGCCCGCGCGGCCACGTCAACCAGACTGGGCGTCTGGTTCGGTTCAGCCACTGTCCGACCTCCCTCAAGCTCTGTGCCAGTTTATCCTGCCCGCTCGCCGGGCCGGTGCCCAGTTTGATCTTGTGGGGATCAGGCGATCTGCTCCGACAGTTCGAGCCAGCGTTCCTCCAGTTGCTCGACCTCCGACTCGAGTTCTCGAACCTCATCGGCGCGTTGCTGCAGTCGCTCGTAGTCGCTCGGATCGTCCTCGGCCATCTGCTGATGGACGGCCTCAATGGTGGCCGTCAACTTGTCCAGGCGGCGCTCGATCGAGGAGATCTCCTTCTGCGCGGCGTGGCGTTGCGCGCCCGACACGGCTCCGGTGGGCTGCTCGCTGCCGGGCTGCGAGGCCACATCCGGACGATCGGTGGCGTGCGCGGCATCCTGCTCGCTACGAAGCCGGAGGTACTCGTCCACGCCACCGGGGACGTGGCGTAGGCGTCCGTCCAGAATCGCATACTGCTGATCGGTCACGCGCTCCAGCAGGTATCGGTCGTGCGAGACCACGATCAGCGTCCCCGGCCACGAATCGAGCAGGTCCTCCATGGCCGTGAGCATCTCCGAATCGACGTCATTGGTGGGTTCGTCCAGGATGATCAGGTTGGGCTCGCTCAACAGCAACAGGAGCAGCTGCAGCCGTCGCTTCTGGCCGCCGGACAGCTCGTCCACCCGAGCAGCGAGATGCTCACGGGCGAAGCCAAGGCGTTCGAGAAGTTGCGCCGGGGTGTGGTCCCTGCCGTCTATCGTGAAGGTCGTCTTGGTCTGGGCCAAGACGTCGCGGACGCGCTCGGCGCCGATTTGGGACAGCTGCGAGAACTGCTGATCGAGAGTCCCGATCCGCACCGTCTTGCCGCGCTTGACGCGTCCGCTGGTCGGCTTGAGCGCGCCGCTGATCAGTCCGAGCAGGGTCGATTTGCCGGCGCCGTTGGCGCCGAGGATGCCGGTGCGTTCACCCGGGCCGATGCGCCAGGTGACTTCTCGTAGCACTTCGTGCTCACCGAAGCGCATCCCGACGCCTTCGAGATCGACCACGTCCTTGCCGAGTCTGGCCACCGCGAGGCGCTGGAGTTCGATGGGGTTGCGGATCGGCGGCACGTCCTCGATGAGCAGGTTCGCGGCATCGATGCGGAACCGCGGCTTCGAGGTGCGTGCCGGGGCGCCCCGGCGTAACCAGGCCAGCTCCTTGCGCAGCAGGTTCTGGCGCTTGGCTTCGCTGGCGGCAGCCATCCGGTCCCGCTCGACGCGCTGCAGGACGTAAGCGGCGTAGCCGCCTTCGAACGGCTCGACGACCTCGTCATGGACCTCCCAGGTCTGGGTACAGACCTCGTCCAGGAACCAGCGATCGTGGGTGATCACCAACAGACCACCAGAATCCTTCGGCCAGCGATGTTTCAGATGGTCGGCCAGCCAGGCGATTCCCTCGACATCGAGATGGTTGGTCGGCTCGTCCAGCGCGATCAGGTCCCAGTCGCCCACCAGCAGGGCGGCCAGCGCCACCCGGCGACGCTGCCCACCGCTGAGCTCGCCGATTCGTGCCTGCCAGGGGATGTCGGAGACAAGTCCGCCGATCACGTCGCGGATCGCCGGGTCGCCGGCCCACTCATGCTCGGCACGCTCGCCGACGATGACCTGAGCCACCGCGGCAGCCGGGTCAAGATCATCACCTTGGCCCAGCACACCGAACCGGACGCCGCCGCGGCGCGTCACACGCCCGGATTGTGGTTCGATTCGCCCCGCCAGCATCCCGAGCAGCGAGGTCTTGCCGTCGCCGTTGCGGCCGACGATGCCGATGCGGTCGCCTTCGTTGATACCGAGGGTCACCGAGTCGAAGACAACGCGAGTCGGATATTCCAGATGAAGGGCTTCAGCCCCGAGAAGATGCGCCATCCGGTCAGCGGCCGCGCATTGCCTTGCGGGAGCCCTTCATGTTGGTCGGCATCGGACCCTTCGGGATCGGAATGCGCGATTTCATCGCGTCCAGAGCCTTCAGCCGGCTCTGCACCTCGGCGATCTCCACCTTGTCGAGCTTGGCCGGGAGCTTTTCGATCTGTTTCTGCACCTTCTCCATGGGTACCTGGCCGGCGCCGTCGCCCATCATGATGGTGGACACCTCAATCCCGTAAAGCACCTGCTGATGCCGTTTGACTTCGGTGTTCAGCAACGGCTTCAGACGTCCGGGATCGCCGTCGGCGACCAGCACGACACCAGGAGCGCCCACCACGCGATGGATGCAATCCTGCTGACGGGTCACCGCGATGGCCGGCTGGACGGTCCACTTCTTCTTGTTGAGCATGCTGAGCGGAACCTCGCCTGCGCCAGGTACTCCCTTGTAGCGGGTGTAGCTGGCCTTCTTGGTCCGCCAGGTGAGGGTGTAGAGGGCGGCGGTGACGCCGAGCAGTATGCCCATCACCAGACCCCAGATCCACTGACTCATTGCCAGACCCACCCCGAGGCCGACCAGGGTGGCCAGCAGGAAGGCGCCGACCAGCCAGTAGATCAGCTGGGGATCGACTTCGCGGGTGATCTTGAACGATTCGCGGATCTGCCTGAAGGTGCTCCAGTCGCGCGGATTGTCGGAGTTGCGCTTCTTCTCGCGCAGCGCCTTGGCCTCCGCCTTCTGCTTCGCAGCCAGCTCCTTGGCCCGCTCGCTCTTCGCCATGATGCTCCGTTGTTCGTCAATCAAGTAATGAGCCGGACGCACGACCGTGCAGCGTCCGGAGTTCCATGTTACCGGCTGTGTGTGGCCACGAATAAACGGACGCCCACCAGCCGAGGCTCGTGGGCGTCCGTCTTGGTCGGTCTACCGGCTACTCAGATCACAGGCCGAACTCGCCGCCGAAGGCGCCCTCCTCGAGACGGGCCTTGATCGCCGACAGGAAGCGGGCCGCCACGGCGCCGTCGATCAGCCGGTGGTCGTAGGTCAGCGAGATGTACATCATGTCGCGGATCGCGATGGTGTCGTTGCCGAACTGATCGGACACGACGACCGGGCGCTTCACCAGTGCGCCGGTACCGAGGATGCCGGAGTTCGGTTGGTTGATCACCGGGGTGTCGAACAGGGTGCCTGCCGAACCGTAGTTGGTGATGGTGAAGGTCGCGCCGGACAGCTCATCGGGACCGAGCTTGTTGTCGCGTCCACGCGCTGCCAGATCGGAGATCTGCTTGGCGATGCCACCGACGTTCAGATCGCCGGCGTTCTTGATGACCGGGACGATCAGGCCGCGCGGGGTGTCGACCGCAATGCCCAGGTGCTCGGCATCGTGGTAGACGACATTGCCACCATCGATGGACGCGTTGATGGCCGGGAAGGCCTTCAGCGCCTCGGTGGCGGCCTTCGAGATGAACGCCAGGTAGGTCAGGCCGGTGCCTTCGCGGCGACGGAACTCGTCCTTGACCTTGCCGCGCAGCTTGCTGATCGCGGTCAGGTCGACCTCGACGGTGGCAGTCAGCTGTGCAGCGGTCTGCAACGACTCGACCATGCGACCGGCAATGATCGAGCGCAGCCGGCTCATCTTCTCGGTGGTACCGCGTTTGCCGGACTCGTCGGGGGCCGGCTTCGCTGCCGGAGCGGCAGGTGCGGCCGGTGCGGGCGCCGGAGCCGGCGGCTCGGCGGCCTTACGGGCGGCTTCCTTGGCGGCTTCGGCGGCAGCCAGCACATCCTGCTTGCGGATGCGTCCGCCAACGCCGGTGCCGGTGATCGAACTCAGGTCGACACCGTTGTCGGCGGCCATCTTGCGGACCAGGGGAGTGACATACGGGCCGTCCTCGCCGGTCGCGCGCGGGGCGACAGCAGCGGGTTCGGCGGGCTTTGCGGCGGGAGCGGCCGGTGCCGCGGGAGTCGGTGCGGCCGGAGCGGCAGGTGCGGCCGGAGCGGCAGGTGCGGCCGGAGCGGCAGGTGCGGCCGGAGCGGCAGGTGCGGGTGCCGGTGCAGCGGCGGGCGAACCCACCAGGCCGAGCACGGAGCCAACGGCAGCGACCTCGTCCTCATGGACGCGGATCTCCAGCAGTACACCGGACGCCGGGGAGGGGATCTCGGTGTCGACCTTGTCGGTGCTGACCTCGAGCAGCGGCTCGTCGGCATCGACCTGCTCGCCGACCTCTTTCAGCCAGCGTGAAACGGTGCCCTCGGTCACCGACTCGCCCAGAGCCGGGAGCACGACCTCGGTGGCGTCGCCCGCCGATGCCGGCTTGCTCGTGGGAGCGGGCTCGCTGGGAGTCGGGGCTTCCTCAGCCTGCTCCACCGCACCAGGGGCCGCGGTCTGCTCGACGCCCTCGGTTGCCGGAGCGGTCGACTGCTCGGATGCATCGCCGATGACGGCCAGCACAGCGCCGACCGGGGCGACATCGTCCTCGTCGTATTTGATCTCCAGCAGGACGCCGGATGCTGGTGAGGGGATCTCCGTGTCGACCTTGTCCGTGCTGACCTCCAGCAAGGGTTCGTCGGCATCGACATGCTCGCCGACTTCCTTGAGCCAACGTGAGACGGTTCCTTCTGTGACGCTCTCTCCCAGGGCGGGCAGGGTGACTTCAGTCGACATGGGTAAGGCTCTCCTTCGAAATGCCGGTGGTACCTCTTTGTAGCCTAGCCCGATTGGCTCATCCGTGCGGTGGGCGTGAACCCGCGATAGCCGGATTTGTTCGCCGCAAGCTGACCCCGTGCAGGACGCGCCCAGATCCCGCCGGTCGCGGCCGGCGGCACAGCGGGTGATGCGTGTGGGCAGTCGATCAGGTCGCCCACGCAATAATGGACAGCGTGAATGCGATCGGACGGTTCTTCTCGCGGACGCGCCGCCGAGCGTCCACCGCCAAACAGGACCGCGGGCTGGACGATGCCACCCGCTCGGTACTGGGCGACTTCATCAAGCAGCGCCGCGGGGTCGAGGGCTGGGTCGAATCGGCTACCCGGTTCAACAAACCGTCGCTGTTGCTGATTGCCTACGACGGTGAATGGATCCGCCGCAGCATCCCGTCGGCGGCCTGGGCCTTCGACTTCTGCGCCAAACACGACATTCCCGCCTATCAGGCCGGCGTGGTCCCGTACCCGCAACGCAAACGCGACTGGGACGCCAGGCACCGCTGAGCGGTCGGAGCGCACGCAGCAACGCCCAAGACGCAATCAGCCGGCCATCGACGCCGCCAAGGCGATCAGCGTCCGCACGCCCATGCCGGTCGCCTGCGCGGGTACGTAGTCGTGCGCCGTATCACGGTTCCATGCCGGTCCGGCGACATCCAGATGAGCCCAGCTGGTCTGATCGGCCACGAAATGCTGCAGAAATGCCCCCGCGAACAGTGCGCCGCCATACCGGTCGGCTTTCGACCGAAGATCGGCCACCTCGGAGGGCAATTGGCTGCGGACATGCTCGGTGATCGGCAACTGCCAGAACTCTTCGCCCGCGGTCTCCGCCGCATCCAGGAGCCGGTCGGCGGCGGCATCATCGCTGGCCATCAACCCGGCCACCCGGGTGCCCAGCGCGACCATGCAGGCACCGGTTAGCGTCGCGATATCGACGACCATGTCTGCCTGATCGGCATTCGCCCTGGCCAGCGCATCGGCCAAGACGATGCGTCCTTCACAGTCCGAATCGATGTTCTCGACGGTGGTGCCGTCGAAGATCGTCAGCACGTCGCCGGGACGATAGGCGCTGCCCGAGATCATCGACTCGGCCAGCGGGGCATAGGCGGTGACGCGAACCGACAAGCCCAGATCGGCGATCGCGCGGGTGGCGACGATCACCGAGGCAGCACCGGCCATGTCGCATTTCATCGTCTTGAGGCTTTCGGCCGGTTTCAGGTTGTAGCCGCCGGAATCGTAGGTGATGCCCTTGCCGATCAGCACCAGATGCCGGTTCGCGCCGCGCGGACGGTAGTCCAGACGGAGCAGTCGCGGCGGTCTGGCCGAGCCGGCGCCCACCGCCAGGATCCCGCCATAGCCGGCCTTCTCCAAGGCTCGTTCGTCGAGGACCTCGATCTCGACCCGGGTGTCCTTCAGGTAGCCGCGCGCCTGCTCGGCCAGATCGTTCGGTCCCAGCAGATTGGCGGGCAGATTCGTCCAATCGCGGGCCGTGCACACGGCCTGGGCAGTGACGCGTGCGGTCGCCAGAGCCTGCTGGGACGACCGTGACGAGCCGACGATGCCGATCGACTCGATGGCCGGCGGCGCGGGCCGATGGGTGAGCTTGCGGAAGCCATCGGCGGCGAGCAGGGCGCCCTCGGCCACCGCCTGCACCTGGGCGTCGGTGCCGGCGTCCAGACTGATCACGATCCGGCGCTGGCCGGCAGCATCGGCGCGCAACGCTCGGCGCACACCCAGGCCGGCGGCGCGGCGCAGGTCCTCGGGCTGCAGATCCAGATCGGCACCGATGCCCACCGCGAGAACCCGCAATCCCGGCAGATTGAGCTCGGTCACCTGGTCGATCGCGTGACCCGGCCCCTGGTTGAGCAATCCCAGCAGCGCGCCGCCGGCCTTGCCCGCCTTGCTCTCCAGTTCGGAGCCTGCACCCACCAAAGTGGTGCGGCCATTCGATTCGGCCACCCCGATCACCACGTCGGTGGCCTTGCCCAGGCCGCGCACCAGTTCGATGTCAGGGAGCACCACCCGTCCCGGATCGAAGCGGGTCGGGTCGAACAAAGGCTGCGTCGCCATCGATGTGAACCTCCGGGTGCGATCGAAACTCTGTCCCTCAGGCTAAACCCAGCGGCGCCTTGCAGTAGCCTGACGCTCAACCTGCAGAAAGGAACGACAATGCTCGTCGAGGCCCTGCAACACTCCCCGCTGTACGACTGGCATCTGGCCGCCGGCGCGAAAATGGCCCCGTTCGGCGGCTGGGAAATGCCCGTTGAATATGCCGGGGCGGGTGTCTTGGCCGAACATGCCGCGGTACGCGAACGCATCGGGATCTTCGATGTATCGCATCTCGGCAAGCTCCAGGTCAGTGGTCCGGGCGCCGTCGACTACCTCGATTCCAGACTTGCCAATGATCTCGCCAAGGTCGCCCCCGGCCATGCGCAATACACCCTCTTGTGCAACGAGGCCGGGGGAGTGATCGACGATCTAATCGCCTACGTGTTCGGCCCCGACGAGGTGCTGTTGATCCCGAACGCGGCCAACGCGACGACGGTGGCGGCGGTCCTGGCCGAAGGTGCACCGGCCGGGGTCGAGATCGCCGATCTCCACCATGACCGCGCGGTGATCGCGGTTGCCGGGCCCCGATCCGATGAACTGCTGGCTGCGGTCGGCCTGCCGATCCGGCTCGACTACATGGCCTTCCTGCCAGTCGGTGAGCAGACGATCATCTGCCGCACCGGTTACACCGGCGAACGCGGATGCGAACTGGTGATCTCCAGCGGGCTGGCCGAACAGTGGTGGGGACGACTCCTCAAGGCGGGTGCGCAGCTGGGTGTTCAGGCCTGCGGGCTCGGCGCCCGCGACACGCTTCGGACCGAGATGGGGTACTCGTTGCATGGCCATGAGCTGTCACCGGAGATCGATCCAGTGAGCGCGGGGTTGAGTTGGGCGATCGGCTGGAAGAAGGCCGCCTTCGACGGGCGCGAGGCCCTGCTGGCGATCAGACAGGCCGGGCCCATCCGCCGGTCATGGGGAATCAAGGCTCGTGGACGCGGGATTCCGCGTCCGGGCATGGATGTCGTCGATGCCGAGAGCGGCCAGGTCATCGGGACAGTGACCTCCGGCACCTTTTCACCCACGCTGCACACCGGGATCGGCATGGCGCTGGTGGACGCAAGCCATGGCGCAGGCGAGCTGGTCGGTGTCCAGGTGCGGCGGCGCGTCGAACAGTTCGACCTTATCAAACCGCCTTTTGTGGCCCCGCGGTTACGCTGAGGCCGGGCGGGTCGTTCGAGCGGAGGCGGCTCTGATCTGTGTCGTCAGGCCTGGTCCAGACTCATCGGGCCGTACACCTTCGTATCGTCGTCGAACAGCGTGACCGACACCACGCCCAGGTCAGCCAACTCGAGGTAGTTGTCGCTCAGCCACTCCTCGGCGTCGATCTGATCGTCGAAGCGCGACGACAGGCCGGCCGCAGCCAGGTCATCGTCGGTTGCGGTGGCATCGGATGCGAGTTCGGGTTCCCACCAGAAGCTCATCAGTACTCAGCTCCCCGATCGATGGCGGTAGGCGGACGGCGGAAGCGCCGCGGCGTGATCGTACGGGAGATCATGTACATCATCAGGCCCTTGCGGTAGGCGTCGGGCAGGCGCTGATCGAGCACTTTGCGGAAGCGGCTCCACAGGTAGGTCGCCTCGAGCAGGATCGCCACGATGAGCCCCCACATTCCGTAGGTTGCCCATACGGACAGCTGCGGCCAGAAGGCGCCGGCGATGAAGACCGCGAAGCTGACCAGCAGGATCGGCCAGACGAACTCACCGAAGGTCCAGCGGGCGTCGATGAAATTGCGCAGCAGCACCCGTTCCGGGCGCATCTCGGTCTGCTGGTAGGCGCGGTCGTCGTTCTGTCGCTTGATTTCGCGTTCGCGGGCCTTGTGTTCCTTCTTTGTGAGAGTAGGACGAACGCGCTCGCGGCGGGCCAGTTCGGCTTCCTTGCGGCTGGGTGTGGGAGCGGACTTGCGATTCACGCCGCCGCTCTTGGGTTCTTCGGAGTGGGCGAGATCGTCGGAGGTCTCGGCGGCGTCGTTGCGCTGGTACGGGCGAAAGAGTCCCACGGGTGTCCTTCTCGGTTGTAGCTGCTGGCCCACATCCTAGTTGCCGCGGCCGCTGAAGCCACCTCGTGGGTCAGCCGATTGTATTCGCCACGCCGAAGCCGAGACCACAGACCTCGCTGTGGAGCCTCTAGACTGTGGGGATCAGATATGGGAAGGACCCCGAGGCTCATGCCAGGCATCATTGACCGCATAGCACGGGCATTCGGATCGCAGAGTGATGATTCGAAGCCGGCTGGCGACACCCGCAGTGAGCTGGAAGACGCATACGCGCAGCAGACCGAGCTGCTGCAGCAGGTCCGCCGAGGCGCGGCCGGCGTTGCGTCCAGTCGCCGCCAGCTTGCCGCCCAGCAAGCCGATCTCGCCGCCGAGATCGACTCACTGACCGCTACCGCGCACCGTCTCCTGGACCAGGGACAGGACTCTTTGGCGCACGAAGCGCTCGTCCGCAAGCAGGCGCTGCTGCAACAACTGGCCGGCCTGGAGACCCAGCACGCGCAACTGCAACGCGAAGAGGAGAACCTGATTCTCACTGCCACGCGGCTGCAGGCCAAGGTCGATTCGATCCGGACGAAGCAGAGCACTGTCTGGGCGCAATACTCCGCGGCCGAGGCCTCGGCCAGAGTGACCGCCGCCCTGGGTGGCATCGACCTCGGCGCGGCCGGCGCGGTCGTACAGCGTGCCGATGAGCTATTGCACGCCACCGCGGTGCCTGAACCCCTGGCAGCCGACGAGTTGCGGGCGGCAGCTGCTGACGAACTCGCAGCCATCAGGGCCGCACTGGCTGACCGCGCTCCGGCTGCCCCGGGCGAGGGAAGCTACCAGCAGCCCGGAGGGTATCCTTCGACGGGCGTAACTGATTCGACTGGCGAACGCGCCTAGGGGTAGTAAGAAGATGATTGTAAGAATCATGGGCGAGGGTCAATGGCAGACTCCCGGCCGGCTGGTACAACGCCTGAATGTCCTGGATGACCTGGTGATGGGGGCGGTCAACACCCGGGACAGTGACTTACTGGCTGAGTTGCTGGAGGAGATGGCCGACACGGTCAAGAAGGCGGGCACCAAGCTACCGAGCGAACCGGTGGTGCTGTCCGACCTGATCGTGCCGGACCCCAGGACTCCTCTCGACGAGGTCGCGGACTGGCTGCAGGAGAGCCGGACCGACGACGGCCTGATTCCCGGCTGAGCCCCGCCGGTAGCGGGCTATCGGCGCACCCCGGTGTCGGCGCATCGCCTGCGGTGAAACGGCTTGGCCGGTTCTTGAGCAGGAACGTAAGCTGAACCTAGCCCGGGTATGTACGGGCGCACGGCAGATGACTGAGGAGCCCGAGAGATGACCGATACCACCGTGGGCGCCACTGGCGTCACTCTCACCGAAGCAGCCGCGGCGAAGGCCGCGTCTCTGCTCGCCATTGAGGGACGCGATGATTTGGCGTTGCGCATCGCAGTGCAGCCTGGCGGCTGCTCGGGGCTGCGCTACCAGTTGATGTTTGATGATCGCGAGCTTGAGGGCGATCTCGTGGACCCCTACGAGGGCGTCAGCCTGGTAGTCGACCGGATGAGCGCGCCTTACCTCGGCGGCGCCACCATCGACTTCGTCGACACCATCGAGGCGCAAGGCTTCACCATCGACAACCCGAATGCCACCAGCTCCTGCGCGTGTGGCGATTCGTTCCACTGATCACCAACCTCTGAACGACCAACGAAGGTCGCCGGCTTGATAGCTCGGCGACCTTCGTGGCGTTCCGGGCAGCTGGCGTGAATCACGACCAACTGGTGACCAGCGGACGACCCTCGTCGTAACCGGAGGAGGACTGGACGCCGATCACTGCACGGTCGGCGAACTCGTCCAGATTGCGGGCGCCTGCGTAGGTGCACGACGAGCGCACGCCCGAGGTGATCCAGTCGACAAGGTCTTCGACGCCGGGACGTTGCGGGTCGAGGTACATCTTGGAGCCGCTGATCCCCTCCTCGAAGAGCGCTGCTTTCGCGCGGTCGAAGCTCGACTGGCCCCGGGTGCGGCTGCGCACTGCGCGGGCACTGGCCATGCCGAAGCTCTCCTTGTAGGCCCGGCCATCGGGATCATGCAGCATGTCACCGGTCGACTCGTAGGTGCCGGCGAACCAGCTGCCGATCATCACATTTCCGGCTCCGGCGGCCAGCGCCAGGGCGACATCGCGCGGATAGCGGACCCCGCCATCGGCCCAGATCGCGCCGCCATGATTGCGGGCGGCCTGAGCGCATTCCATTACAGCGCTGAACTGCGGGCGCCCGACCCCGGTCTGCATGCGCGTGGTGCACATCGCGCCCGGGCCGACACCCACCTTGACCACATCGGCACCCGCCTCCAGCAGGTCGAGTGTGCCCTCGGCGGTCACCACGTTGCCGGCAACGAGTGGGGCCCGGCGGCCGGTCTCGGCCTCGAACTTGTCGCGGACCGGGACGACCGATGCCAAGGCGTCGATCATCCGCTGCTGGTGACCATGAGCGGTGTCGAGCACCAGCACGTCGGCGCCGGCCTTCAGCAGGGCATCGGCGCGCCCGGCCGAATCGCCGCTGATGCCGATCGCCACCGCGGCCCGCAGACGGCCCTCGGCATCCAGCGCAGGATGGTAGATCGCCGAGCGCAGTGCGCCCTTCGCCGACATCACACCGACCAGCGAGCCGTCCTCAGCGACGGCGACCGCCAGCCGCTGGCGACTCGCCGTCAGCGTGTCGAAAACCTCCTGAGGAGTGGATTCGGGGCTGACCAGAGCGAATCCGGTGGTCATCACCTCGTGCACCTGGGCGTACCGGTCGACGCCTACCGTGTCGGATTTGTTGGTCAGACCGATCGGAACACGGTTCTCATCGAGCACCACGACCGCGCCGTGGGCACGCTTGGGCATCAGATTGAGGGCCTCGCCGACCGTGGTGGTCGGGGTCACGGTGATCGGTGTTTCGAAGACGGTCGGTGCCGCCTTGACCCTGGCGATCGCCTGGGCGAGCACATCGACGGGAATGTCTTGCGGCAGCACCGCAAGGCCACCGCGACGGGCGATCGTTTCGGCCATCCGGCGTCCCGAGATGGCGGTCATGTTCGCAACGACCAGGGGCAGCGGCAGATTGATGCCATCGGTGGAGGTCAGGTCGACATCGAGTCGGGAGGTTACCGTGCTGCGGGTCGGCGCCATGAAGACGTCGTGATACGTGAGGTCGTAGGCGGGCCTGTTGGTGAGAAAACGCACGTGTCCATTGTCCAAGCCGGGCCCAAATGGCGGTGAGGGTGTCCACGGGCGGCAGCCCTCCGACCGGGTTCGACCGCCCAAGCAGGCATAGCGGTGTGACCTGGGCGGGTCAACGCGATAGCATCACCATGACCAGACATGCCGCGACCAACGTCGAGCGGCCGGCGAGGTGAGGAAGAATCATGAGTGCGAACGCTTCGGCACCGTCCACGTCCGACGACGTGCTTAAGGTGGTCATCTACTCGGACGACCGACTGGTGCGCAACCAGATCAAGCTTGCCTTGGGTCGCAAGATCGCCTCCGACCTGCCCGAGATCGAGATCACCGAGTTCGCGACTGCTGATGCCCTGCTCAGGGCGCTGGACAAGGAGAAGTTCGACGCGGCCGTCTTCGACGCCGAAGCCCGCCCCGGCGGAATGGGAGTCTCGCATCAGATGCGCGACGAGATCGCCGATTGCCCGCCGGTGGTGCTGCTGATCGCCCGGGCCGCCGACGCCTGGATGGCCACCTGGTCGCGGGCCGAAAGCATCTCCCCGTATCCCGTCGATCCGATCCGGCTGCCCGACGACGTGGCGAACGTGGTGCGCAACGCCCGCACCGGCCGCAAGAACGCGCTTTCGTCGTCCCTGGTGGAGCCTGGCGTCGGTAGCCGTCACCCGATCGCGGACTAGCCGGCACATTCCGGCACGCAGGCTGAGACCCCGGGTCAATCCGGACGCCTGCGCGCGCCCAGGTAGCACAGGGATAATGTGGCAAATATGAATCACACGTGGCCCGATGTCTTAACCAGTCTCGTCCGTGGCGAGGATATGGACACTGAGACGACCCGATGGGCGATGAGTGAGATCCTCTCGGGGAACGCCAGCGCGGCCCAGATGGCCGCATTCATGGTGGCGTTGCGGGCCAAGGGTGAGACGGTCACCGAGATCGATGCCTTGGCCTCGGGGATGCTCGACAAGGCGACACCGATTGAACTGCCCACCGACGCCGTCGACGTGGTGGGCTCCGGTGGTGATCGCGCCAACACCGTCAACATCTCGACGATGGCTGCCATCGTTGCCGCCGCAGCGGGCGCGAAGGTGGTCAAGCACGGCAACCGGGCGGCCAGTTCCATGAGTGGCACCGCCGACTGCCTGGAGGCGCTCGGTGTGGCATTGAACGTGCCCCCGGAGCGCCAGGGCGGCATCTTTGACGAATGCGGCCTGGTTTTCCTGTTCGCCCCGCTGTACCACTCCTCGTTGCGGCACACCGCTCCGGTGCGCAAGGAACTGGGCATCCAGACCACCTTCAACTTCTTGGGTCCGCTGGCCAATCCCGCTCGCCCGCAGGCGCAGGCAATTGGCGTGGCCAACCTGGAGCTGGCCGACCTGGTCGCCGGTGTGCTGGCCGCGCGGGGCAACCGCGGCATGGTCTTCCATGGTGAAGACGGCCTGGACGAGCTGACCACCACGACAAGCTCCGACATCTGGTTGATCAGTGACGGACAGGTCGTGCGCACGGAACTGGACCCCAACGACCTGGGTGTGACCCCGTCGCTGCCCACGGATCTGGTCGGTGGCAAGCCGGAGCACAATGCGCAGGTCGTACGAGACGTCTTCGCCGGCGCCACCGGGCCAGTACGCGACATCGTGCTGGTCAACGCGGCTGCGGCACTACTGGCCTTCGACGGCCCGAGTCTGATGACACCGGTCGCCGAGCAGCTGCGCAGCAAGCTCGGCCGGGCGGCTGCCGCGATCGATGAAGGCAAGGCGACGGCGCTGTTGGACAGCTGGATCGAGGCCACCCAGCGGGCGGTAGCTGCCGGGCGCTGAAGCACTTCGGTGTGACGGGCCATCTCGGCCCCGGCCACGCCTTGTGCTATCCGGCTGCCACCGGGATGCTGCCGGTGGCAGCGAGCCATGCCCAGGCCAGCCATGGCCCCAGCCACAGGCCAGGACCATAGGGGAAAGCGCGTCCGTAGGGTGATGGATGTCGGCGACGCCACAGCGCGGTGATCAGACCCCAGCAGGCGGACGCGACAGATCCGGCGAAGATCGCCAGGAACCACCACTGCACCGAACCCAGTGCCGCCAGTGCGCCGGTCATCGCCGCCAACCGCACATCGCCGAATCCGAGGGAATTGCTCAGCCGCCACGGCAGCCAGAACAGTCCGCCGGCCGCCGCGGCGCCACCTATCGCACGCAGCGCAGCGGCGGGCCACCCGGCGGGATCGATGATCAGACCTGCCGCGACAGCCGCGATCAGGCAGGCTGCGGCGAAGTGATTGGCGCGTATCGGCAGCCAGGTCGTCCGCGCATCGACGTAGACGAGCACCAGAACCGCGCTGGTCCACACGACCCACGCCGGACGTACCGCCGGCGGCGCGGCGGCGATCGGCAGGCAGCCTGTCACGGCCAGTACCAGGAGCACACTCACGCCACCGGGCCGCACGAGATCGGCATACCGGGGCTTGAGGTGAGCGTCCGGTTCATCATCGCCGGGTTCCGGGTGAGTGGCCACGATGATCGCCTGGGCAACCACGAGTGGGATGGCCACCGCTGAGAGCAGCAGCCACTGGGTCACCGGCGCGCTCATCGACCGATCCTGGCTGCCGGAGCTCTCTTGCGCACCACCATGTCCGGATTGATCCCCCAGGCCTCGCAGGCGGCCTCGGCGCGCACCTGCTGCAGACGCGAACACCAGGCTCTGTCGCCGGTCATCAGGACGCGGACGGTGAGGGTGTCGATGCCGCTGAACTCGGCAATCTGGCGGTTGCTGCAGCCTGCCATCGCCAGCGACAAGAGCAGCAGCCGCACCTGTTGCGGGTCGGCGGGCTCCTGTTGCAGGTAGGCCAGACGGTGATGATCGAGCCGGAACAACCGTTCCGCCTCCAGCTGGGGGAGGGTCGCCATGCTGCGCTGATCCTGGCCGCGGAGCAGCGCATAGACGGTCGCCGAGGGCACCCGGGAGGCCCGTGCGATGACCCGCCAGGGCAGCCCGGTATCGCTCATCAGTTGCCGCACCCAGGCGCGGAACGGTTCGGCGTTCACCCGGCAGTCGGCGCTCGTGCAGGGTGCGGCAGTCGTGCTTGAGGTCCGGGTAGTCCTGCGAGCCGGTGCCGGAGCCGGCGGAGCGAGAATCGTCATGGTGTCTCCTGAGGGTGAGCCGGACGCAGACTTCGCGTCCTCTTGACACCACTTCAGCCCAACCCAATGGACTGTGACAAGCAGGTGAGCAGTAACGGACAACACCGGGGGCAAAACGGACAACACCGACCGGGGTACGGACAACACCGGTGGGCCCTCGGACAACACCGGCGAGTCCCACGGGCGGCTGCGATGCCGGCTCCGCCGATGCGGCGCCACCATCACAAGGAGCGGGGCCGGTCACTGCTCACGCACTGACCGGCCCCGTTCGTTCAAGCTGTGTTACAGAATCAACGCTGGGCCTTGGTGAACCCGGCCGCGACAGCCGCCTCCTCGCTGTTGAACCAGATGTCGGCGTTGGTGCGCTCGTATCCCGCAGCCTGGGGAGTGTGGTACTTCATGGAGCGCTCGTTGCCCTTGATGACGTAACCGGCCGGGGGCTCGGTACCGACGTAGGCGCCCTCCAGGGCACCGAGGCCGGCTTCCGGCTCAGTGGCCGGGCTGCCCTCGGCGATCATGTCTTCCTCGGCGGCTGCTTCGTCATCCAAGACGGTCTCGTCCTCGTCGGCGAACGGGCTCTCGCCCCACGAGTCGTCCTCGACGTCCTGATCCGGGCGCATCGGCTGCTGCGGCGACCAACCATCGTCGTCATTGCCCAGCACCGCGCGTACCACCACCACGATCGCGGCTACCGCGGCGGCAATACCGAGAATGGTGAAGAGCCGACCGAGCACACGGTGCTTACGTGGCTTGTCGACGACCACCTCGGGTACTGCCACGGCCTCGGGGAGCTGAAGATCGCCACGCAGCGCGGCAACGACCGAGCGCCCACGCTTCGAAGCCTCGATCACCGACGGATTCTCGTTGGCCTCGTCCCAGAACTCTTGGAGCTTCGGGTACCACTCATGCTGGACCTTGTCCGAAACGGTCTCATAGGCCTGAGTGACGGCCGGCTGGAGCCGCTCGACGACCTCTTCAACCTTGGGCGTGATGCGCTCACGAGCATCTTCGAAGGCCGGGACGACGTAGTCGGCGGCCTGGCGACCGAGATCGGCGGCCTGATGACTCAGATCGGCGACCTGGCGGCTGGCTTGTTTGGCGATCGGCGTCACGTGGCTGACGGCTTCGTCGAAGGCGTTGGTGCCTTGCTCAAGCGCCTCTTCGGCGGCCTTGTGGGCGGCCGTGCGGGCTTTCTTGTACTTGCAGGACATAATCTCTCCGTTTCGTTGCTGGGCTCGTACTCGAGCTGCTCGTGATCGAGCTGAGAGGTTCCGCTGCAGACGGTGCCTGCGCTACGGAAGCTCTGCATCATCAACGCTACGTGGTCGGGTGGTACATATCCGGTGAACCCACTGAATCCCGCAGCCCATTCAGGGCGTCTGCAAAGATGGAGACGACAAGCCTCAACAAAGCATCTCCGAAAGGTGGGTTCGCATGACCCAAGCCACCCTGCACACCACCAAGGGCGACATCGTTGTCGAGTTGTTCGACGACTACGCCCCGAAGACGGTCGCCAACTTCGTCGGCCTGGCCGGCGGCACGCGCGAGTACCGTGATCCGAAGGACGGCCAGACCAAGCAAGGCCCCTACTACGACGGCACGATCTTTCACCGCGTCATCGACGGCTTCATGATCCAGGGCGGTGACCCCACCGGCACCGGACGCGGCGGTCCCGGCTACACCTTTGCCGATGAGTTCTACCCGGATCTGGTCTTCAACCGCCCGTATCTGCTCGCGATGGCAAATGCCGGCGCCGGCACCAACGGCAGCCAGTTCTTCATCACCTTGGGCCCCCAGCCGCATCTGAACCGTCGGCATTCGATCTTCGGAGAGGTCACCGATCCGGCCAGCCAGCAGGTCGTGGACGCTATCGGGTCCACTCCCACCGGCCGGGCCGATCGTCCGCTGGAAGATGTGGTGATCACTTCGGTCGACATCGCCTGACCTCGACATCGCCCGACCACTACGCGACCTCGAACGCTCGCCGTAGAGTCATTCGCTCCCATTGCAGCAGAAGCGGACTGATCCTGCGGCGAGGGTTCTGGGGACCGGTCGAAGCGGCTGGGTCAGTCGCTGATGCCGATGGAGAACGTGGCGTCCAGATCGTGGCGGCTGTAGGCGCGGAAGGCCAGATGAGTCTCGGTCTGCCGCACCCCCGGCACCTTCGCCAGCGCGTCGGCGACCACCGGGGCGACGTCGTCGAAGGACGCCACCCGCACGATGGCGATCAGATCGATTCGTCCGGTCACCGAATAGACCTCGCTGATGCCGTCGATGGCTGCGATCTGCTCAGCCACCTCCGGGATACGGTCGTTGTCGACATGGACGAAGACGATGGCGGTGATCATGGCATGAGTCTAGTGCCCCACTGCTGCGGGCAACGCTGACCGAGCTTTCAGGCGACCGCCGGCGCCGGGGAGGACGTCCCCAGCGCCAGCCGCGGGAGATCAGCGCCGTCGATTCCGCTGTGCAGCGGCATCGACCACTCGCCGTCGATATCCATCAAGCGGACTCCTGGACGCTCCAGCCAGGCTGCGATTCGCTCGGCCTCTTCCACCGAGCACGACGGCAGGCCGTGCGGGGAGGGCAGCACGGATTCGGCGAGCCGGATCGCCTGGTCTGCTGTGGCCATGGGGTCCTGCCCGGGGGCTGCGGTTGCGGCTGCGGCGAGCCTGCCGTAGCGGATCACGTGAATCTGCCAGCCGGGATTGGCGGAGGGGCCCGGAACCCACTGAGCAGCCACAATCTGCCGACAGCGCGAGAACCCCACCAGCCGGTGGAAGCGCTGTGTCGTGGCAACATAGCTGCGCAATCTGGCGGTGAGCACGTCGGCTTGTTCGTAGCGCTGCTGGGCCGACAGCTGACCGATGCGCTGCCCGACCCGTGCCACGGTGGGACGCAGATCAGTGGTCAGGGCTTCGCGAACCTGCTCCACGACTTCGTGGTAGCCGTCCGGATCGATGCCCTGGCATGGAGCCAGGCACTTGCCGAGTTCGCTGAGGACGCAGCCTGCGCCCGCGGCCTTCCTGCCGATCCGCATCGTGCACTGCCGCAGCGGATAGCTGTCGTAGATCACCTCGCAGGCCTCCTGGGCGGCCGACCGCGAACTGAACGGGCCCCAGTAGGTGGCCTGGTCGTCGCCCGGCGAAGTGACGATCGACAAGCGCGGATATCGGTCACAGGTGAGCTTGACCCATGCCACCTTGTCCTGGCGGCGGGAGCGCCGGTTGTAGCGGGGGGAGTGGGCCGCGATCGTGCGCAGCTCTCGCACCTCGGCCTCGAGTTCGGTGGCGCAGACCACAGCCTCCACCCCGGTCGCCACGCGGACCATCTCGTCCATCCGTGGCCGGGTCTCCGACGACGTGAAGTACGTGCGTACCCTGCGGCGGATGTTGGTGGCCTTGCCCACGTAGAGCACCTGCCGTTGCTGCCCGGGGCGGCGCGCATAGAAGATGTAGATGCCTGGTGCCTCGGGCAGGTCGGTGGCCCAGGTTCGCTTGGCACGCCGTTGCGGCGACACCCGATGCTCGAACTCCTTGAGGTCATCGACGGTCAACAAGCCCAGATTCCCGACCCGCTCCAGCAATCCGTGCAGCACATCGACTGTCGCGCGCGCATCCGAGAGGGCTCGATGGTTGGGTTGCGTGGAGGCATGGAAGTGATCGGCCAAGGTATGCAGCTTGACGTTGGGCACCTCGCCGGGCAGCAGCGCCTGACGCGCCAACCCGACCGTATCGACGACCATCTGGCCGGGCCAGGGGTAGTCGAACTGCTCGCAGGCCCGCTTCAAGAAGCCGATGTCGAAGCGGGCGTTGTGGGCCACCAGGACGGTGCCTCGCGAGAACTCGAGCCAGCTCGGCAGCACCTGGCTCAGTGTGGGCGCATCGACCACCATCTGGTTGGTGATGCCGGTGAGCACAGCGATGAATCCGGGAATGTGTGTACCCGGGTTCACCAGCGTGCTGAACTCGCCGAGCACCTCGCCGCCGCGGACCTTGACCGCGCCGAACTCGGTGATCGTCGCCTCCGGGCCCGAGCCGGTGGTCTCCAGATCGACAACGCAAAAGGTGGCCTCGGCGAGCGGGGTTCCGAGATCGTCCAAGCTGGGCTGCAGCGTGGCATTTCGCGATGTGTGGATCATGCAGGTGACGCTAGCGACCGGGTCTGACGTTTTCGTTCGCGGGGAGCATCCGGGCGCGATGGCGGGCGGACGGGGTCCCGACGGTGGTCGAAACCGTGCTGAAACCGGGCTCGAGGGCTGACCTGCGGATGAGATACGGGTGAAAATCCGTGGTGAATCTCTCCAAATGATTTGGCGATCAGTGGGCGAACCCTTAGAGTCTCTTAGGAAGTCTTAATAATCTCTCATCAGATTCCCTGTACGAAGGTGGCTGAATGTCCCTCTCGCGTCGAATGCTGACGACAGTGATCGGATCGGTTGCGGCGATCGCACTGACCATCGGGCTGGTACCCGCCGCGCACGCTGAAGACGCGGTAGGTGCGGCTCAGAAAGATCTGACGCAACTCCAGATCGAGGCGGCCGAGGTTCAGCGGAACCTCGAAGCGTCCAAGCAGGCGCAGGTGAACTCGCAGCGCCAGTACGACCTGACCACCGAGGACCTGGCCGATCAGCGGACGCTGGTCGAAGCCATGCGTACTCAGGTCGGACGAGTGGCCGTGGCGGCCCATCAGCAGGCGGCCGGACTCGGCACCGCCAAGCTGCTGTTCACGTCGGACTCCGAGGACAGTTTCCTGGCAGATATCGCCGTGATGCAATCGATTACCTCGATCACCGACGAGCAGATGATCCGGCTGGCCGCCGAGCAGTCGCGTCTCACCGAACTCGAGACCACCCAGGCTGCCGCTTTGCAGAAGGTCACCGATGAGGTTGCACAGCAGACCGAGCTGGCTGCCGAATACGACAAGAAGGTGGCGAGCGCCCAGCAGGTCGTCAATCGGCTGACCGAAGCCCAGAAGGCTGCGCTGGCCGATGCCCAGAACGCGGCGATCCTGGCCGCAAGCGCTGCACTTTTCTCCAGTGGCGACAGCGGCGTCAGCCGATCCGGCCTGGACCTGCCGACCGGATCGGGCCAGGGTGTCTGGCCGGCCACGGGGCCGATCACCTCACCGTTCGGATACCGCACCAACCCGATCGGTGGCTACTCCGAACTGCACGACGGTACCGATGTCGGTGCTGCCTGCGGCACCCCGGTAGTCGCGTCCTGGACCGGTGTGGTCACCAGCGCGCGCTTCGAGAGCGGCTGGGGCAACCGGATCGTCGTCGACAGCGGTATCTACAAGGCCGCCTACAACCACTTGCAGTCCATGTCGGTCGTGGCCGGACAGACCGTGACGGCCGGTCAGGTGATCGGCGCGGTCGGCACCACCGGGTACTCGACCGGATGCCATCTGCACTTCAGCACCTGGGTCAACGGGCAGATCACCGATCCGATGTCGATCTTCTGATCGCATCGCTCACTCGCTTGGTGACCGCGGGGCAGCGCCGTTCGACAAATTGTCAGGGGACCGCGCTTTGATGTGTTCATGGGGACAATGCGAATCGACTGCAACCGCTGCGTTGTGCGTGGAGACGCCTGCGGCAGCTGTGTGATCTCGGTGCTGTGCGGGCCGCCGGAAACCGTCGACTTCAGCTCGGACGAGCAGACGGCCATCGTTTGGCTGGCCGCCGCCGGCCTGGTCCCACCGTTGCGCATGCAGACCGGGAATCAGGCCAGTGGCACCGAAGGCTAGAGCGCACCGCCCGCACCTGTTGAGTTCGGTGCTGGCTGTTGCCGGTGTGCTGCTCAGCGTCGTCACCGGCTGCTCAGCCACGGCTTCGCAGGCTTCCCCCGACACGGCGACCACGGCGGGCCACATCCTCGCTGCGTTGAGTGCTGCCGATGAGGCCGCATTCGACCGCGTGTTCGCCACCAGCGCCGACGCCGCGCGCGTTGGGCTCTGGTGGGACAACCTGCGACAGATCGAGCTGCTGAGCATCGTCGATGGTGCCGGCGGGTCCTGGCAGATCGGCTGGCGAGTGCCCGGAGAACAAGGCGTGGCGACCAACCTCATCGTCCCCCAGTGGCAATGCGATGCCCAGCAGTGCCTGCTCGGCGATATCGAGCAGCGGCCCGATTCGCCGGCCCCGATCTGGCTGACGGAGGCCATCAGTGTCGAGCAGGACGAAGCAGTCACACTCATCGGCGGAGGTGATCTGGATTCCTGGCGCCAGGCCGCCGAGCAGTCAGCCGAGTTCGTGCGGTCCACCGAGGCCGCCGGGCTGATCCGTCCATCGAGCCGCCAAGTCATCGAGGTCCCGGGCAACAGCCAGGCATTCGAACAGGTGATGGCCGCATCGGCGTTCGATTTCATCGGAACCGGAGCCATCACCTGGACTGCTGACAGCGGCGGCCCCGGCCCGACAGGCCAGCCGGCCCCCGCCCGTATCGTGATCAACCCCGACGCGACCAGCGACGCCGGCACCGAATCCCGTTATCTGCTGCTGGTCCATGAACAGACCCACGCGGCGACGAACTGGCTGGGGCACCCGGCGGCCGGACAGCTGTGGGTCAGCGAGGGTCTGGCCGAGTGGGTGATGCTGCAGGCATCGCCCCAAGCTCAACAAGGCAGTACCCAGACCCTGATCGATGCCTGTCCGGCGGCGTCCACACCGCCGGCCGATGCCGACTTCACCGATCCGGACGATCTCGAGCTTGCCTACGCCTGGAGCGCTGCGGCGCTGGATCGGCTGATCACCGGACGCGATGCTGCGTCAACCATCAGCACGCTGTGGCAGACTCCGGGCGCCCAACCGGATCTGGAGTCACCGCTGGTCGCCTGCGGGTGAACGGTGCCCTGCACCGACGTGCCCAGCCGATCGTGCCGGCACCTCGTGAGGACGTGCTTGCCCGGATCGGACCGCGGCGACGAACCGGACTCATCGGCGGTCCGAGGTTAGAGCTGCGCGCCGTCCGAGCCGATCTCGGGCTGCCGAGGAAGGCTGCTCAGTAGCACCGCCAGGCCAGCGCCGGCACAGACCAGGGTCAGGACTCCGACCCACAGATCAGGACGCCAGCCCGCCAGCACCATGATGCCGACGACCAGCGCAGCAACGATCAAACCGGTGCCGAGCACATGCCGGTATTCCGGCCGTCCGACGGCCGGAGGCTCCGGAGGGGTCCAGTGCTCGACGTCGTCGTCGTTCAACTCGACCTCTTCGATCGCACGCTGCAGATCGAAATAGCCGTCGATCACCGGGCGGGAGGCGGGTGCGGATCGAGGCGGCCGTGGCAAACCAGTCATCCGGGTGCCGAAAAGCTCCGGTCCATCCGAGTTTCCGAACTCGGCCTTGATCAGCTCGGCAAACCGCTGATCGGTATCGTCTGAATGATCGCTGTCGGTCATCGTGGGGCTCACAACCTGTCAAGCACCAAACTCCTTGGTACGCGCCCACACTAGTCGCGGTGGGCCCAAGATCACCAGACACGGCGCGGGTTGCCCGGGGTACAACCAAATCCGTCATGACTAGAGTGGTGCGGGTAGTTCTAGCCCAAGGAGGATCCCGTGACCGCGTGGTACAGCTTCTTCAAGGCGACTTTGGTGCGTCCAGCGGTCAAATGGTGGTTTCGCGTCAAGATCGAGGGCACCGAGAAGATTCCCGACGGCGGCTGTGTGCTGGCCGCCAACCATTTGGACGCCGGCGACACCTTCAGCCTGCCCTCACTGATCAAGCCGAAGGTCACCTTCCCCGCCAAGAAGGAACTGTTCATGGGCAAGAGCCTCAAGGGTCGAGTGGTCGCCTGGTTCCTGACAGCTGTCGGGCAGGCCCCGATCGACCGTTCCGGCGGACGCGCCAGTGTGGCTGGTCTGGGATCGGTCGAGGATGTGCTCGACGCGGGCGGCGTCGTGGCGATCTTCCCGGAGGGCACCCGCAGCCCGGACGGCCGGCTGTACAAGGGGCACACCGGCGTCGCGAGACTGGCCCTGACCAGCGGCCGGCCGGTGTTGCCCGTGGCGATGATCAACACCCGGATGGTCAAGTCGAAGGTGGGGATTCCCACCATGCGGGATGCTCGCATCATCATCGGTGATCCGATGGATTTCAGTGAGTACCGCGATCAGGTCAATGATCTGCATGTGCTGCGCTGGGTCACCAATGAGGTGATGGGCGCCATCCAGCAGATGACCGGGCAAACCTATGTCGATGTGTATGCCTCGCGGGTCAAGCGTGGCGAGCTGAAGGGCACCGAACTGAGCAAGCAGTTGCTCGCCTATCCGAACCAGAACCAGACCCGGCCCGTCCCGGCCACGCAGTTTCCCGCCGGCGCCCCGGTTCTCGATGACCCGACCGTGAGGGAGTGACCGGCAGTGCCCGATCTACCCCGTGATCTGACAGGCTTCCGGCAGTTGGCCGACCGGCTGCGGCACCCGTGGAGAATCGACGCCGACGACATCGACAAGCTGCCCGAAGGCGCCTGCATCGTCGCGGTCAACAGGGTCAGTCCGTTCGATCATCTGAATGTCGCGGCGTCCCTGGGACGCGAGGCCACCGTCGTTTTCGAACCAGACAGCGGACGCCACCTCGTTCCCGGTATCCGGCACACCCGCTGGCTTGCCGATCCGGATTCCGGGAACAGCCCGGCTGCGGTGCTCGACCGAGGCGAAATCCTGATCGTTTTTCCGGAGGGCGCCACTGATGGTGACGGCACCCTGCACAAGGGGCACGCACAGTTCGCCGCACTTGCCTTGTCAACGGGGGTGCCGATCGTGCCTGCCGCACTGATACCGCTGAGCGTCAACGACCTGCTCCCCGAATTGCGCTACCGGTTGCGCATCGGTGAACCTATCGAGACCGGGCGCTTCGCCGAGGCTCAGCTGTCCAGCAACGTGCTGGACGGGTTCATGCTGCGTGGCCTGACAGATCTGGTGATGACCAGGATCGGCCAGCTCGCCGGACGTCGCTACGTCGACTCGTACACCGGTACGGCGAAGAAGGTGCGTATCCCCGGGGAGCCGGTCAAGATCTCCGAGTGGCGCGATCAGCGGGCCGAACGCCGCGCGGCCGAAGAACAGCGTCGCGCCTCCGAAGCAGAGCTGGCTCGGCTGCTCGACGAGCAGGATGCGGCGATCATCGACGAGGCGGTCGAGGCCGCCCGGCAGCAGGCCGAACGTGCCGCGCTGGCCGAACAGCGGGCACGCGCGCAACGACGCCGGACGAACAAGCAACCGCCGGACAGTGATGAGTAGCGCCCAGACCTTTCCACGCGATCCCAACCTGCTGCGCACGATCTATCGCGCGGCCGGCTGGGCGCGGATGGCGTTGGTGGTGCACATGATCGTCGTTAACTGCATGCGGCTGTCCCAGGTGCAGCGTCCGGTGCTACTGGTGGTGGTCTGTGTGGTGGTGGCAGGCTGGTCGGTCATTGCCTGCCTGCTCAATGTGCGGTCGAGATGGCGCACCAGCGGGCTGATGATCCTCGACATGGCCATCACGCTCGCCGTGGTCGGCAGCTCCCGCTACATCCTCGGCATCGACGTCTTGCGCGAGAGCTATCTCGGTGTCGCCTGCTACTGGATGCTGGCCGCCCCGGCGGTCCTGGGGATCTGGCGAGGAGCGGTGGCCGGGCTGGTCGGTGGGATACTGGTCGGCACCGCGCAGTTCTTGCAGGCCCCCTCGGTCGCGCCCCGGGCCTGGGGTGACGTACTGCTGATGGCGGCGATCCCGTACTTCATCGGTCTGCTCGTCGAGCAGCTGAGCGCGACGATCGCTGAACGTGACCGCAACCTGTCCACCTTGGCAGCGCTTGAGGAGCGTGAGCGGCTGAACCGGATCGTCCATGACGGCGTCCTTCAGGTGCTGGCGATGGTTGCCCGTGAGGGCAACGAACTCGGCCCGCGTGGCAGACTGCTGGCCTCGCTGGCCCTGCGGCAAGAAGATCAATTGCGTGCCACCTTGCAGGACCGCAGTGTTGACCTTGTGGGCGGCGGACTTCTGGACACCGACAAGACCGACGTCACCATCATGCTGGAAAAGCACCAGAGCGACACCGTGACGGTCTCCACGATGGCCGGCCAGCTCAACATGGCGGCGTCTCGTGCCGACGAACTGGACCGCGTGATCAGCGAGGTGCTGGCCAATGTCGGCAAGCATGCGGGTCCGGGCGCGCACGCCTGGATCCTGCTGGAGCAGGAGGGCAACGAGCTGATCGTCTCGGTGCGCGACGACGGAGTCGGGGCGACCCAGGAACAGCTGGACGCGGCCGCCGCCGCCGGTCGGCTCGGAGTGAAGGAGTCGATCGTCGGACGCGTCCTCGACCTGGGCGGCGGCTCCAAACTGACCACATCACCCGGATCGGGTGTTGAGTGGGAGTTTCGTATTCCGCTTGAGTGAACCTGTGTCAGCTTGTCAACAGTTACAGGCTCGCGGCAGCCAGGAGTGGCCCCGCGGCGAGCCACAATGGGGAAGCCGTCATCGTCGGTCAGCAAGTCCAGGAGGCGTCTGATGCCCACCGGTCCCGTCCCGACCAGCATCCGCGTCATGCTGGTGGACGACCACCCGTTCTGGATCGATGCGTTGGGCGAAGACCTGACCGAAATGGGCTGTGAGGTGGTAGCGGTCGCGCACGAGGGCAAGCAGGTGATGGTCCGGGCCACCGCGACGCGTCCCGATGTGGTGGTGATGGATCTCAACATCCCCCAGCCCGACGGAGCGACCTGCACCCAGCTGCTGACCAGCGAGTTCCCGGATCTCAAGGTGCTCGTGATGTCGGCGTCCGGGGAACGCGACGATGTACTGCGGGCGGTCAAGGCCGGCGCCAGCGGCTATGTGCTGAAGTCAGCCACGAAACAGGAGCTTCTGGATGCGGTGCGCAAGACCGCCGAGGGCGAGGCCGTCTTCACTGCCACCCTCGCGGGTCTCGTGCTCGGGGAATACCGCCGGATGGCCAACAATCCGGCATCGGCCGACGACAGCCCGGCCCTGACCCCCCGCGAAGCCGAAGTACTGCGGCTGGTCGCCAAGGGCCTGAGTTACCGCGACATCGCTGAGCTGTTGTTCGTCAGCCACCGAACCGTGCAGAACCATGTGCAGAACGTGCTGCGCAAACTCCAGCTGCACAACCGCGTCGAACTCACCCGGTATGCGATTCAACAGGGCCTGGACACCTGAAACGGTCACTGACCCCGACATTGGGCATGACGGATTATCCTTGGCTGCGTGTCTGAGCTGATCCCGTCCTTAGCCGAGTTGCATGCGATGCCGCAGGTGCAGCAGCCCACCTATGAGGATGCCGACCGGCTGAACTGGGTGGTGAACCGGCTGCGCGAACTACCGCCGCTTGTTTTTGCGGGCGAATGCGACGATCTGCGCGACAAGATCGCCCGGGTCGCCAATAGCCAGGCATTCATTCTGCAGGGCGGCGACTGTGCTGAGACCTTCGACGGCGTGCGCGCAGACAACATCAAATCCAAGCTTCGGGTCTTGTTGTCCATGAGCGTGGTGCTGACGTACGCCGCGCAGGTTCCGGTCGTCAAGGTCGGACGCATCGCCGGCCAGTACGCCAAGCCCCGCTCCAAGGACACCGAAACGCGCGGGGCCATCACACTGCCCGCCTACCGCGGCGATGCCGTCAACGGCTTCGACTTCACCCCCAAATCGCGCCGCCACGATCCCGATCGCCTGATACAGATGTACAACGCGTCTGCCGCCACCCTGAACCTGGTGCGGGCCTTCGTCACCGGCGGTTTCGCCGACATCCGGCAGCTGCACGCCTGGAATGCCAGCTTCGTGCAGGATTCGCGCATCGAGCATCGCTACGAGCAGATGGCCGGTGAGATTGAGCGGGCGCTCGGCTTCATGCTGGCCTGCGGCGTGAAGGACGACACCTTGTCGGTCGTCGACTTCTACGCCTCCCATGAGGCGTTGTTGCTCGACTACGAGTACGCCATGACCCGCATCGACTCCCGCAGCCACCGGCCCTACGACACGTCCGGCCATATGGTCTGGATCGGGGAGCGCACCCGTCAGCCGAACGGCGCCCAGGTGGAGTTGCTGCGCCGGGTGTCCAACCCGCTCGGCATCAAGCTCGGTCCGAACACTGCCGGCACGGATGCGATCGAGCTGGCTGACCGGCTCGACCCGAACCGGGTGCCCGGCCGCATCACCTTCATCGCCCGAATGGGCGCCGACAAGGTGCGTGAGAAGCTGCCGTCGATCATCGAGGCCGTCGAGCAGACCGGGCGCAAGGTCGCCTGGGTGTGCGATCCGATGCATGGCAACACCTTCGAGACCGCCAACGGCTACAAGACCCGCAGCTACGCGGCCGTGGTGGAGGAACTGAACGGCTTCTTCGACGTACACGATCAACTGGGCACCTGGCCCGGCGGCGTGCATGTCGAACTGACCGGCGAGGATGTCACCGAGTGCCTGGGCGGAGCCTTCCAGCTTTCGGAGACCGACCTGGACGCGCGCTACGAGACGGCCTGCGATCCGCGGCTGAACCGCAGCCAGAGCCTGGAGTTGGCCTTCATGATCGCTGAGCGGCTCAACCAGAGCAGGCTGCTGCGCCGGGTGCCGCAGCGGGTGCCTGACTGGAACGAATGAGAGTGATGATCGATCTGAGGTCTGACACCGTCACCCGGCCGACCGCTCAGATGAGGCAGGCGATGGCCACGGCGCCCGTCGGCGACGATGTCTACGGCGAGGACCCGTCGATCAACGAACTCGAAGCGCGCACCGCAGAACTGCTCGGCCACGAGGCCGGACTGTTCTGCCCGAGCGGTTCGATGGCGAACATGCTGGGCGTCTGGTCGCTGGTGCCGGTCGGACGCGAGATCCTCTGCGATCGGCGGGCCCACATCGTCCGTGCCGAGATGGGCGCCCATGCCGCACTCAACGGCATCACCATGCGTACCTGGACGTCCAGTTCCGGCACGCCAGGCATCGCACGGACCAGCGACATCACCGACCTGCTGGAGCTCGGCTGCGGCCCCTACCTGGTGGAGACCGCCGCGATCGAGATCGAGAACACCCACAACTTCGGTGGGGGCACCATTCATCCCATCGAGACGCTGCGCGAGATCCGCGAGATCTGCCGGCAGGGTGGGGTGGCCATGCACCTGGACGGTGCCCGGCTGTGGAACGCGCACGTCGCCACCGGCGTCCCGATGCGCGAGTACGGGTCGTTGTTCGACACCGTGAGCGTCTGCTACTCCAAGGGCATGGGCGCGCCGGTGGGCTCGGTGCTGGTATCGAGCGCACAACGAATCGCGGAAGCCCGAGTGCAGCGCAAACGCCTGGGCGGTGGCATGCGGCAGGCCGGCATCCTGGCCGCGGCCGCGCTGTACGCCCTGGATCACCACATCGACCGGCTGGCCGATGACCACGCCAACGCCCGGCTGTTCGCCGAACAGGTCACGGCTGCGGTACCGGCAGCGATCGATCTCGAGCATCTGGCGACCAACATCGTGGTGATGGACGCCGGTGAGCGGCTGGCGGCCGACGTCATCGCTGCCGCGGCAGACCGGGGTGTGCGGATCAGCAAGGTGGGCGCCCATCAGCTTCGTGCGGTGACCCATCTGGGCATCGACGCCGACCAGTGCCGCGAAGCCGGCCGGATCGTCGGCGAACTACTCGCGTCCTGACAGCGGGCGCGATTTCCGGGAGCCGCTGGGCTGTGACTGCCATAGTGGAGACATGCAGATCACCCATCTCGGACATTCCTGCGTACTCATCGAAACCGCCGGCCAGCGGGTGCTGGTCGATCCCGGAGACTTCAGCACGGCCTGGCGTGGCCTGACCGACCTGGACGCGGTACTGGTCACTCATCAGCATCCCGATCACGCCGATCCCGTCTGGCTGCCGAGGCTGCTGGACGCGAATCCGAATGCCATGGTGGCGGTGGAGTCGAGCGTGGTCGACATCGTCGACCTGCCAGATCGGACCCGGCGGCTCGGTCCCGGCGAGACGATCGACATCGGATCACTGACGGTCGAGACCATCGGCGGTCAGCATGCGGTGATTCACCGTGACTATCCGCGGATCGGCAATGTCGGCTTCGTCTTCCGCGCGGAGTCAGAGCCCAGCGTGCTGCATCCCGGCGACAGTCTGGACGCGGTCGCCGAGGGCATCGATATCGCGCTGATTCCGGCGTTCGGCCCGTGGGCGGCGACCAGGGAGACCATCGACTTCGCCCGCGCCGTGGCCGCACCTCGGGGCTTCCTCATCCATGACGGATTGCTCAATGAGCGGGGTCTGGGTCTGATCGATAAGCATGTGTCAGCGCTGAGTTCGACCCAGCTGATCGACGTCCGCGATACCCGGCCCTGGGCGGTGTGACGGTTTGTGCCGGCACAACGACGGGCTCGCGCATCATGGACCGATCCGGCAATGACGACAGGATCATCGCGATCACCATCGCTGTGCCGCCCAGCAGGGTGCGCATGCTAAAGGGCTCCTGGCCGGCCATGATCGCGAAGGTGGCGGCCCAGATCGGTTCGGTGCTCATGATCACCGCGGCCCTGGTGGGGGAGACCTTCGACTGCGCCCACACCTGCAAGACGGCGGTGAGCGCGCCGCACAACAGTGCCATGTAGAGCACCGCCCACCAGTCGGACGCCCGCTGAGGCAGCCCGATGCCACCCGGCAGCGCGGCGATCGTGCAGACCACCGCCACACCGGCAGTCTGCACGACGGCCAGGGTCACGGCCTTGTCCTGGGTGGCGACCCGGCCCGTGTAGATGATGTGTATCGCGTAGACCAGCGCGCTGGCCACCGTCAGCGCCTCACCGATGCCGAACTTTGTCGTCCCCGCGCCGGGGACGATGGTCAACGCGGCCAGACCGACCGTGGCCAGCGCCACCGCCAGCCAGACCCGCTGACGCACCCGGGCCTTCAACAGCACACCCTCGAGAATGGGGGTGACCACGACATAGAGCCCAGTCAGGAATCCCGAGATGGACGCGCTGGTGTGCGCCAGGCCGTAGGTCTGCAACAGCTGCGCCGAGCCGAAGATCAGGCCGAGGATGGCGCCCTGCCGGACCGTGGTGCGCGACCAGAGCAGCTTGCGGTGCACCACCGCGCCGAAGACGACCGCGGCGATCGTGAACCGGACCGCCAGCAGATCGGCGGCATCGATGCGATCGAGCATGTCGTGCAGCACGAAGAAGGTCGAACCCCACAGCACGGCCATGAACAGCAGACTGAGCGGGGCAAGCCGGTCTGCTGGGCTGTAGAACAAGCGGTCGCGGCTGGTAATCACAAAGAAACGTACACCTTGACTTTGGCGCCTTCAGGCAGCTCGGAATCGGCGGTCAGCACGTTATCGTCCTCGTCGGTGACCTTGGCGATCTTGCCGACATTCGGACCCAGGTTGGCGCCGCTGTAGACCAGTTCGGGCGCGAACTTCGCCGCCGTCAGCCGGTCGTAGTAGGTGGCCGGCTTCTCGTTGGTGGCAGGGGCCGGCACCTTGGTCAGGTTCGCTCCCTTGCTGATCACCAGGGTGATGGTGTCCGAGCGGTAGCCGGTGCCGGACGCAGGGTTCTGGCTGATGACCGAGCCCGCGGGCACCGTCGCGCTGACCTGTTCGTCCCCGTAGGCGACCTGGAATCCCAGATCGGTGAGGGTCTTGGCGGCCTCATCCTTCGGCTTGCCGACCACGCTCGGGATGGTCAGCGGTTCGCGTCCGATCGACACCGCCAGATCTACTGGCGTATCACGTTTCAGCTGCTCGCCCGCGGTGTAGCCGGCCGAGATCACCAGTCCGGTGGCGACGGTCTCGCTCCACTGCTCGGTGATCGTCCCGGTCGCCAGGTTGGCCTCACTGAGGGCCTGCTTCGCATCGTTCAGGGTCATCCCGGCCACTTGCGGGACCGCGAAGCGTTCGGGGCCCTTGGAGATCACGGCGCTCATCTGGGAGCCGCGGACGATCCGGTCACCAGGTACCGGGTCGGAGCTGATCACCAGATCGGTCGGAACGGTCTCGGAGTACTCCTGGGCGAACGTGATGGTCAGCCCTGCCTGGTCGGCGACACCCTGGGCCTCGGCCTGGGTGAGATTGATCACCGAAGGGGCCGCGACATATCGCCCGGAGGTGAACCACCAACTGGTGAGTCCGACGACCAGCGTGAGCAGCACCACCAGGATGGTTGCGGTGAAGGCGCGGCGCCGACGATAGGTGGCCGTGCGCGACAGGCTCGGGTAACGCTGGCTGGCGGGCATCGGCACATCCTCGGTCGGCGGCAGGGGCGGTGGAGCGGGCGGCCCAGCCGGATGAGTCGGCGCGGAGGAGTAGGTGCTGGCCGTCGCCGGGCGCGCGGTCACCTGCTGATCGGTCATCGCCGGCATGACACGAGTGGACCGGACGGGATCCGGCCGGAAGGCCGTTGGCGGGCTCGGCTGCGCCTGGGGCTGCGGCGTGAGGGTCGGCTGGGAGGGGGCAGACGCGGTTGCGGCCAGCACCGAGGTCGCCATGGAGTCGGGATCCAGTGCCGTTGTCACCTCCTGCGCCCAGGGCAGTGCCGAGGCCGGGAAAACCAGGGCACACAAGGCCTCGTCGGACCGCACGCCGCGTTCGAGTGCCCGGCGGACGCGGCGGATCCGGCGCAGCAGTTCGCGGCCGTCGACCGGCCGGGATTTCGGGTTGCGGCGGGTGCAGGAGGCCACCAGCGCGTCCACATAGTCGGGTATCGGGTCGCGGCGGGCCTGCCCGGGGTGTCTGGCTGTCAGTACCTGCGATGGCAGGGGGACATCCTCGTTGACGTGCTTGTAGGCGACGGTGATCGGGGCGTCGCCGGTGTACGGCTTGGTGCCAGTCAGCATCTCGAACAGCACGATGCCGGTGGAGTAGACATCGGACCACGAATGCGCGCGCCCGGTGGTGAGCAATTCGGGTGGCAGGTAGCTGACCGTGCCGATCAGCAGCCCCTGCGTGCTGGTGGATGTCTGCGAGCTGACGGTACGAGCCAGGCCGAAGTCGGCAACCTTGACCGCGCCGCGATCGCTGATCAGCACGTTCTCGGGTTTGACATCACGGTGCACCAGGCCGGCATCGTGCGCGACGGCGAGGGCAGCCGCCACCGGTTCGATCATCTGGATGGCACGCAGCGGGGTCATCGGGGCGTCGCGGGTGATGATGGAGCGCAGCGTCGAGCCCTCGACGAACTCCATGACGATGTAGGGGCGGCCGTGATCGTAGCCCTGATCGAAGATCGAAACGACATTCTGGTCACACAGCCGGGCGGCGGCACGGGCCTCCCGGTCGAACTTCGCCACGAAATCGGCATCGTCACCCAGGCCGTCGTGCATCACCTTGATGGCGACGATGCGTTCGAGGCGGCGGTCCCAGGCACGGTAGACGGTGGCCATCCCGCCTCGTGCGAGCCGCTGCAAGACCTCGTAGCGCCCGTCCAGCACATCACCAACGAGTCTGTCGGTGGTGGTCCTGGTCACAATGGCTCCATCTGTCGGTCAGGGAAGTTGACGGTTCCGCGCGGCGGACGTTATTCAGTGTAGGTGGCCCCCGGATCGGGCCAGTGCACCAGGGCTACTCGGCGGGTCGTGTCGGGCGAGCGCCCGTTGTGCTGATCCGGCAGATCGTAACCCCGCGCCTGGCTAGGGTTGGGGCGTGAGTGCGCGGATGGGATTGACGACACGGCTTGCACTGGCTCGCACGCTGGTCTGGACGGGCCTGCAGAATGAGCCGAAGACACTGGCCGAACGGGTGCGGCAGCTGTGCAGTCAGCGCGCCGACCTGATCGTCATCTCGCAGCCCGACGCGATCGGGGACGATCTGCTGATCGGCTACCGGGCAGCACGACAGGCGGCCGACGGCCGCGCGATCCTCGGCATCCGGGCGGACGCCCGACTCGCAGCAAGGTCAACCGCCGACCTGGTCGTCTCCGACGCGGGAACGCGGATCGCTCCCGGACATCCCCACGGCCTGGTGATGGCGGTAGCGGAAGGAACGCAGGCCGCGCGCCAAGCGCTGGCCGATGCCCGCGTCGATGCAGTGGTGCTGCCCGCCGGCGCGGTGACCGAGGCGGCGCGGCTGGCGCCGCCGGCCGACCCCGGCTCCAAGCCGTGGTTCGCCGCCGTGGATTCGGTGAGTAGTGGCCGCACGGTCGTCGAGGCCGGAGCCCGACGGCTGGCCTTCCCGCTGCCCGGCGAGACCGGCGTCCGGGCCTACCGCCAGCTCCTGGACGCAGCCTGGCGTGACGAGATGGAGCAGGTCAGCCTCGCCGCCTTCGCGAAGCGGTAGCTCAGAAGGCGCGAAGCACTAGCTCAGAAGGTGCGTTCCACGCACTGGCGGGCCAGCTCGGTCAGCGCGAGATAGCCGGGCTCGGTCAGTTCGCACTCGGAAAGCGCCGCCGCGGCAGCGGCATAGTCCGCATCGATCAGCGATTCGACCTGGTCGACGGCCCCGGACGAGCTGATCAGCGCGCGCGCCTCGGCGATCTGATCGTCGGTCAGCGGTGTGCCGATCAGGGATTCGAGGCGCCGCCGGGCGGCTTGATTCAAGCCGTCCAGGGCGCGAGCCAGCAACACGGTGCGCTTGCCCTCGATCAGGTCACCGGCCGCCGGTTTGCCGGACTGCTCCTGATCGGCGAAGACCCCGAGCAGGTCGTCTCGCAGCTGGAATGCCCGGCCCAGGACCAGCCCGAAGCGTCCGAGCGCCGCCAGCGCGTCATCGCCGGCTCCGCCGGCGGCCGCGCCGAACTGCACCGGACGTTGCACGGTGTAGCGCGAGGTCTTCTCCTCCAGCACCTTCGCCGCGATCTGTTCGGCGCCGAGGGTGTCGTCCGAGCCGACCTGGTACTGCGCCCACAGGTCGAGCACCTGACCGCTGTTCACCTCCGTGCGCACCCGATGCCAGTACGGGCTGGCCCGCCGCCAGCTTTCGGGATCCAGCCCGGCGCCACAGGCCAGCTCGTCCGACCAGACGAGCAACTGGTCGCCGAGTAGCACAGCCATCGCCCGGCCGAACTCGGCGGCATCTCCGTGGCCACCGGACGAGCGGTGCCAGGCCTCGAACCGGCGGTGCACCGTGGGGCGTCCGCGGCGCGAATCGGCCTGGTCCAAGACGTCGTCATGGATCAGGACACCGGCGTGCAGCAGTTCGAAGGCGCTGATCACCGGCCAGATCGCGGCAGGGACGTCGTGATCGCCGGCCGCGCCGACATAGCCCCAGTAGGCGAACGCCGGACGCAGCCGCTTGCCTCCCGAGGCGAAGTCTGCGGCCACCTCGGTGAGTTCGGTCAGCGCGGGGCTGACGTCGGCCAGCGCCGCGCTCTTGGCGCTCAGGAAGGCGGCGAGCTCGGCGGTGATGGCGTCGCGAAAGCTGCGCGAGGTGGGATCAGACGGATCAAGACGCATGGTGCTCAGGCTACCGGTCGACGCCGCCGCACGGCGGCGGCGAGGCACGCTGCGGCGCACCGTTAGAATCGCAGGCATGTCTTCGCACGAATCGATCGGTGAGCTGCTGGCGAACACCTCACAGGCGACCTTCAGCTTCGAGTTCTTCCCCCCCAAGGACGAGGCCGGCCAGGAGTTGCTCACCCGCACGATCGCCGAACTGAAGCCGTTGAAGCCGGACTGGGTGTCGGTGACCTACGGCGCCAACGGGTCGAGCCGGCAGCGCACCCTCAACGCGACGATGGCGATTCTTGCGACGACCGATTTCCGGGTGATGGGCCACCTCACCTGCACCGGGCAGACCGTCGACGAGATCAAGGCCGTCATCGATGCCTACGGGGACGCCGGCGTGACCAACATCCTGGCGATCCGCGGCGACATGCCGGGCGGCGCCTCGGAGCCGTGGCGGGCCCATCCGGGCGGACTGCACAATGCCACCGAGTTGGTCGAACTGATCGCCTCCCGCGGTGATTTCAGCATCGGCGTGGCGGCGTTCCCCGATGGTCACGCCACCTCGACGCCCGAACTGGACGCCCAGATCTTGCTCGGCAAGCAGCAGGCCGGTGCATCGTTCGCGGTCACCCAGCTCTTCTTCGAGCTGGGCCACTATTTCGAGATGGTCGGACGCGCCCGCAGTGCGGGCTGCACGATACCGATCGTGCCGGGCATCATGCCGGTGACCAGCGTCAAACAACTCGGACGCTTCGCGGAGATGTCCGGGGCCGACATCCCCGCCGAAGTCGCCAGGCGACTGCTGAGCGTCGCCGACGACCCCGACCAGGTCCGTCACACGGGTGCGCAGATCGCCGCCGAGCTGTGCGAGCGGCTGCTGGCCGGATGCGCACCCGGCCTGCACTTCTTCACTCAGAACCGTTCGCGGGCAACTCGAGAGATTCTCGCCATGCTCCGGGCCGACCGTCCGTCAGGTCGAGGGTGACCAGCCGCTGAGTCGCGCGCGTGAGTGCGACGTACAGTACGCGCACCCCACCCGCGGTCTGCTGAACGATCTCGTCGGGGGCGAGGACGATCGTGGCGTCGAACTCCAGGCCCTTGACCTGTAGGGCGGTCAGCACCGTCAGCCGATTCCGGAGTTCGTCGGGTAACGGCATGGAGGCGATGGTGTCACGTACCGAGGCGAGACGTCCGGCGGCGCAGATCACCGCGATCGAGCCGTCGACCTCAGCGGCCAGCCGGGTGAGGACGCGGCCCAGCCGTTCCCCTCTGGGCGCGTCGGGCAATGCCAGCAGTTCTGGCTGGACGCCCGTCCGGCGCACCGACGCCGGCACATCGGCGTCCGGGTAGACCGAGGTGATCACCCGTCCCGCGAGGTCCATGATCTCCGCCGGAGAACGGTAGTTGGTCGACAGCCGGAAGGTGCGCGAGGCTCCGCGTCCGATCAGATCGCGCATCGCGCGGCGGGTTTCGTCGTCGCTCGGATAGGAACTCTGGGCGGGGTCGCCGACCAGGGTCCAGGACGCCTGCGGGCCGCGGCGGCGCAGCATCCGCCACTGCATCGGCGTGATGTCCTGTGCCTCATCGACCAGGACATGAGCATGGGTCACCACGCCGTCGTCGTCCGGGTCGATCTCACGGGTGGTGGTCAGCGTGTCGGCCAGAGTGACCAGTTCGGCAACCTCGGTGCCGTCGTCGAGGAAGAGGGTCGGATCGACCTCGCGCTCGATCGGTGCTGGGCCGATCATCGCCGCCAGTTCGTCGAGCAGCGCGATGTCGCTGATCGACCAGTCGGGATGCTGCCGTTCGCCGCCGGGGACGAAGCCGCGCGCGTGCGCGAGACTGTCTGCCAGTACGTGGCGTTCGTCGGCGTCCAGCACGTCATGGCCGAACTTGCGCAGCAGGGCCGGGTCGGCCAGCCGCGCGAGCACCAGTTCGGGAGTCAGCGTCGGCCACCAGGCGTTGAGGAACATCGCGTAACTGGCCTGTGAGGTGACGATCTCGTCGAAGACCTCCCGCGACAGATCGAGCAGCGCAGCGATGTCGGTCGGCAGCTTCTTCCACAGCGCATCGGTGAGCGCCTTCTCGGTGGCAGGACGGGCGCGGTTGGCCTTCTGGGAAGCCAGTACCTCGCGCCGGATCGCGCCGAGCTCCGGTGCTTCGAGGGTGAGGATCTCGCCCTTGACGCTGACTCGCAGCCGGATGTTCTCCGGAGTCATCGGCTCATGCACGGCGCGACGCAGCACCGGGAGCATCCGCAGGCTGCCCTTGACCAGGGTTGCCTCGGCTTCGTCCACCCGCTGGCTGCCGAATCCGAGCACGTCGGTGGCCAGCTCGCCCACCGACTTCAAGGTCACCGAATCCTCGCCGAGCCCGGGTAGCACACGTTCGATGTAGCTCATGAACAGATCGGTCGGGCCGACCACGAGCACACCGCCGGCCTCCATGCGCTTGCGGTAGGTGTACAGCAAGAACGCGGCCCGGTGCAGTGCCACGACGGTCTTGCCGGTACCCGGGCCTCCCGAGATGATGGTCACGCCCTGGTGAGGGGCGCGGATGGCCATGTCCTGCTCGGCCTGGATGGTGGCGACGATGTCGCGCATCCTGGGGCCGCGGGCGCGCTGCAGTGCGGCCAGCAGGGCGCCCTCGCCGATCACCACGAGGTCGGAGCTGCCCGCCTCGTCGAGCAGATCGTCTTCGATTCCGATGACCTTGTCATCGCGGCAGCGCAGTACCCGGCGGCGGGAGACGCCCATCGGATCGGCGGCGGTTGCGCGATAGAAGGCCTCGGCGGCGGGGGCGCGCCAGTCGATCACCAGCGGCTCGTAGTCGTCGTCGCGCACGCCGAGGCGTCCGATGTAGCGCTTGTCCTCGTCGTCGATGAAGTCCAGGCGCCCGAAGACCAGGCCTTCGTGTTCGGCATCCAGGACGGCGAGCCGTTTGGCGGCCTGGTAGGCGAAGGCGTCGCGCTCGAACAAAGCGGTGCCGTCTTCTTCGCGCATCCAATCGGCGCGATCGGTCAGGTATTTGGCGCGGCTCTCGGCCTGCACGTTGCGTGCTGCCGCGGTCGCTGACGCGAGATAGCGGTAGACCGTGTCCACATGAGCCTGCTCGACGGCCAGCTCATGAGCCAGGATCTCGTTTGCACTGGGGGAGTGTTCTTCGGTCAAGTGGGTCCATCCTCAGAAAAGCCGGAAGAGCAATCTTACTCCGCCGCGATGAGTGTCTCCCGATCGTCCGGGGTGGAAAAAGAGGCGCTTGCATTCAGGCTAAATACTCAATTAGAGTAAAAGCATGAACCAGATCACAGCGGCCGAGGCCATCGAGCGGATTACACAGGCCGGATCGGCCCGCGACCTGTTCGCCGGTGACTACACCCAGCCGGCCGCGGCGCGCCGTGCGCGGCGCACCTACCGGCTGCTGATCGCGCTCATTCATCCCGATCTGGCCACCAGGAACGGCATTGATCCCGCTCGGGCCGGCGAGGCGGCAGCGAAGCTCAACGATCTCTACCTGCACTGGTGGGCCGGCACCGAGCGACAGGACACCACCCGGACTCCGCACGTCGTCGGCGAGTACGACCGCTACCTGCTGGGCGCCCGGATTCGCCGGACCTCCCAGATCAGCACTTACGCCACCGGCCAGCAGGGCCTGTTCGTCGCCATCTCTCGGACGCAGGTCGCCGACACCGATCGGCTGATCGCTGCTTCCCGCGCGCTAGCCGCTCGCGGGCTGGCCGCTTTCGGGCCCGAGCCCGTCGATCACGGTCTCGTGAGCGGCCGGTCCTGGGTGGCCTACCGGTTGCCCGCAGGGCTGTACTGCCTGCGCGAGGTGCGCACGGGTTATCCCGAAGGTCTGGATGGACGCGACTGGGCGTGGATGGCCCGGCGCATCCTGATGGCGCTGAACGGTGCAGATCAGCCGCGGGCCGGACTGAGTCTCGACGCCGTACTCGTCCACCCCGGCGAGCACGGCATCGTCCTCACCGGATGGGGCAGCCAACCCGCCCGGCCGATGCCGGCCGAGTCGCGCACAGATCCCGACGGCGACGATCTTGCCCGTCTTTTCGACCAGATGCTCGACCACCGGCCCGATGCCCGCAGACAGCGGGCGTGGGCCACGGCGGCCGCGCAGACCGCCATCGGCGGCCCCCGCGGGTGGCTGGCCGAATACGACCTCCTGCTGCGCCGTATCTACGGCGAACGCAGGTATCGCCCGTTCGCGATTCCGCAAACGGCGTAAAACACGGGCCGTGGAGCGGCCCACAACCGAAAGGAGCCCATCATGGGCCGAGGATATTGGGACACCAGCGCATACACGCAGGCAGCGGCGGCGCGCCGCGCGGCCGGGCGGCAGGACTTCGGCTACACCGCGGCCATGCGCAATCTGCCCCGTAACCAGCGCAGGGCGGCGGCGAGCCTCGACGCATACGGTGCGGCGGCCCGCGAGGCCTGCGACAGCGCCGAGCACCCGGCGTCCACCCCGATCGCGGTCATGTTCGACGTGACCGGTTCCATGGGCCAGGTGCCCGTCACCTTGCAGAAGCGGCTTCCCGACCTGTTGGGACTGCTGACCCGTGGCGGTTACGCGACCGATCCGCAGATCCTGGTCGGCGCGATCGGGGACGACCGGTACGACACGGTGCCGCTGCAGGTCGGGCAGTTCGAGTCCGACAACCGCATCGATGAGCAACTGCGGGATATCTACCTCGAACGCGGAGGCGGCGGCGACCGGATGGAGGGCTATGCGCTGGCGGCGTACTTCCTCGCCACTCGTGCTCGCCTGGACAGCCTGGACAATCGCGGGCGCAAGGGCTACCTCTTCATCGTCGGCGACGAGATGAACAAACCGCAGCTGTATGCGGAGTCGGTCCGCCGCTTCATCGGCGATGAGGTCCGCCAGGACATGGCTGTCGACGAGGTCTACCGGATGCTGGACGAGAAGTTCTTCACGTACTACATCGTCCCGAGGCTGACCTCGTACTACAACGAGCCCTGGCTGGAGGACCACTGGCGCCGGATCGTCGGCGAACGTTTCCTGCGGCTGGAGGATCCGCAGGCGGTCTGCGAGTTGATCGCACTCACCGTGGGCCTGATGGAGGATTCCATCAGCCTCGAGGAGGGGCTGGACGATCTCCAGCGAATCGGCTCGACCGGTACGGCAGCGGTCGGCAAGGCCCTGGCGAGGATCAATCGCGGCGCAGCGGTCGCCGTGGCCACCGGCGGCGTGCTTCCCGCCGATCTGTGAGCGCTGGCATCCGAAAGGAGTCCGGATCATGACACTGACCACCGCACCGCGGCAGACCATCATCGTCGCCGGCTTGGGGTACGGCGACGAGTCCAAGGGTGCGACCGTGGACTATCTGGCCGCGGCCCTGCCCGATGTGGTCGCCGTGGTGCGGTGGTCGGGAGGCGCTCAGGCCGCGCACAACGTCCGGCACGGCCACCGCCATCACACCTTCAGCCAGTTCGGCTCGGGCACCTTCTGCGATGTGCGCACCATCCTGCGGGCTCCGATGCTGGTCAATCCCATCCTGCTGGTCGCCGAGGCCGACGCCCTGGAGTCCCAAGGGGTCGTCGACCCGCTGGGGCTGGTCACCGCGGACGCGAACTGCCTGGTCACCACGCCCATTCATATCGCGATGAACCGTGCCCGTGAGATCGCGCGTGGCGCGGCCAGGCACGGGTCGACCGGCCTGGGCATCGGAGAGACCGTCGCCTACGATCTCGCGGTGCGTGCCCACGCGAAGGCCGGCGAGACGATCGGCAACTTCGCCGCACCCGCGGACGCGCCCAGTGTGCCCGCGCTCAGGGTCGGGGATCTGCGCGACCAGGCGGCGACCGTCCGGGCACTGGACGCGCTGGCCCGCTATGCAGATCCGCTGCTGCAGGCCGTCGACGACCCGGACGCAGTCTGCGGGACGGTCCAACAGCTGGCGGACGAGCTGTGCGCGAGCGCCGAAGACATCGCGATCGTCGACGACCTGGCTGGTGTGCTCGGGGCGGCCATGGACGCCGGCACGGTGATCTTCGAGGGCAGCCAGGGCGTGCTGCTGGACGAGTGGCACGGCTTTCATCCGCACACGACCTGGTCGACGATCACCCCGCGGCATCTGGTCGGCGAGCTCGAGGCGGCCGGGCGCCGGCCCTTCGTCCTCGGGCTGACGCGTGCCTACTCGAACCGGCACGGCGCCGGACCGATGCCCACCGAGGACCGCCGGCTGCAGCTGCCGGAACCCGACAACCGTGAGGGCCGTTACCAGGGCGGCTGGCGCACCGGGCATCTCGATCTCCCGGCACTGCGCTATGCAGCGAAGGTGGCCGGACGCGTGGACGGGGTGGCGCTGAGCCACGTCGATATGCTCCCGTTCGCATCGCGGTCAGGTGTGCCGCTGCTGGTCGCCGACAGCTGGAACAGCCGGCGTGAGCCGCTCGGGTCGCCGACCCACCATGACCTGGCAGGCCTGCAGGCCCTCACGCGCACAGCGCAGCATGCCCGTCCCGATCTCATGCCGCTTTCCACCGACCCCTGCGAAGTGGCTAGGCTCATCGATGCAGCGGTGGGCGCACCCGTGGTGCTCATCGCTGACGGGCCGCAGCGCAGCAATCGGGTGCTGGTGGGCGAGATGGGGAGCAACAGGAGGGCCGGATGAACGACGCCAGCATTTTCAGCGTTGTCTCTGTCGACGTCGTCGCGCTGGCCTACGAGCGGGAGAACCGGCAGATCCTGCTGGGTGTACACCACCGCGCGGCACCACCGTTCGAGGGCGAGCTGGCGCTGCCCGGGGTCGTGCTGCGCAGCGGCGAGCGCCTTGAGCGCGCCGCCTCGCGTGCGATCGCGAAGCTGGGCCTGCCGTCGCCCGGCCAGGCGCTGGGCCAGCTGCGCACCTTCGATGAGCCCTCCCGGGATCCCAGAGGTCCGTCGCTGTCGGTGGCGATGTGGGCGGCCTATCCTCCGGAGACCCTCGCCCATCCCGGGCCGGTCTGGCTCCCGCTGGACTCAACCGACCACCTCGCATTCGATCATGATGAGATCGTCGCCGACGGACGCCGGATTCTGGCCGGAATGCTCTGGCGTGATCTGACCTTCACCCGCGCACTGACCGGTGACCAGTTCACCGCCACGGATGCGGTCGCGATCACCGCGCAGCTCACCGACCGCAGTGTGCACCGAGCGAACCTCAACCGCGAGCTCGGCAAGCTGGACGGACTCACCGAGGCCGGCCTGGCGCCGGCGTCGGGTGGTCGTCCGCCGAAGATCTGGCGTTGGGCAAGCTAGCGTAAGCCTGTCGGCCGAGGAAGGACGTCAACGTGACCACTGTCAGCATCATCGGATTGGGAGCGATCGGTGCGGCGCATGCAGCGCGCATCGCCGAGGCGGCACCACTCACACAGATCCGCGTGATCGCCACCGAACCGCGCGCCGAACGGCTACGCGCCGAGGGCGTGACCGTGAACGGGATTCGATACGACTTCCCGGTGGTCGAGCCCGCAGAGCCGGTCGAGCCGGCCGATCTGATCATCGTCGCGGTGAAACACCATGATCTGGCCGAGGCGATCGGACAGCTGGCCGGCCACGTCGGCCCGCAGACGGTCATCTGCAGCCTGCTCAACGGGATCACCAGCGAGGAGGAGCTGTCGGCGGCCTATCCGCAGGCGAGTGTCCCGCTGGCGGTGAGCGTCGGCATCGATGCCGTGCGTGACGCCGACGGAGTGCGCTTCACGACGGTGGGCCGCATCGAGTTCGGTGACGCGGTGCCCGGCGAGCCGAGCGAGGGAGTCCGGCGTCTGGATGAATTGCTCACCACTTTCGAGATTCCCCATCGGATCAGCTCTGATGCGCCACGCACGCTGTGGTGGAAGCTGTTGCTCAACGTCGGTGCCAACCAGGTCTCGGCGCTGCTCGAGGCGCCCTACGGGCTCTTCCAATCCGACGGTCCGGCCCGCGATCTGATGGTCTCGGCTCAGCGGGAGGTGGTGGCGGTCGCGCGGGCTCGCGGGGTGAATCTCAGCGAGGACGACATCGATCAGATGATCGGCATCATCGGCACTCTCGGGCCGTCCAACTACACGTCGATGGCTCAAGATGCGCTGGCACACCGCCGCACCGAGGTCGACCAGTTCGCCGGCACGGTGGTTGCTCTGGGCGAGCAGTACGGTATCGACACCCCGGTCAACCGTGTCCTGTTGCAGGCGTTCGAGGCCAAGCATCAGCTGTGGGGCGTGGCCTGATCGCTACTTCGCGACGAACACCGGCCAGCCGAACTGCAGGGTGACTCCGAAGCCGTGGCCCACGATGATCCCGATCCCGGCCAAGATGGCGAGCACGACCACCGCGAAGCAGGCGCCGGCGAAGACCTTGGCCACCGGGTGCGGATGATGCTCGACGACGTCGTCCACACCGCGCGCGCCGAACGACAACGCCCAGACCCCGACGGCGAACAGCGCCGGCAGGCCGGCCCCCAGAATCACCGCATAGACCAGGACCTCCCCGGCGCCTTCCATCAGCTGCGCGAGAATCTGCATCGTCCTACCTCGCCTCCGCCAGTTCCAATTCGGTGTGCGGTTCGAGCTTTTCCAGCTCGGCGAAGGCGTCCTGTGCTGCGGCGTGGGCTGCGACCGGCAGCGGCTCAGCAGGCTGCGGCGCAGTCACCGAGCCGTTGTCGGACCATTCCTCGTTGACGTTGTTGTGGTCGACCCGGGTGCGCAACGAATGCCGGTACATCCAGATCGCGGAGGCCACCAGCAGGGCCGAGATGACCAGCGCCCCGGCTAGCCCGCCGATGGTGTGCCCGATGAGCCACATCAGTGCTCCCATCAGTGCCGCAGAGGGCAAGGTGATGCACCAAGCGGCCATCATCTTGGCGGCGACCCACCAGTTGACCTTCGCGCCCTTCTTACCGACTCCCGAGCCGAGGATCGAGCCGGTCGCCACATGCGTGGTTGACAGGGCGAAACCCATATGACTGGAGATCAGGATCACCGAGGCGGTGGAGAACTCGGCGGCCATGCCCTGGGGTGGGGTGAGTTCTACGAGGCCCTTGCCCATCGTCCTGATGATGCGCCAGCCGCCGGTATAGGTGCCCAGCGTAATGGCCAGCGCGCAGGCGACTTTCACCCAGAGGGGCACCTGCTGCAGGTCGGTCCACCGCCCGGACGCGATCAGCGCCAGGGTGATGATGCCCATCGTCTTCTGGGCATCGTTGGTTCCGTGCGCCAGGGCCACCAGGGACGCCGAGCCGATCTGCCCCCAGCGGAATCCCGTGTCGCGGTAGCGCGCCAGTACGTGCCGGGTGATGCAGTGCACCAGCCAGGTGCCCACGGTGGCGACGACGATGGCGATGAGCGGGGACATCAGGGCCGGAAGCACGACCCGGCCGATGACCCCATCCGGTTTGGTTCCGTCTCCGAGCCAGTTGACGCCGCTGGCACCAAGCCCCACCAAGGTGGCGCCGATCAATCCCCCGAAGAGTGCGTGTGAGGAGCTGGACGGCAACCCCAGCAGCCAGGTGATGAGATTCCAGATGATCGCGCCCACCAGACCGGCGAGCACGATCAGCAGGAGCTCCTGTCCTCCGTCCTGCAGGAGTTCGGGCCGCGGTGCACCAGAGGAATCCTGGATATTGACCACAGAGTTCGTGACGGTCAGCGCGACTTCGACGGAAAGGAAGGCGCCGACGAGATTGAGGATCGCCGACAAGGTGACAGCCGTTTTCGGCTTGAACGCCTTGGTGGCGATGGACGTGGCCATGGCATTGGCCGTGTCGTGAAACCCGTTGGTGAAATCGAATGCGAGAGAGGTTACGACCACCAACGACAAGATGACGAGCTCTGGAGGCACGACTCAAGTTTGCCTCTTTCCCGTGCTCAGACGGTAATTGAGGGCAACACCTAGACAACTTCACAGCTGAGAAATGCGACCGTTGATTCGGTCCACGGATGCGCTGCGCCTAGTCGCTCGCGTGTCGAATCCGCGACCGCTGAGACCCGCGAATCGACCGCCGAAACCAACGGTTCACAACTTGCGGCGCAACCCGGCCAGCATTCGCTCGTGATTGACTGCCGCAACAGCCGCCAATGGCACCTTGGCCGGGCAGGCACGCGCGCATTCGCCGTAATACGAACATGGCCCGAAGATCTCGTCGGTCACCCGGATCATGGACCGGGCTCGCTGCTCCCGTTCGTCCGCCGGAATCGGCAGCATCGACAGGTGCGCCAGCTTCGCCCCGGCGAACAGGTGCGCCGAGCCGTTCGGACAGGCCGCCACGCAGGCGCCGCAGCCGATGCAGGCCGCGAAGTCCAGGGCGGTCTCTGCCACCTGCTCGGTGATCGGAAGCGCATCCGCATCCGGGGCGGTGCCTGCGCTGATCGAGACGTAGCCACCGGCCCGGATCAGCTCGTCCAATCCCGACCGGTCGACGATCAGATCGCGCACGACCGGGAAGCAGGCCGACCGTAGCGGTTCGAGATGGATGGTGGCGCCGTCGTTCAGCCCCACCAGCCGCTGGTGGCAGGCCGGCAGATTGTCCTCGGGGCCGTGCACCTGACCGTCCACCGTGATGCCGCAGGCGCCGCAGATGCCCTCCCGGCAGTCCGACTCGAACGCGACCGGCTCCTGACCGGCGTCGATGAGTTGTTCGTTGAGCGCGTCGAGCATCTCCAGCACCGACAGATGCGGCTCCAGCCCGTCCACCTCATGGGTCTCGAAATGGCCTTCGGTATCGGGGCCGGCCTGCCGCCAGACTTCGACTCGCAGTTTCACTTGTAGCTCCTCGTGGCCAGCTGGACGGCTTCGAAGTGCAATGGCTCGGCATGCCGGACGAAGCTCAGCGCGTGGTCGGCGGCGCCCTGGGGAGCTCCGTCGACCTCCCAGGCGGAGACGAAAGCCCAGTGCGCATCGTCACGTTGCGCTTCTCCGCTGTCCTGATACTCGGTGCGGAAATGGGCGCCGCAGGACTCCTGGCGGTCCAGTGCATCGACACACATCAACTCGGCCAGTTCCAAGAAGTCGGCGACCCGCCCGGCCCGTTCCAGTCCCTGATTGAGCTGTGCACCGGATCCCGGTACCGACAGATCGTCCCAGAATTCGGCGCGCAGGTCTGCGATGTCCGCTATCGCCTGTGTCAGGGACGCCGCCGACCGCTCCACCCCGCAGCCGCGGTACATGATCTCGCCCAGTCTGCGGTGGAACTTCGATGCGGCCTGGCTACCTCCGACGCCGAGCAGAGCCGCAGTGCGCCGCTCAACGCGAGCCACGGCGTCCCGCACGCACGCGTCCCCGGCGCCCGGCAACGGCTGCCCGAGCAGCGGATTGAGATAGTTTGGCAGCGAGAACGGCAGCGTGAACCAGCCGTCCACACAGGCCGACAGCAACGAGTTGGCACCGAGCCGGTTCGCGCCGTGATAGGCCCAACCGACCTCCCCGCCGACGAAAAGCCCGGGCAGCGCGGTCATCTGGTTGAAATCGCTCCACAGGCCACCCATGGTGAAATGTGCACCAGGAGCAATGCGCATCGGCACGACATACGGGTCTTCGCCGGTCGCCCGTTCATACATCTCGAAAAGATTGCCGTAGCGCTGCGCGATCGCCTCGCGTCCGAGGGAATGCAGTGCATCGGAGAAATCCAGGTAGACCGAGTTCGACAGCGGGCCGACGCCATGACCGGAATCGATCTGCTCCTTCGCGGCGCGCGACGAGATATCGCGAGGCGCCAGATTTCCGAACGCCGGATACTTGCGTTCCAGATAGTAATCCCGGTCCTTGTCGGGGATCTTGCCGGCCGGACGGGAATCGCCCGGGGTTTTCGGCACCCAGATGCGTCCGTCGTTGCGCAGCGATTCGGACATCAGAATGGTCTTGGATTGCCAGTGGCTCGAGATCGGCAGGGCGGTCGGATGGAACTGCACGAACGACGGATTCGCCAGGAAGGCGCCGTGCCGACAGGCCCGCCATGATGCCGATGCGTTGCAGTTCATCGCCAGCGTCGAGTGGAAGTAGACCGATCCGTAGCCGCCGCTGGCCAAGATGACGGCATGCGCCGGTTGCGCCCACACCTGGCCGGAGACCAGATCACGCACCACCACGCCCCGGCAGACGCCGGCATCGACGATCAGGTCGAGCATCTCGGTGCGAGTGTGCAGCTTGACCGTGCCGCGGGCGACCTGGCGCTGCAGGGCCTGGGCGCCGGCGACCTGCAACTGCTGGCCGGTCTGGCCGCGGGTGTAGTAGGTCCGCGAGACCTGCACGCCGCCGAACGACCGGGTGGCCAGGGTGCCCCCGTATTCGCGGGCGAACGGCGCGCCGATGGCATTCATGTGGTCGATCACCCGCACCGACTGGGCGCCGAGCCGGAACGCGTCGGCCTCACGTGCCCGGAAATCGCCACCCTTGACGGTGTCGGTGACGAATCGCTGCAGCGAGTCACCGTCCACCTTCTTGGCACGGGCCGAGTTGATGCCACCTTGCGCGGCCACCGAGTGTGCGCGGCGAGCGGCGTCGTGGTAAGTGAAGGCGTGCACGTCGTAACCGAGTTCGCCCAGGGCGGCCGCCGCGCCCGAACCGGCCAATCCGGTGCCCACCACCACGACGGTCATCTTCTTGGTGTTGAGGGGGCTGACCAGCTTGTACTCGGCTCGCCGCCGGTCCCAGGCGGTCGACGGATCGCCGGCGGGAACCCGGCCGTCGAGGTCGTATCCGACTCGCGCCCCGGGGACCGTGCTCGCGGGTGCGACGAAGACGGACGTGTCGGCGGGGGTGCGGCTGGTGATTCGTCCGAGCTGGTCGCGGACCCTATTGCCCAACGTCATGAGATCACTCCCGTCAGCACCAGCACCGGTATTGCTCCGTTGCCGATCAGGATCGCCACTGCCAGCAGTCCGCCGATGACGGCGAGCGTCGCTCGCCAGCGGTGACCCATGGCACCCAGATCGGAGGCCACCGTGGTAAATCCCTTCGCCACATGGATGGCCAGCACCGCCATCAGCGCGCTGTAGAAGATCGCCATCTGCGGACGCTGGAAGCTCGCCACCAGGTTCTGATAGGCGAAGCTCTCGTCTGCGGTGGCTTGGCTGAAGCCGGACGACTGCACGCCCCAGCCGAGCGTGAGATCGAGCACATGCAGCGCGATGAAGCACAAAATGAGGATGCCGGTGACCGGCATCAACCGGGCACCCCAGGCCCGCGGCCCGCGAATCTTCACCCGGTGAGTGCCACGGGCCTGGCGTCCACGCCGCCAGATGATGGCTGCGCAGCCCACATGCATCAGCAGGGCGGCCCCGAGCACAGCACGCATGGCCAGCAGCACCGACTGCTTGGGCATCAGCGGATAGAACGCCTCGCGCAACCAGTGCGCGTAGTGGTTGTAGGCCTCAGGGCCCTGGAAGATCTTGAGATTGCCGAACAGATGAATAGCGACGAAGGCCGCCCAGACGACACCGGTGACCGCCATGGTGACCTTCAGCGCCCACGACGGCAGCCGATGACGGTGCCGGGGGCTGCTCGTGGCGGGCGGCGGTCCCACCTGGATCGCGCCTCGGCCTGGCTGCGCAACCGTGTCCACTCGAGCGCGGGCTGACATCATCGTCCTCCTGGTCGCGTTGCCTCTAGGCGTGGCTGTGTGCCCACTGAGAAGACTAGTCAGCTGTCTGAGCCCAGGAGCGGATCCGAGGGAAAAGGTCAGGCCATACGGTCGCGGGCCGGCGTCCCCGGTCAGCTGATCCGGAGCAGCGCGCGGATGAGTTGTGCCGAACGCTCGGCGATCAGAGGCTCGAAGCTGTTCTCACCGGTGAGCATGGCGCTGGTTGCCAGCGCCTCCTGATAGGCGGTCAGCAAGATGACCAGTTGCCCGGGCGGCACGGTCATGACGACTCCATGCCGGTCCACCACGGCCTGGATCGCCTCGATCAGCAGTTCGTCCAGGCTGCTGTCGACCAGCCGGACGGCCTGGCGCACCGAGGGGTTGCGCAGGGCATGCAGCCGGATCTCGCTGCGGGCGAGCAGCCATTGCTCGTCGATCGGATGGGTTGCCTGGAAGATCAGCAGCGCCTGCTTGATGATCTCGTCCAGCGTCTGCGGCTCGATGGGCTCGTCGGGAATCGAATCGATGGCGTCGGTGGCCGCTTTCAGGATCGCCTCACGCTTGCGCTGCACGACGGCGAGCAGGAGTTCGTCCTTGGATTCGAAGTTGGAATAGAACGCTCCCCGGGTGAATCCCGCCCGCTCGCAGATCTCCTCGACCGAGGCAGCGAGCACACCCTTCTCGGCGAACAGGGCAGTGGCGGCGTCCATCAGCCTGTCCTGCGTCTGGGCGCGCTTGGTGCTCATCGGTGCCGTTGCCGTCATGGTTCCTCCGCTGGTTGGCCCCATCAGTCTATCGGACGCCGCGGCGCGCGGATACAAAGATGTATCGGATACACTTCCGTATCGGAGCTCGGTCGATGGGAGAGCATCAGTGTCAGCATTCTTGTACCGCCTGGGACGCGCCTGTTTCCGGCTCGGAGGCCGCGTGCTGGCGATCTGGCTCGCACTGCTGGCACTGTTCGGCGTTCTCGCGCTGACCATCGGCGGTGCCTTCGACGACACTTTCACCATTCCCGGATCGAGTTCGGGGCGCGCCCTCGAGATGCTGTCGGTCACCTTCCCCGAAGCCGCCGATGCTTCGGCCACGATCGTCGTCGGGGCGCCGGACGGTACCCGGATCGACTCGGACCAAGCACGTCAGGCGATGGAGTCGTACGTCGACTTCCTCGACAGCGATCTCGACTTCGTCAAGGGTGTCCAACTCCCGTACAGCGACTACGTCAAGGGCCTCGTCTCGGACGACGGCTCGCACGCCCTGGTGCGCGTGCTGGTGGAAGGTTCGACCTCCACGTTCACCGACGAGCAGCGCGCCGAACTCACCGATGCCGCCCAGAAGATCACCGAGTTGCTGCCCGGTTCGACCGTGGCGGTGGGCGGCGACGTCTTCTCGGTCGAGATGCCTCACATCTCCGTGGTCGACGGGCTCGGCGTGCTGGTGGCGATCATCGTGCTGACCGCTGTCCTGGGGCTGCTGGCCGCCTTCATGCCGATCGTCTCGGCGCTGATCGGGGTGGGCATCGCGGTGTGCATCGTGATGATCGCGGCGGGCATCACCACGGTGAGTTCGACCGCGCTGATCCTCGTGGTGATGCTGTGCCTCGCGGTCGGCATCGACTACTCCTTGTTCATCATCTCCAGGCACCGCGACCAGCTGCTCAAGGGCATGGACGCCCAGGAGTCCGCTGCCCGGGCCGTCGCGACCAGTGGGTCCGCGGTGGTCTTCGCCGGCCTGACCGTCATCATCGCCCTGGTCGGCCTGAGTATCGTCGGACTGCCGTTCCTGTCGGTCATGGGCATGTTCACCGCGGTCGGTGTGGGGATCGAGGTCTGTCTCGCGCTCACCCTGCTGCCTGCGCTGCTCGGACTCCTCGGCGACCGGCTGCGCCCCGGCGCCCGCAAGGCACGTCGGCTGGAAAATCGCAGGCCCGGACGGCTGGCACGGTGGTGGGTGCGCGTGGTCACCAGATGGCCGCTGGTAACGGTTCTGATCGTCGTGGTGGGCCTGGGTACGCTCGCTCTGCCCGCCCGCAATATCGAAATGGCGCTGCCCAACTCCGGCCGTTCGTCGGTAGGCGCGCCCGACCGGGTAGCGTTCGACCTGGTCAGCCGGGAGTTCGGGATCGGATTCAATGGCCCGCTGGTGATCACCGGATCGATCGTCGAATCCAATGACCCGATGGCGATCCTCGACGGCATGCGCGCCGAGGTGGAGGCGATGGACGGCGTCGAGATGGTGGCGGCGGCCGTACCCAACGCCAACGCCGACACCGCCATGATCCAGGTCATCCCGACCACCGGGCCCGATGACCCCGCTACGGCCGATCTGGTGCACAATCTGCGCAACCAGCACCAGCACTGGCTGGACGAGTACGGTGTCGATACCGCGGTCACCGGACTGGTCGCCGTGCAGATCGACATCACGGCCAAGCTGGGTGCCGCGTTGCTGCCCTTCGGTCTGTTCGTGGTCGGCCTGTCGCTGATCCTGCTGATGATGGCCTTCCGATCCATCGTGGTGCCGATCAAGGCCGCGGTCGGCTACCTGCTCAGCGTGCTGGCCGCGTTCGGGCTGGTCACCGTGGTTTTCAATGACGGTGTCGGGGCTTCGTTGATCAATCTCAGCGAACCCGGACCGATCATCAGTTTTCTGCCGATCATTCTGATGGGCATTCTGTTCGGCCTTGCCATGGACTACGAGGTCTTCCTGACCTCCCGGATGCGCGAGGAGTACATGCACGGCAACCGCAGCTGGATCGAGGACGGCTTCGTCCACTCGTCCAAAGTCGTGATCGCCGCGGCGCTGATCATGGTGTCGGTCTTCATTTTCTTCGTGCCCACCGGCATCGGTGCCATCAAACCGATTGCGCTCGGCCTGGCTCTCGGTGTCGCCATCGACGCCTTCTTGGTGAGGATGACGCTCGGCCCCGCCCTGATGAAGCTGGCCGGTTCCCGGGTCTGGTGGCTGCCGGCCTGGCTGGACCGCAGGCTGCCGGTGATCGATGTCGAGGGCGAGGCGCTCGCCCACCAGACCAAACTCGCGGCGTGGCCTTCGTCCGACGATGCCTCGGCGATCCACGCCGAGCGGCTGCTGGCTGCGAGCGGTGACCGGGTGCTCTTCTCGAACCTCGACATCAGCGTCGACCCGGGCGAGCTGCTGGTCATCGAGGGCGACCGATCGGCGCGACTCGCGTTGATGTTCGGTTTGTCGGGCCGCGCAAGGTTCAGCGACGGCGAAGCCAAGGTGCTGGGTCATGTCCTTCCGGAGGAGGGCTCCCTGGTGCGCACCCGTGCGCCGCTGCTGCTGGCCACGACCGCCGACCCTGCCGGTGAACTCGACTGTGGCAAGGGCGGAATCGTTTTCGTCCCGGCGCTCGACGAATTGCCACGGGCGGTGCTTTCGGCGCTGTCCGAGGCCCTCGCGGTGCCCATCGACAAGGATGCGCCGCCGACTACCTGGGTGCTGGGTGTGGGGCCCGGGACCGACCCCGAGAGCTATCTGCCGGGCGACTACCGCGTGCTGCGGCTCAGCCCACAACTCGCGGCGCTTGCTGGAGGAGTAGTGCGATGACCATCGAACGAGTGAACGCCGCCAAACCGAGCCGCTGGACGACCTGGCTGGGCCTGATCCTGGTTCCGGTGCTGGTGCTCGGCGGACTGCTGTGGGCGACCTGGAGCAGCGACCAGCGGCTCGACACCGTACGGGCAGCGGTGGTGAATCAGGACGAGGCGGTCGAGCTGGCCGGGCAGATCGTTCCGATGGGACGCCAGCTCACCGCAGCACTGGTCGACTCGGACCGAGTGCAGAACCTGGCCTGGGAGCAGGCGACGCTGGACGGCGCCCGGGCCGGCCTCAAGACCGGCAAGTACGCGGCGATGGTGGTCATCCCGCAGGAGTTCTCGGCGGCCGCAACCTCATATGCAGGGCCCGCGGCCGACGCACACCAAGCGACGATCCAGGTGGAGACCTCGCCGGTCGCCGGCATCGCCGATGCCACGCTGGGCAAGGTGGTCGCTCAGGAAGCGGCCCGGGTGCTCAATGGAACGCTGACGACGGCCTATCTCGATCAGATCTACATCGGCTTCAATCAGATGGGGGAGCAGTTCGTCACGATGGCCGATGCTGCCTCTCAACTGGCCGAGGGCAGTGCGCAGCTGGCCGATGGTCTCAACCAGAGCGCCGGCGGCGCGGGGCAGCTCGCCGCCGGCGTCGGGCAGGCGGCGGACGGCGCGGCACAGCTTTCCGGCGGAACATCCCAGCTGGCCGGCGGCCTGAACACCATGGCCGGTTCGGTGGCGGCCCTGCCCGATGGTGCCGCTCAGCTGGCCGACGGCTCAGCGCAACTGTCCGACGGTGTCGGGCAGTATGTCGATGGAATCAATCAGATCGTCGACCCCGCGATCGATGTGCTCGCCGACTACCCGCAGCTGGTGGAGATCGTCCAGCGGATCTCGGGCGACCAGGAGGGCCTGGACCAGGCGGTCGCGACGATGCGGCAGGTGCAGGACGGTGTCGCCCAGTTGGAGGCCCTCAATGACATGAGCAGGGACGAACTCGCGCGGCGATTCCCCTGCCCGCCGGACCTGCAGGCCGTGGAAGGTGGCTGCGATTCGTACTACGAGGCGATCCGGCTCGGTATCGGCAGTGCCAACGACACAATGAACCAGGTGCGCGCCGACGACACCCTCGGTCCGGTTATCGAGACACTGGACGCGCTGCCGGATCAACTGGCCGGCGTCCAGCTTCCCGAAGGCGGTATCAACGTCTTGGATACCTTGACTCAGTTGCGCGACGGTGGCGAGGAGCTGAAGACGGGCGCCCAACAGCTGTCGGGTGGGGTGAGCGAGTTCGCGGCGGGAATGGCACCGCTGGTGGACGGCATCCAGCAGAGTGCTGATGGTGCGAGCCAGTTGGCCGATGGTGCCGCGCAGCTCAGCGATGGCATGACGCAGCTGAACGACGGTGCCGGACAACTGGCGGACGGTATGGCTCAACTCGCCGACGGCGGGGCACAGCTGGCCGATGGCACCAGCCAGTTCGCCGATGGACTTGCCGCGGGCAAGGACCAGATCCCGTCCTACAGCGATTCGGATCGCCAGAACCTGTCGGAGGTGGTCTCCTCGCCGGTGGCCACGGGCAATCTGCTGGGTACCGCGACCGTGGGCACCGGTTGGGCGACGGCGCTGATGGTGCTCGCGCTGTGGGCAGGGGCGATGGCCACCTTCGTGGTGGTGCGGGCGCTGAGCAAGCAGCTGCTGAGCTCGGCGCGTCCATCGGCCTATCTGGTCGCCGAGGCGATGCTGCCGGGGGTGATCGTGGTCGGCATCCAGGCAGTGGCAGTCACCGCGATCGGTCAGATCGCGATGGGTCTGCCGTTCGGCACGCTGATAGGACTGCTTGGGATCACGCTGCTTGCCGGGCTTGCTTTTGTGGCGGTCAACCATGCGTTGGTCGCATGGCTCGGCAGCGCCGGACGATTCGTCTCGCTAGGCCTGGTGATCGTGGCCATGGCGCCGATGATCACCAATGCGATACCGGGGGTCTTCGCCACTGTGAGAGCGATCTCCCCGATGGCGCCCGCCCTGGACGCGATGCGCTCCTTGATCACTGGGTCCAGCGGCACGGTTGTCAGTGTCTTCCAGCTGGTGTTCTGGCTGCTCGTCGGTCTGGCAGCGAGCGCGGTAGCCATCATCAGACGCCGGACGACCACCATTGCCGAGCTGATAGATCCCTAGCCGCGCGGCAACGAAGCTCGGCAAATCGTGGGATCACTGACAGGTCACGGTGCAAATAACACGATCGACGGGGCCGCTCAGAGTGATACCCGGCTCAGAACGTAGGCTCCCGCTGGATTGGGCTAGGGTGACGCCATGAGCAGTGTGCTGGTCGGAGATAGCGCACTCAGCGAGCTTCGTCGACGCGAACTACGTGCTCTCACAGCATCCCTGCTTTTATCAGTGGTGCTGGCGATCGCCGCGCTGGCCGTGGGCGTCGTGAGCGGCATACGCATCATCGTGTTCGACGGCGCCTATATGGCGGTCGGGCTGATCCTCTCGTGGGCGTCCCTGCAAGCCGCTCGCCGCAACGGCGGGGCCCACTCGCCGCTTCCCGTTCGGCCGCGACGCGCTTGCCCCGCTGATGGTCGTGATTCAAGGGCTCGCGCTGGCCGGGACGCTCGTACTGGCGCTCGGAGATGCACTCGTGGTCATCCGCGACGGCGGAAGCGAGGTGAACGTTGTCGTCATATCCTTGTACGGACTTGTCACCGGGCTGGTCGGATTCGGCGTCGCACGGTGGCTGCGCAGGTCGGCTCCGGGATCCGACCTGATTGCCGCCGAGGCGTCGCAATGGCAGGCGGGATCAGTGCTCAGCGTCGTCATGTTCGTGGGTGCGATCGCGGTAGCCATCCTCCTCACAACGCCACTACGCGATGTCGCCCGTTTCGCGGACCCGATCCTTGTCATCATTGCCTGCCTGGTGCTCGCCGCGGTGCCGGTGCGACTCATCCGGTCGGGGATGAACGAACTGCTCGAGGGCGCACCGCCGCCAGAGTTGGCAGCCCGCATCATCACCGTGATCGAGACCGTTCGTGCCGAGTTCGGCCTCCCCAGCCCGATTACTCGAGCCGGTAAGGTGGGGCAGAAGATCTACGTCGAAGTGGACTTCGTCGTCGCGCCGGACACCTGGAGCATCGCGCAGGAAGACGAGGTCCGCCGCGCCGTCATCAACGGGCTCTCTCCGCTCGGGTTGGACGTGTGGGCATACGTGGCCGTGACGTCAGATCCGGTCCTCGCCGACTGATCCACGAGTCGGTGCGTGGCGCGCCTGATACGCGTTCCGGACATCTCGCAAGGCAGTGCGGGATGTCGTACGCGGATTGGCCCGGGCGTCCGGGTGTCTGCGGGGCTTTCGTCCGCTACCTCAGGGGAGGTCAGGGACCGCCGCAACCACTGCGCGGGTGGGCGGTGGTCACCTCTTGGTAACAAGCCGTCGTGAGAGCGACCTTCGGGCCTCTACACTTATAAGACCATCTACACTTATAACAAGACGTTTGGTGACCGCACAGGTGGTCACCGCGGCGAGGCAAAGGAGGGGAGGAAATGGCGCTTTCAGAAGAGGAGCAGCGGCTCCTAGAACAGCTCGAAGCTTCCTTGGCTGCGGACGATCCGAAACTCGCTCAGACCCTCGGTTCATCCAGCACCCCTCGTCAAATACATGGGCGCCGGGCAACATTGGCTGGCGTGCTTTTTGTGGTTGGCCTGGTCTTGCTGGTTGTGGGTATGCAGACGAGCTGGGCTGTCAGCGTGATCGGTTTCATCGCCATGCTGGTTGCCACCGTGATCGCCTTGGGCTCGTGGCGCAAAGCCACGGATTCGGATGCGCGCGGTAAGCGCACTCCGCCACCCAATTCTGAGCCCTTCATGGGCAAGATGGAGGACCGTTGGCGTCGTCGCCAAGAGGGCGGCTTCTGACAATCTGAGGCAAGCAAGTAGGTAGCGTCGCAGATCGTCTGACGACACAGGTCCGCAAGGGTGCGGAGATAACGGGTAACAAGAATGAAAGTTGTTGTGGCGCCGGACTCGTTCAAGGAATCGATGACCGCAGCCGAAGCGGCGGCAGCGATCTCTGCAGGCGTACGTACGGTGTTTCCGGATGCGCAGTGCGTCGAAGTCCCGATGGCCGATGGCGGCGAGGGAACCACCGACGCACTGGTCTCCGCATTGGACGGCCGGTGGCGGATGATCTCGACGCACGACGCGCTCGGCCGCCCCATTGAGGCTGGCTATGGCCTGACACCCGACGGTCTGGTCATCATCGAAGTCGCCAGTGCGGTCGGGATCGGGCAGATCAACCCGGACGAACGAGATGTGCTGCACAGTAGCTCATTGGGTGTGGCCGATCTGGTCCGTGACGCCTTGGACAACGCGGCCAACCGCTTCATCATCGGGCTCGGTGGCAGCGCGACCACCGACTGCGGGGCGGGCATGCTGGCCGGCCTGGGAGTGAAATGGCTGGCGGCCGACGGCAGCGAGCTGGCCCCGAACCCGGCCGCTCTGGCCGATCTTGACCGAGCTGATCTCAGCGGGCTGGATCCTCGGCTGGCCGATGTCGAGATCGACCTCGCGTGCGACGTCACCAACCCGCTGCTCGGCCCGCATGGGTCGGCGGCGGTTTTCGGTCCGCAGAAGGGGGCCGGCCCCGACGATGTCCGCTACCTCGACGGGATTCTCGAGAAAGTGGCCGAGGCGCTGGTGGCCGCTGGAGCTCCCGATGTGCGTGAGGAACCGGGAGCCGGTGCGGCCGGGGGCCTGGGCGCGGCATTCTTGGCCATCGGCGCCCGGATGCGTCGCGGGGCCGAGGTCGTCGCGGAGGCCGCTCACCTCGCGGAGGCGATCGACGGCGCCGACTTCGTGCTGACCGGTGAAGGCGGCATGGACTTCCAGACGCTGTCGGGCAAGACTCCGGCCGGGGTTGCCGATGTCGCCGGACGCTACGGCGTCCCCGTCATCGCCTTCGCCGGCACGCTGGGTCGTGGCGCCGACGACCTGGTCGGCCGGGGTTTCGAAGCGGTCGTCCCGATCATGCCCGGGCCAGGGACTCTGGCGGATGCACTGGCCGACGGCCCCAACAATCTGGAACGGGCCGCGGCGACCGCGATGCGCCTGATCAAGCTCGGTGCGGCTGGCTGAAGCCGCCGACCGGCCGCTCAGACGCGCCTCTTGCGTCCGAGAAACAGCGATCTGGGCAACATGCGGGCGGCCAGCCGCCTGCCCTTGCTGACCGACGAATACCACTGCGCGCTGATCAGGCCCACATCGGTGGCCACCTCGGCCACCGGCGGCGGGGCAGCGGCGTAGCGTCGTCGTTCCACCAGTAGGGCGATGCGGCGCAAAGCGGCTCGTCCCTCGGCATCCAACCCGGGCCACGCCATGGCGGCCACCTGCCGCGGGGTCGCCGCGGGCCAGGGCATGCCCAGATCCACCGCAGTTGCCTGCAGTTCACGCCAGGCGCCGGCCACCCGGTCGCCGGCGTCGCTGGACGCCAGCCGCTTGCGCCGGATGCCCATCCGCGCCAGCGCTGGGCTTGCCAGGGCCACCAGGCCGGCCAGTATGCCAGCGAGCACCCGCGGATCGATCGATATTCGCGCGACCGGCGAGGGCAGCGGGGCCGGCACATCGGGAGCGGGAGTGTCTTCGGGGTTCTCCGGCGCCTGCGGAGTCGGCTCGGCCTCGGGGGTCTGCGGAGTGGGCTCGGTCTGCGGCGGCTGCTGGCTGCCCAGCGAGACCGTCGGTTCGAAACCGACCCAGCCGAGGCCGGCGAAGTAGAGCTCCGGCCAGGCATGCATATTGTGCGAGGTTACCAGCCAGGAGCCGTCCGCCTGCTGGGTGCCCGCGGTGAACCCGACCGCGACTCGGGCCGGGATTCCCACGGCTTTGGCCATCAGCGCCATCGACGAAGCGAAATGGATGCAGTATCCGCGACGGTCGTTGAACAAGAAGTTCACCAGCACCTCGTAGCCGGTGCCCTCCGGCGCGTTCAGATCGTAGGTGAACCGAGCGGGATCGTTCAGCCAGTTCTGCAGCGCCAGCGCCTTCGCGCCGTCGCTTTGCGCGCCGTCGGTGATCTGATGGGCGAGGTCGATGATCTCGGAAGGCACGTCGTCGTCCAGGCCGGTGTCATCGATGCTGTCCGCCGTCGCATTCGCCAATTCGTCGGCGTCGGGCTGGGCCAGCAGGCTGTCGACCGAGTACGAGAGTCCGGCCACGGCCTGATTGTTGCGGCGCCGGTCGACATTGAGCACGGTGAGGGTGCGCGGATCGTAGCTCCACGATCCATCGACATCCCAGCTCAGCGGGAGATAGGGGGCCGGGAGATAGTTCGACTGGAAATCGCCGATCGCGATCTGCGTGGTGACAGGGGTCTGTGTGCCACTCAATGAGGGTGCCTCCGGGGTGCCCGGCAGCAGGTCCATCTGTTGCAGCTGCCAGCCATCGGCATTCATCGCGGTCAACGCGGTGCTGCGCAGCCGCACGCCGTCCGGGGCCGAGGTGGTGTACGACAGTACCGGTCGTTCGTCGGGACGATGCAGGTTCTCGTTGAGCTGGATCGTGGGGTCGATCAGATCGATCGACTGATTGTTGCCCACGTTGCCCCGGGGCAGCCAGCTCTGGCCATCGGGCGGTATCGCCAAGCCCGCAACCACTGCGGTGGCGATCGAGACGATCCCCAGGCCGGCGGCAAGCCCGGTGAAGCCGCGCGCATTGAACTTCGCGTCGTCCTTGCTGCTGAGTCCGCGTGGCCAGCGCTGCTCGTGATCGATCGTGCGGGAGGCCAGCAGTAGCAGCCAGCCTGAGCAGACCGCCACGATCGAACCGATGCCCACGGCCTCGTCCAGCACGATCATCGAGGTGAGATAGCCGCCCAGCAGCGGCAGTGCCGCCAGCAGAACGCTGCGCACTGCGATGAAGGCCAGATCGATCGCGATCGTGAGCACGCCGACGCCGGTCAACAGCAGCACGAGAGTGGCGTCGTCGGCGGCCATCGGGACCGACTGGCCGTAGATGTGCGCGCCGGCCTGATTCCAGGTCAGAGCGAAGACCTGCCAGGGCCGGGTCTGGCCGGCCGCGCCGGACGCGGACGCCGATCCGATCCACACCATGATGAAGCCCGCCAGCAGCTGTGCCACTGTGCCCGGCCAGGTCAGGCGGGACAGCCGGCGAGCCAGCCAGCCCAGCCCGGTCAGGACGACCACCACCACAGCCGCGCCGGGCAACAGCCGGGGGTCGGCACTCAGCTGGACCAGGGGAACCGCGCCCAGAAAAGCAGCGACAGCCGTGGCGATCGAGTTGCGCAGCGAGCCGATCATGCCAGCACCTCGGTGGCCTCGTGCAGGGCCGTCCAGGCCTGCGGCACCGTCGTTGAACCGGTCACCAGAGTGACCATCCAGCCGCGGTTGGCCAACTCGACGGCGTATCGGGCCTGCGCCGAGCGGCTGCTGCCTCCCGCGAACGACTGCACGTCCAGCAACAGGGCGTGTGCCGAGCCCGATCGTGGCGTCGCCTCGATCAGGGTCGCCAGATCCGCATCGGTCAGCTGACCGAGCACTGCCAGCACCGATGAGCTCGGCAGCCGGTTCTCGCCGCCGGCGAACAGTCCGGCGGCCAGCGACTCTGCGCTGGTCAGGGTGATATCTGTCAGTTCGTACAGCAATTGCTGCGAGCGGACGCTGCGATCCGAATCCGGGCTGAGGCTCAGCCCGTCGGCATCGGCCAGTTCCAGGATGGAACCGGCGCCGAGCAGCGCGAGCCCGGCCGACGCGGCAGCCGACACCGCCCATTCGAACGAACTGTCGGGACCGCCACCCACATGAGCGCAGCGCCGGTTGTCGACCAGCAGCCGGGTGGTGGGCTGCCACGATTGTTCCTCGCGGCGCACCATCAGTTCTCCCGCCCGCGCCGTCGAACGCCAGTGCACCCGCCGCACGTCATCGCCGCGCCGGTATTCGCGGACCAGCACGTCGTCTTGACCGACCAGCCCGGCACGCGCACTGCGGGCTTCGGCCGACGAGCCCGAACTGCCCGCCCGCAAGCCGCCCAGCTCGTAGATCTTGGGAGTCACGGCGATCTCGGTGGTGGTCACGAACGCCATGTCATTGCGCGCCAAGCCGAACGGATCAAGGCTGCGCACCAGCAACGGGCCGATCCGGAAGCGGCCGCGCTGGGCTCCGGTGAGCCGGTAGCCGACTCGGTAGCCGTCCGATGGAATCCCACCCGATAAGGCGAAACGCGGACGAATACCCATCGATGGCGGCACCACGTCCTCGAAATGCAGCATTCTCGGCAGGCCGCCACCCGAACTGGTCAGCGTGAGCCAGACTCCGAACTCGGTGCCGACCGGGACACTGGTCACCGCGAGACGGCGTTCGTGGCGCAGCCCCTTGACCGGCCAGGAGACCATCAACAGCGCACCGATCACCACCGCGAAGGCGAAAGCCCCCAGCCAGAACAGATCGCGCTGGGTGAACACCACCCCGGCCAGACCGGCCAGCAGGCCGAAGACGCCGACGATGCGTCCGCGCGGGGTGAGGCGGCGCCAGGCCTGCACGATCAGATGCTCCGCGGCAGCGCCACGGTAGCTGCGGCCGCGGTCACCGCGTCCGCACCCGAGCGTCCGGCCAGCCGGGCCGCTGAGGTCAGCAGCACGCGATGCGAAAGCACTGAGGCGAGCAGCGCCTGCACATCGTCGGGAATGACATAGTCGCGGCCGGTCACTGCGGCCCGCACCCGCACCGCACGCAGCAGCTGCAGCCCAGCGCGCGGAGAGGCACCCAGCCGCAGATCGCTGCTGGAGCGGGTGGCGTCCACGATGTCGACGATGTATTCCTTGACGGCCTGCGAGACGTGGACCTCGCCGATGCCCGCCGCAAGTTTGGTCAGCGTGGCGCCGTCGGTGACTGGCTGCAGGCTGGCCAGCGGATTGGCCGCGCCGTGGGCGCTGAGCATCTCGAGTTCGGCGCCGCGGGTGGGGTAACCCATCTCGATGCGGGCCATGAACCGGTCGCGCTGGGCCTCGGGGAGCGGATAGGTGCCTTCCATCTCGATCGGATTCTGGGTGGCGACCACCATGAACGGCGGACGAAGCCGGTGCGTCTGGCCGTCGACGCTGACCTGACGTTCCTCCATGGCCTCCAGCAACGCCGATTGGGTCTTGGGTGAGGCGCGGTTGATCTCGTCGCCCACCACGATGTTCGCGAAGACGCCGCCCGGTTTGAATTCGAACTCGCGGGTCTCCTGGTTGTACACCGAGACGCCGGTGATGTCGGAGGGCAGCAGGTCGGGGGTGAACTGGATCCGGCGCACCCGGCAGTCGATGGCACGTCCCAGGGCCTTCGCCAACATGGTCTTGCCGACTCCCGGCACGTCCTCGATGAGCAGGTGACCGCCGGCGAACAGCACCAGGATCGCCAGATCGATCTGTTCGGTCTTGCCCTCGATGACACTCGCGATGGCCGTCCGCATGGCCTCAGCGGTCCGCTGCACCTGCGGGACGTCGAGTTTTGGGGTCAAGACACGTTGAGCTGTCACGGAACCGGGATCCCCTCGGTAGATGAGTTGGCGGTCACGCAGCGGACTTTCGGTCCTGCCTGCGGAACCTGCCAGGCCGCCAATCATCGTACCCGCGCCCGCCCAACGTCCCCGCGTCGTGCGGCGGCCGCGGCCGGTCGTGGTGGTGAAACAGCCGAGATTGTGGCAGCGAGTTGGATGCAGGTGGAGCTAAATGGAGTAAGGTGGGGCCAAGTGGAGGACGAGGTCCCGATGTGGAGCTGGGGGTGGTGCCGATGTTTCTCGGAACGCACACTCCCAAGCTCGACGACAAGGGCCGATTCTTCCTGCCTGCGAAGTTCCGGGACGAGCTGGCCGAGGGGCTGGTGGTGACCAGGGGACAGGATCGCTGTCTGGCGATCTATCCCATGGCCACGTTCGTCGCGAAGACTCAGCAGATGGCCTCAGCTCCGGCCACGGTGCGTCAGGTGCGTGATTTTCAGCGCATGCTGGCGTCCTCGGCCAGCGATGAAGTGCCGGACAAGCAGGGCCGCATCTCGGTGCCGGCCGTGCTGCGTGACTACGCGGGTCTGGACAAGGACATCGTCGTGGTGGGGGCCATCGATCGGGTCGAGGTCTGGAACCCGCAGGCATGGGAGGAATACTCCGCTGCGCAGGAGGCCTCCTTCGCCGAGCTGAACGAAGAGATCTTCCCGATCCTGTGATCGGGTCGCTTCGTCCAGAACGGAGAAAGGCAATGACACTGCTGTGTCGTCCGGCTTCAATCCGGGCTCACAGCTTCCTGGCATCACTTCCCCGATGCCAGGCGGCTCTGGGTTCTGGAGTCCGGATTGAAACCAGGCGGCACAGCCGACGACTACTGCTCGGGAGGAACGATGGATGTGAGCGAGCCCGTCGCCGCCCGTAACCCGCCCGATCCTGCACCGCTGGCCGTCGATGACCACGGGGCAGTCGTGCACACCCCGGTGATGCGCGAACGCATCACCGCACTGCTCGGACCTGCTCTCCAGACGCCCGGAGCCATCCACGTGGATGTCACTCTCGGCATGGCCGGCCACGCCAGCGCGATCCTCGCCGACTGCCCGAATGCCCGGCTGATCGGCATCGATCAGGACGCCGACGCTCTGGCGATCGCAGAGCGCACCCTGCACCGGTTCGCCGGACGCTTTGAGCTGGTGCAGGCCCGCTTCGACGAACTCGCCGACGTGCTGGACGATCTGGGCATCGCCGAGATCAATTCGCTGCTGGCAGACCTCGGACTGTCGAGCCTGCAGATCGATCAGCGTGATCGCGGCTTCGCCTATGCGGCCGATGCGCCGCTGGACATGCGGATGGACGCCCGCAACCCGCGGACCGCCGCTCAGGTGCTCAACACCTCCAGCCAGGCCGAACTCGTGCGGATCCTGCGTCGCTACGGGGAGGAACCGCATGCCGAGCGGATCGCCCGGGCCATCGTCACCGAACGCGCCCGCGAGCCGTTCAGCAGATCGGCCCGTCTGGTCGACGTGATCTCCGCTGCGCTGCCGGCCGCCGTCCGGCACGGCGGGGGACATCCGGCCAAGCGCACCTTCCAGGCCCTGCGCATCGAAGTCAACGGTGAATTGGACGCCCTGGCCGGGCTGCTGCCCGATGCCCTCGGCAGGCTCGCGGTCGGCGGACGCATAGCCGTGCTGGCCTACCACTCGCTGGAGGACCGCCTGGTCAAGCAGACCTTCGCCGCGGCCATCAGCGACGCCGCGCCGCCGCGGTTGCCGGTGGTTCCCGAGCCGCTGCTGGCCCGATTCGAGCCGCTCACCCGGGGAGCCGAGAAGCCTACCGCCGACGAGATCGCGAGCAACCCGAGGGCCGCATCGGCCCGGCTGCGCGTGGTGAAGCGCATCCGTCCCGGTCATGTGCCCATCCTCAAGGAGGCCCGATGAGCGCTTTGCACGCACCGATCACGCCCGGATCGGACAGCCAGCCGACAGTGCTGCGGGCCGTGCCCAGGCAGTCTCATCAGCTGGCTCAGTTGCCGTTCATTCTGTTCATCGCAGTGCTGCTCGGCGGAGGACTCACCGGAGTGCTGGTGCTGTCGACCACGATTCAGACCCAGTCGGGTGAGCTGGCGGCGCTACAGAGTCAGGAAGCCGAGCTGCGCTACCAGGAAGCCGCTCTGGTCGCGCAGGCGCAGGATCTGCGCTCGTCCCAGAATCTGGCCGACCAGGCGTGGGCACTGGGCATGCGGCCCAACCCGAATCCGGCGTTCATCAAGATGCCGAGTGGCGAGATCCTCGGGGTGCCCACCGAGGTGAGCGGTAACGAGTTGCCGGGCATGGTGCCGCCGGCGCCGGTCAGCGTGCCCGTCACGACGCCCGCGCCCGAGCCGACCTCCACCACCGAGCCCTCCACCGAGCCCTCCACCGAGTCCTCGACCGAACACACGACCGAACCCACGACGACGGCTGGCGATCAGGACGGCACCGAGCAGACCGACGAGTCCACGAACTCCGAGACCACTCAGCCGGCGGCGGGGGAGGTAAACCCGTGAGTAGCCCACGCAATACCCGATCCTCCGCTGCCAGCCGCTCGTCGACAGCCGGCAGGTCCCGCACGGCGACACCGATGGGCAAGAACTCCCGGCGCCGCGCGCGTCCCGGATTGCCCATCGCTTCCACCAACAAGCGGATCACGATCTTCTTCGTTTTCGTTGCGATCATGATCAGCCTGGCGTCGGGTCGCGCCCTGCTGCTGCAGGGCATCGATGCGGACGCCAATGCCCAGGCTGCGGCCGCCCAGCTGAGCCAATCGCAGGTGCTGAAGGCCGATCGCGGGGTGATCTACGACCGCAACGGTGAGGTGCTGGCCGAGACGCAGCCGGCGTTCTCGGTGATTGCCGATCCGTACTCGATCTCGTCCAATGGGTATGACCCGGACCACATGACCAGTGACCAGCGCGCCAAGGCCGACAAGGCACCTGCAGCGATCGCGGAGATCCTGGTCAAGTATCTGGGCGGGAACAAGGACGATTACCTCACGCAGCTGACCGACACCCGTACCGCCGACGGCGGACCCAACCAGTACGAGCTGATCGCCCGCAAGGTCTCGGCCGCGGTCTACCAGCAGATGGCAGCCGAGCTGACCGCCGGTGGCTGGTACGGGATCTATTCCGCGCCCGACCCGGTGCGCTACTACCCGAATGGGACGCTGGCCTCCAATGTGCTCGGCTTCGTCAACTACGACGATGAGGGCGCCGCGGGTCTGGAGTACGGCCAGAACCAGTACCTGAGCGGCACGGATGGCAAGCAGACCTACCAGTCGTCGCGCTACGGCACCATTCCACTGGGCGACAGCACCCTGATCGAGCCGGTCAACGGCGCCACCTACACCTTGACGATCGACTCCGAACTGCAGTGGATGGCCGAGACCAGCCTCGCCAACGCGGTGGCCAGTGCGCAGGCCAAGAGCGGCACCATCGTGGTCCAGGCTGTCGACACCGGAGAGATCCTCGCGATGGCCACGGTGCCCACCTTCGACTCCAACAATCCGGGCTCGGCCGACGCGGACGATCTGGGCAACCGCGTGGTCACCGACGCCTACGAACCGGGTTCGGTGCAGAAGGTGCTCACCATGGCCGCCCTGCTCGATGCCGGCTTGATCACTCCCGACACCAAGGTGCAGGTGCCCGAGCAGATCCTGTCCGGTGATGCCCCGATCCGGGATGCCTGGTCGCACGGCACCCTCGATCTCACGGCTCGCGGTGTGCTCGCGCAATCGTCCAACATCGGCACCGTCGAGTTGGCGCGCCAGATGGACAAGGCGACCCTGTCGAACTACCTGGCGTCGTTCGGGCTGGGTACCTCCACCGGTATCGAACTGCCCGGCGAGACCGGCGGCGCGCTGGGCATCCTTCCCGGCACCGATATGGCCGACTACACCCGCGACCAGATCTCCTTCGGCCAGGGCCTGTCGGTGACCGCTCTGCAGGAAGCGTCGGCCATCTCCGCGATCGTCAACGGTGGCGTCTATCACCAGCCGACGGTCATCGCCTCCGCCACCACGGCGGCCGGAGACGCTATCAGCTTCGACCGCGCCGAGCCTCGCAGAGTCATCAGTCCGGAGGCATCGGCGGCCGTGGTCAACATGATGGAGGCCAGCGTGGCTTCGCCCGAGATGACTACGGCGGATTCGAAGACGATCGACGGTTACCGGATGGCCGGCAAATCCGGAACCGCGCAGAAGGCCGATCAGTACGGCAACTACAACGGCGGCTACACGGGTTCTTATGTCGCGGTCGCCCCTGCGGAGGATCCGCAGATTCTGGTCTACGTCGTGATCGACGAACCGGTCAATGGCTACTACGGTGGCACCGTGGCCTTTCCAACCGCACGCCAGATGATGATGCAGGCATTGCCCCGATACGGCATCGCTCCGTCGACCGATGTGCCCGCCTACACCGACCCCCTCACCTACTGACCGTGGCAAGCGAAGAACAGCACAGCCAGGCGCAGCCGGCACCGCAGACCTTCCCGCAGCCGCTCTCGCAGCTACTGGCGGGGCTGCCGGTGCAGCTGCCGGACGCCGATCCGATCGTCAGCAGGGTCAGTTTCGACTCCCGCCGGGTTCGTCCTGGCGACCTCTATGTCGGCCTTCCCGGCACCCGCAGCCACGGCGCGTTGTTCGCCGAGGCGGCCCGCAGCGCCGGTGCGGTCGCGTTGCTGAGCGACCCCGCCGGCGCCCGGCTCGCCGACGGTCAGCACCTGCCGGTGGTGGTCTGCGACGATCCTCGCTACGTGATGGCGATCGCCTCGGCCAGGGTGTGGGGCCACCCCGCGCGCAATATGACCAGCTTCGGAGTGACCGGAACCAACGGCAAGTCCACGACGGTGCTGATGCTGGCCTCGGCGCTGGACGCGGCTGCGCACCGGGTGGGCAGCATCGGAACGCTGGGGTTCCTGGTCGGCGGGGAGCCGGTCCAGATCGACCATTCGACGATCACCACTCCCGAGGCGCCCGATCTGCAGGCGATCATCGCGACGCTGGCGGCTCGCGGTGCCGATGTGATGGCCATGGAGGTCAGTTCGCATGCCCTGGCGCTCAACCGGGTGGCAGGCATCCAGTTCGACGTCGCCGGATTCACCAATCTCGGCCGCGATCACCTGGATTTCCACCACACGATGGAGGCCTACTACCAGGCCAAGGCTCAGCTGTTCACCCCTGGTTACGCCAAGCGCGCGGTCATCAACGGCGACGACGAGGCCGGACGCAGGCTGATGAGACAGGCGGCCGAACTCGGGCTGCCGGCGGTCAGCGTCGGGCTGAGTGACGGTTGCGACTACCGGGTGGTGGCCTGGCAGCCGCACGGTCCGGGATCTCGTTTCACGTTGGCCCACGACGGCGCGCAACTCGACGCGTTCACCTGCCTGCCCGGCGAGTACAACGTGCGCAATGCGGCGACCGCGCTGGCCATGATCGATCAGGCCGGCTACGACATGACCGCCGCACTGCCCGGACTGGCCGCCGCGGTCATCCCCGGACGCATGCAGCCGGTGCCGCTGGACGGCGAGGCGGCGCCGCACGTCTATGTCGACTTCGCCCACACCCCCCAGGCGATCGCCTCGGCATTGTCCGCATTCAGCCATCCGGGCTTCACCGGCCGGCGAGTGATAGCGGTCTTCGGCGCCGGCGGTGACCGCGATCCCGACAAACGCGAACCGATGGGGGCGGTCGGGGTACACGGCGCCGACATCGTGCTGGTGACCGATGACAATCCGCGCTCCGAAGACCCGGCCGCCATCCGCGCCCGGGTGCTGGCCGGCGCCCGCGAGGCCATCGCGTCCGCCGCACCCGGCAGCCATGATGCCCGGGTCGAGGCCTACGACGGCGGTGACCGGGCCACGGCCATCGAGCAGGCACTGCGGCTGGCCCGGGCGGGAGATGTCGTCGTCATACTCGGCAAAGGCCACGAACGCAGCCAGCAGTTCGCTGATCGGACGATCGACTTCGACGACGTCGCAGTCACGCAGGATAGGTGGGCGCAGATCAGCCAAGCCCCAGGAGGCCCATCATGAGGACGCGCAGCGCAGCAGAGTTGGCTGCACTCATCGAAGCAGGCGGTGAGCCGTGCACCGTGACCGCAGACCCCGACACGGTCGTTGGCCCCGCTGTCGTGATCGACAGCCGCCAGGCCACCTCAGGAGCACTGTTCGTCGCGTTGCCCGGCGAGAACGTCGACGGCCATGACTATGTGGCTGCAGCCGCCGCGCTCGGAGCAACCGCGGCCATCGTGACCCACCAGGTCGATGCCCCGCTGGCCGAACTGGTCTGCGAGGACGCCCAGCAAGGCCTCACCGCATTGGCCCGTAGCCTGCACGCGGAGGCCCGGGCCGCCGGTCTACAGACGGTCGCGATCACCGGCAGCGCCGGCAAGACCAGCACCAAAGACCTCCTGGCCCAGATCCTGGCCGCCGTCGGCCCAACGGTCAGCCCGGCCGGTTCCCACAACAACGAGCTGGGCAATCCGCTCACCGTCTGCCAGATCGACGAGCGGACCCGCTATCTGGTCAGCGAGATGGGCGCCCGGGCGATCGGCGACGTCGCCTACCTCTGCTCGATCGTGCACCCCAGCGTGTCCATCGTGCTGAACATCGGCACCGCGCACCTCGGCGAGTTCGGCAGCAAGGCGAGGACCGCCGAAGCCAAGGGGGAGATCGTCGAGGCGCTCGACCCGGACGGCTGGGCCGTTCTCAATGCCGGCGACCCGTTCGTCGATGCCATGGCGCCACGCACCCAAGCCCGCATCGCCCGCTTCATGGTCGGCGGCACAGAACCCGTCGACGCCGAACTGTTCGTCCGGGCCACGGATCTGAAGCCGGACGATCTCGACCGCTACTCCTTCGTGCTGACCGTCACCGGACCCGGAGCGACCGCACACAGCGCCAAGGTGCAGCTGCGGTTGATCGGCGAGCACCAGGTCGCCGATGCCACGGCCGCAGCCACCGCCGCGCTCGTCCTGGGGGTGCCACTCGAAACGGTGGCCGCGGCACTCAACCAGGCCACCGCCCGTGCGCGGTGGCGGATGGAACTGCACGAACTGCCGAATGGGGCAGCGGTCATCAACGATGCGTACAACGCCAATCCGGAATCCATGGCGGCTGCCCTGCGTGCGGTTGCCGCGATCGGCGAGCGGCGCCGGGCTTCCCGGCCGCAGGCGCGCACGATCGCGGTCATCGGCGACATGCTCGAGCTGGGGGAGACCTCGCCCGAGCTGCATGCCGGCATCGGTCAGCTGGCCGCAGAGCTGGGCTACGACGAGATCGTCGCGCTGGGCGAGCACGCGCAGGATATCGTCGGCGGCGCCGAGCGCGTCGGTGCTCGCGCCCGGATCGCGGAAGTGCAGACCGTGGCCGGCTCGCTGGAGTTGCAGCCCGGAGACGTTGTGCTGGTGAAAGCAAGCCGAGGCCTCAGTCTGGACGAGGTGGCCGACCAGCTGGTGGGCGGAGAGGAATAGATGATGAAACTGATCATCGTTGCCGGGGTCGTCGCTCTGGCCGGGACACTGATCGGCACGCGGGCCTTCATCGGCTTCCTGGTGCGCCGCGGCTACGGCCAGTTCGTCCGCGACGACGGGCCGGCCACCCACAGCGCCAAACGTGGCACCCCGACCATGGGTGGGCTGGCCATCGTTCTCGCGGTGGTGCTGGCCTATGCGCTGGCTCATCTGGTGAACCTGGAACTCCCGTCGTATTCGGGCCTGCTGCTGCTCGGCCTGCTGGTCGCCTGCGGGCTGCTCGGCTTCATCGACGATTGGACGAAGATCAGCCACAAGCGTTCGCTGGGGCTGACCTCCCGGGGGAAACTCCTGGGCCAGTTGGTGATCGGCGCCGCCTTCGGTACCGCAGCACTGTTCGGGCCGAATGCCTACGGCGACACCCCCGCCAGCACCGCCATCTCCTTCACCCGCGACATCGAATGGTTGCGGCTGCCGCTGGTGGCGGCGATCGTGTGGATGACCTTCATGGTGATCGCGTCCTCGAACGCCGTGAATCTCACCGACGGTGTCGACGGGCTCGCCACCGGCGCGCTGACCATGGTTTTCGGCGCCTACACCCTGATCAACATCTGGCAGCGCAACCAGTGGTGCCGGCCCGGCTCGACCGCCGGCCCGATGTGCTACCAGGTCCGCGATCCCTGGGATCTGGCGGTCATCTCGGCAGCCTTGGCCGCAGCCTGTTTCGGATTCCTGTGGTGGAATGCGAAACCGGCCAAGATCTTCATGGGCGACACCGGGTCGCTGGCCCTCGGCGGCGCCGTGGGTGGCCTGGCGATCCTCACCCGCACCGAACTGCTGCTGATCATCATCGGCCTGCTCTTCGTTCTCGAGGCGTCCTCGGTGGCGATCCAGGTCAGCTACTTCAAACTGACCCACGGCAAGCGGGTCTTCAAGATGGCGCCGCTGCACCACCATTTCGAGCTGCTCGGCTGGGACGAGGTGACCGTGGTGATCCGATTCTGGATCATCTGCGGCGTGTCGGTCGTCACGGGGCTTTCGGTCTTCTATGCCCAGTGGATACTGGGCCAATAGCCGGTCCGAGAAGACCGCTGACAGACGTTTGAACAGATCCGTTCCTACTTCCCCAGGAGGACGAAGATGACAACCGACAGGCCCCTGGCGTGGCTTCGGATCGCCGACCGCTACTCGCCGTGGCGCGAGGCCGCGGTGGTGGTGGCCGGGCTGGGCACCTCCGGCTTCGCGGCAGCCGACGCGCTGCTCGAACTGGGTGCCCGGGTGATCGTGCTCGACGATCTCGACTCCGACGAGAACCGCGAGAAAGCCACCCTGCTCGAGCACCTCGACGCGACCGTGCGGCTCGGTCCCGGCTCCTCGGCAACCCTGCCGGACGATATCGATCTGGTCATCACCTCGCCGGGCTGGCGCCCCGACTACCCGCTGCTGGCTGCCGCCGCGGCGGCCGGCGTGCCGATCTGGGGCGACGTCGAACTCGCCTGGCGGCTGATGCACCCCGACCGCATCGTCCCCTGGCTGGGCGTGACCGGCACCAACGGCAAGACCACGACGGTCCAGATGCTCGATTCGATGCTGCGCGCGGCAGGCCTGAAGTCGGCCGCTGTCGGCAACATCGGGCGCCCGATCATCGAGGCGATCAACGACGAGATCCCCTATGACGTCTTCGCCGTGGAGCTGTCCAGCTTCGAGTTGCACTGGACCCATTCGCTCGAACTCCATTCGGCGGCGGTGCTGAATCTGCACGCCGACCACCTGGAGTGGTACGGGCCATGGCTCGGCGATCCCGATGCCGCCATGGACGGCTACCGCGCCGACAAGGCTCGCATCTATCACAACGTCAGGCACTCCTGCGTCTACAACGTCGCCGAGCCGGTCACCGAGAAGATGGTGGCCGATGCCGAGGTGATCGAGGGAGCACGGGCGATCGGTTTCACGCTCGGCATCCCGTCGATCTCGATGCTCGGCATCGTGGACGATCTGCTGGTCGACCGCGCGTTCGTCGCGCAGCGTCACGATTCGGCGCTGCCGCTGGCCAACGTCGCCGACGTGCACCCGAACGCCCCGCACAACATCGAGAACGCCCTGGCCGCGGCCACGCTCGCCCGCAGCTTCGGCGTGCCCGGGCCCGCCGTGGCCGCGGGTCTGCGCAACCTGAAACTGGGCGGCCATCGCATCGCCACCGTCGCGACGATCGACGGGGTCACCTGGGTGGACGACTCGAAGGCCACCAATCCGCACGCGGCCAACTCGTCCATGCGGGCCTTCGATTCGATCGTGTGGATCGCCGGCGGACAGACGAAGGGCACCAGCTTCGACGACCTGGTGACCGCCCACGCATCGAAACTGCGGGCGGCGATCGTGCTGGGTGTCGACCGGCAGGTGGTGGCCGACGCCTTGGCCCGGCACGCTCCTGGTGTGCCCGTGGTGGTCATCGACCGCCACGATGCGAAGGGCGCGATGACCGAGGCCGTGCAGGCCGCAGCCGCCTTCGCCGAGCGAGGAGACACCGTGCTGCTGGCACCCGGAGGCGCCAGCAAGGACATGTGGCCCGGTTACGCCGCACGCGGCGACGACTTCGCCGCAGCCGTCCGCGGGCTGCCCGGCGGTGGAGTGCGGCAATGAGCGTCGCGTCCGAGGTCCGCAAGCCCGGCCGGCCGGCAGGCCCGGCCGCCGCGAGCCGCCCGGCAGCCGCCAAGCGCCGCAAGCGCGGGCTGGAGGGCGGGCTGGCCGACTTCGGGAGCCATGGCGAGGGGAACCTCGCCCGCGTGCTGTCCCAGCCGCTCGCCGACTACTACCTGGTGCTCGTCTCGTCTGCGCTGTTGGTCGGACTCGGCGTGCTGATGGTGCTCTCGGCCTCCTCGGTGTGGTCGTCGGTCACCAATCAGGGCGACGCCTACTACTACCTGGTGCGACAGCTGGTCTTCTTGGCCATGGGCATACCAGCGGCCTGGTGGCTGTCGCGGCGCAGCGCATCGGCATATGCAGTGCTCGGCTGGCTGGGCATGATCTTCAGCATCGTGCTGCTGGCCCTGGTCTTCACTCCGCTGGGCGAGGACGCCTACGGTAACCGTTCCTGGCTACGGCTCGGTCCCCTGGGGACGATCCAGCCGTCCGAGTTCGCCAAAGCGGCCCTGATTCTCTGGTCGGCGGCCGTGCTGGCCAACCGGACGAAGACACTCAGCGACCCCAGGCGGCTGTTGTTCCCCTTCCTGCTCGGTTTCCTCGTAATCGAAGGCATGGTGCTGTTGCAGAAGGATCTCGGCACCGCGGTGATCATCGCCTTGATCATGTTCGCGGTGCTGTGGTTCGTCGGGGCCCCGATGCGGGTGATCGCTGCGCTCGGTTCGGTCGGCGCCGTGGTGATCGGACTGATGGTGGTGACCGATCCCGAGCGTATGCACCGGCTCTTCAGCTTCGTGAACCCCAGCGATGCCGTCAGCGATCAGCCGATGAATGCCATCTATGCGCTGGCTTCGGGTGGCTGGTGGGGCGTCGGCCTGGGCCATTCCCGCCAGAAATGGGGCGGCCTGTACAACGGTGCCCAGACCGACTACGTGCTCGCGGTGCTCGGCGAGGAGATGGGCCTGGTCGGGACGCTGATCGTACTCTGCCTGTTCTTCGTCCTGGCGTTCACCGGGCTTCGAATCGCGGCCCGGTCGTCCAACAGGCTGCTCGCCTACGCTGCGAGCGGCATGACGGCGTGGATCGTCATTCAGGCGCTGGTCAACATCTTCGTCGTGATGCGGCTGCTGCCGGTGGTCGGCGTCCCGCTGCCGTTCCTGAGTCAGGGCGGCTCGGCCCTGCTGGCCAACCTGGTAGCCGTCGGCATTTTGCTGGGAGCCGCCCGACAAGAGCCCGAGGCAGCCAGACTGCTGGCTGCCGGGCGCAAAACCCGTCAGCCTAGAATGACCAGCGTTGTCGACACCCGCCGATGAGATCACCGGCTGAATCAGACGATCGGAGAAACAGATGGTGAACGTCATTCTGGCCGGCGGTGGTACCGCGGGCCACACGTCACCGCTGATCGCGACCGCGCAGGCCATCACAGCGATAGCACCGGACACCCAGATCACCTGCATCGGCACGGCGCGTGGCCTGGAGACCCGCGTCGTCCCCGAAGCCGGACTCGATCTCGAACTGGTCCCGGCGGTTCCGCTGCCACGCAAGATCAACCTGGACCTGTTCAGGGTCCCGGGACGGCTGGCCGGGGCGGTTCGCCAGGCCAAGAAGATCCTGCGCGCACATGACGCCGATGTGGTCTGCGGGTTCGGTGGGTACGCATCGCTGCCCGCCTATCTGGCCGCCCGCCGCCTCAAGATTCCCGTGGTGATTCATGAGCAGAACGCGCTGCCGGGGCTGGCCAACAAGATCGCCAGCCGTTTCGCGGTGGCGGTGCTGACGTCGTTCCCCGGCACCGAGCTGAAGGGCGCACGCTTCGAGGGCCTGCCGGTGCGCCGGGCGATCACCGACCTGGCGGAGGCCGGACGCACCGCTGCGGCGGCTTCGGCCCGGCAGTCGTTCGGCCTGGCCCCCGATCTGCCGGTGTTGCTGGTCAGCGGGGGATCACAGGGGGCCCGTAGCCTGAACGATGCCACCGTGGACGCCGCCGACCGGCTGCTCGCCGCGGGCATCCAGGTGCTGCATGTGTGGGGCCCGAAGAACTACCATGACGGATTGACCGAACGTGTCGACCAGACCACCGGTGCTCGTTACGTTCCGGTCGGCTATGTGGACGCCATGGAGCGTGCCTACGCGGCCGCCGATCTGATGCTGGCCCGCTCGGGTGCCGGCACCGTGGTCGAGGTCGCCACCGTCGGATTACCTGCCATCATGGTGCCGCTGCCCATCGGCAACGGCGAGCAGGCCCGAAACGCCAAACCGCTGGTGGACGCTTCGGCAGCCATCTGCATCGACGACGCCGAGCTGACCGCCGACCGGCTGGTCAGCGAAGTCACGGCGCTGTTCGCGGCACCCGGCAAGCTCGCGGCGATGTCGGCCGCAGCCCAGAAACTCATGCGTCCTGATGCGGCGGCCAGAGTCGCCCATGTGGTCCTCGACGCCGCACAGGCAGGAGAACGGTGATGTTGCGCCAGATCATTGAGGTGTTGCCCGCAGCCGAGGCGGGGGCGATCCATTTCATCGCCATCGGCGGTGCCGGCATGAGCGGAATCGCCGAGGTGTACAACGAGCTAGGCATGCCGGTCTCCGGCTGTGACCGCTCCGACTCGCCGGTCCTGCATCAGCTTTCGGAGCTCGGCATCGCGACCGCGGTCGGCCACGACGTTGCTCACCTGAACGGCATCGACACGGTGGTGGTCTCCTCGGCCATCCGCCAGAACAACTCCGAAGTGGTCGCCGCCAAAGCGGCCGGACTGCGCCTGTGGCACCGCAGCGCCGCGCTGGCGGCACTGATGATCGGACGCCGCGGGGTATCGGTCGCGGGCACCCACGGCAAGACCACCACCAGCGCCATGACGGCCACGATGCTCGCTCACGCCGGGGCCGATCCGAGCTACGTCATCGGTTCGCCGCTGGCCGCGACCGGCCGCAGCGCCCACCTCGGTTCCGGCGACGTGCTGGTGATCGAGGCCGACGAATCCGACGGCAGTTTCTTGCAGTACCCCACCGAGATCGCCGTCATCACCAACATCGAGGCAGATCATCTCGACAACTGGGGCACCGCCAAGGCCTACCACGAAGGATTCCGCGATTTCGCGCACGGCCCGACCGTGCGCTCGGTGGTCATCAACGCCGATGACCCGGGGTCGCGCGATCTGGCGTCCGAGTTGCGCAAGGCCGGGGTGGTGAAGGTGATCACCTACGGTGAGGCGGCCGACGCCGACTACCGGCTGTCCGATCTGCGTTTCAAGGACACCGCCTCGTCGGCTCGGCTGCACGCCGAGGGACGGACCCACCAACTCGATCTTCAGGTGCCGGGACGCTTCAACCTGGCCAACGCTGCCGCGGCCTTCGCGGTCGGACGCCTGCTCGGAATCGACGCCGCCGATCTGCTGGCCGCCGCTGCGCAGTTCACCGGCACGCTGCGCCGCTTCCAGCTGATCGCCAGCCAGCCGCTGAGCGATGACCCGGACGCCGCGCCGGTGCGCATCTACGACGACTATGCCCACCATCCGACCGAACTACGTGCCTCGCTGGGGGCCGCGCTCCGGGCCCGGGGCTCCGGACGCCTGGTCGCCTGCTTCCAGCCACATCTGTACAGCCGTACCCGCGATTTCGCCGAGGAGTTCGGCCGGGCGCTTTGCCTGGCCGATATCGCGATCGTCACCGACGTCTACGGCGCCCGCGAAGAACCGATGCCGGGTGTCAGTGGGGCGCTGATCGCCAACGCCGCGAAAGCCCACGCCGGATCGACGACCGAGGTGCACTACGTCCCCGACAAGGCCGAATTGCCGCGGGTGCTGGCTGACCTGGTGCGTCCGGGCGACCTGGTGATGACGCTGGGCGCGGGCGATGTCACGCTGGTCGGTCCGCTGCTCGTCGATCAGCTGAAAAAGCGAGTCAGTCGGGGATGACGGCCAACGGGACCAGCGGACGCACCGACCTGGGGCCTCGGCTCGACCTGCGCCGCAAGACCCAGCAGCGCGCCCGGCGCAAGCGGGCCATCATCATCGGCGCCGCATTGGTGGTCCTCGCGGTGCTGGCCTGGGTGGCGCTCTTCTCGTCCGCCCTGGCCACCCGTGAGGTCACCGTCACCGGTACCCAGCTGACCACCACCGACGAGATCGTCCAGACCGCGCGAGTGCCCCTCGGCACGCCGCTCACGCGCATCCCGGCCGACGCCATCCGCCAGCGGCTGCTGGCATTGCCCGAGGTGGCCGACGTGGTGTTGCACCGCAATTGGCCGCATGAATTGGGCATCGAGGTGATCGAACGCACGATGGTTTATCAGCGCATCAATGCGGGCAGCTATCAATGGGTGGATGCTAGCGGGAAGATTTTCCACACCGCATCGGAGCCTGTCGAGGGCGTGGTCGCCGATACCGCCGGTGACGAACAGCGGATGCTGGCCGACGTCGCCACCGTGGTCTCGGCGCTGCCCGCCGATGTGGTCGCGCAGACCACCCAGGTGACGGCCTCCACCATCGACCACATCGTGATCGAGCTGGCCGACGGACGGCAGATCGTCTGGGGCAACGCCAGCCTCTCGGACGAGAAGGCGGCCCTGCTGCCGGTGCTGCTGGCCCAGCCGGGCACGGTTTTCGATGTATCGGCGCCCGGGCATCCGGCAATCCGCTGAACTCGGGTCCCAAAGCCTCGACCTGTACTTGAGGTTATCGAGGTTTGAGCGTGTCCCGGTGTGGACAGCACTTTGGCTGCTTTCGTACTGTGAGTTTCGCGTGTCTGAGCGGGTGAGCATGTCATTGCCTGCCTCAAAAGGCCATCTGCCGACGAACCGGCCGCGGATTTGGTCGCTCACTTGGCGGAATTGCTTCGATCGGCAGTGCAGAATGGGTGCAGCCACGGGGCCGGAAGGATCGGAACCGGGGCGCGGACGAGCCGAACGAGCGAACAGACGAATCGGTGCTTTGAGCACTGGCAGGGAATGGGGCGGACTGGTGGCCACTGCATCGCAGAATTACTTGGCAGTCATCAAGGTGGTCGGCGTCGGTGGCGGTGGTGTCAATGCCGTCAACCGGATGATCGAGTCGGGCCTCAAGGGTGTTGAGTTCATCGCGATCAATACCGATGCCCAGGCGCTGCTGATGAGCGACGCCGATGTCAAGCTCGACATCGGCCGGGACCTGACCCGCGGTCTGGGTGCCGGTGCTGATCCCGAGAAGGGCCGCCAGGCGGCCGAGGATCACTCCGACCAGATCGAGGACGCGCTGAAGGGCGCCGACATGGTTTTCGTCACCGCCGGCGAGGGCGGTGGCACCGGTACCGGTGGGGCCCCGGTGGTGGCCAAGATCGCCCGTTCGCTGGGTGCACTGACCATAGGGGTGGTGACCCGGCCGTTCTCCTTCGAGGGACGCCGCCGAGCCAATCAGGCGGACTCGGGCATCGCGAACCTGGCCGACGAGGTCGACACCCTGATCGTCATCCCCAATGACAAGCTGCTCGAGATGACCGATGTGCGGGTCGCCATCCTGGACGCCTTCAAGCAGGCCGACCAGGTACTGATGCAAGGCGTGTCGGGTATCACCGACCTCATCACGACACCCGGCCTGATCAATCTCGACTTCGCCGACGTCAAGTCGGTCATGAGCAACGCCGGGTCGGCCTTGATGGGCATCGGTTCGGCCCGTGGTGACGACCGGGCGCGCGAGGCGGCCGAGCAGGCCATCTCCAGCCCGTTGCTGGAGGCCAGCATCGACGGAGCGCGCGGCGTGCTGCTGTCGATTGCGGGCGGTTCGGATCTGGGCCTGTTCGAAGTCAGCGAGGCCGCGAACCTCATTGAGGAAGCCGCACACGACGAGGCGAATATCATCTTCGGCACGGTCATCGACGATGCGCTCGGCGATGAGGTGCGCGTCACTGTCATCGCGGCAGGCTTCGATTCCGGCCAGCCGACACCCAAGGCGAAGCCCGCAGCCGCCGCTCAGCAGCCGGAGACTCGTCCGCAGCCCAAGGCCGAGCCGATGATCAATCGGTCCGACGAGCAGCGTCGGTTCACACCGAACTTCTCGGCGTCCGACGACGGCCACAACGAACCGACGCACATGACCAAGCGTCCTGTAGTGGCTCCGGTCGCCGACGATGATGACGACCTGGACATCCCCGATTTCATGAAGTGAGCGCGGCGTGTTCGCCGAGTTCATCGACCCCGCCGGCAACGGTGGAGTAGGCGTCGCATTCACCGATCGGCTGGGTGGCGTGTCCGAGGGTGCGCTGGGCCGCCTCAATCTCGGACGCAGCGACCTGGACGAGATCGACCATCTGCGCACGAATATGAGCCGGGTGCGACAGGCCGCCGGGATCACCCCGATCGTGGCCGTTCACCAGATCCACGGCACCGCCGTGCATCTGGCAGACGATGACGGACGCGATTGGTCGTCCGACGGCTGGATCGGCAACGGCGCGCCAGGTGTGGCGCGGCTGCCGGTGGCGGACGCCATCGTGTCCACCACGCCGGGATTGGCGGTGATGATCCGGGTCGCCGACTGTGTTCCGGTGATCCTGGCCGATCCGGCCCGGCGCATCGTCGCCGGGGCCCATGCCGGGCGCGTGGGCCTGCTCGAGGGTGTGCTGCCTGCAGCGGTCGCAGCGATGGGCGATGCGGGCGCTCGCCGGATCACGGCGTGGATCGGCCCGCACATCTGCGGCGACTGCTACGAAGTGCCTGCTCAGATGGCTGCTGATGCTGCCGAACGGATTCCCGAGTGTGCAGCGGTCACGAGCTGGGGGAGTCCGGCCATTGATCTGGGCGCCGGTGCCGAGGCACAACTCGAACATCTGGGGGTGGAGGTTCATCGCGCGGATCCGTGCACGCTGACCAGCACGAGCCTGTTCTCCCACCGCGGTGACGGTCCCGGTGCCGGCCGCCAGATCGGTCTGGTCTGGCTCGCTGAATAGCGGGCGTGTCGCGTGGCGATCTTCGCGGCCTTCACGCCTTGTCCAGGTAGGCTCGACTCGGTTGCGGGATACTCCTCAGTCGAGCGTGAAAGGGTTCACAATGGCGCAGACGATTCGGAAAGCGGCGGCGTGGCTCGGATTGGTCCGGGATGAGGAGGACGAGCGCTACGGCGACGACGTCGAGCAGTTCAGCGAACCGATCTATGGCTACGAGCGCAGCGAGGAGGTATCGGCCGTGACACCCATCAACCGCCGCCCGGCGCAGCAGGACCACTACCGTGATGCCGCAGATGTCGAAACTCGCGTTTCCGATCCGGTCAAGGCCGACCTCGGCCGCATCATCACCGTCCATCCGCGGGCCTTCAACGAGGCTCGGACGATCGGTGAGCACTTCCGCGACGGCGTGCCCGTGATCATGAACCTGACCGACATGGAGGACGCCGACGCGCGGCGTCTCATCGACTTCGGGGCTGGGCTGATCTTTGGACTTCGTGGCACGATTGAACGTGTAACGAGTAAGGTCTTCCTGCTCTCGCCGAACAATGTCAACGTGACCGCCGAAGATAAGGAACGCATCAAGGGCGGTTTCTACAACCAGAGTTGAGGTTTCCTACCGATGCAGACTGCCGGCTGGCTCTTGTACATGCTGCTCCAGGTCTACATCTGGCTGCTGCTCGCGCGAATGATCATCAGCTGGATTCCGATGTTCGCTCCGCGCTGGCGTCCCCGAGGTATCCTCGCTTCGCTGTTCGAGATCATCTATACGTTGACCGATCCTCCTATCCGCGCGCTGCGCAAGATCATCCCCCCGCTCAATCTCGGCGGCGTAAGTCTCGACATAGCCTTTATGGCAGTTTTCATCGGCGTCTACGTGCTACAGCGCGTGATCGTCCAGGTTTTCTTCTGATTCAGGCCCAGTCGGGCACGCATTGTGCGTCGTGGTCAGGCGTATCAGAGCCCCATGGAGTAACCTGAACAGGTCATAAGTGCGCCACGGCGCACTCGAAGACGAACACAAAAGGGTCGGGCTACCTGGCTCGTCCGGATAATTGAGCCTGCTGATCTGGAGTAAGAGATGACTCTGTCCCTCGATGAGGTCCGCAATATTCGCTTCCCGATGGCGCGTAAGCCAAGCGAGGACGGATATCGGGCCAGCGCGGTAGACAACTTCATGGACAAGCTGGAAATCAGTTATGCCCAGCTGACCGAGGAACTGGAGCAGTTACGTGCCGGTGGCTCTGGTGGCGAGGCTGCCTCCAGTGAAGCTGATGATGCCCTGCGCAACGAGTTGAAGAACGCGCAAGCCGCGTCCAGCCGCCTGGCTGGCGAGTTGGATGCCCTGCGCAACGAGCACGCTTCGCTGCAAACGGCGAGCAGCCAGCTTCACCAGGAGAACGAGCGGCTGAGCAGTGAGGTCGCTCAGCTGCGCGGACAGCTGGACGAGCTGCGGGCCAGCAGCGACCTGTCGAAGACCGGCGGCGAGCAGTTGCGCGCCGAGAACGAGAACCTGCACCGTCAGCTCGAGGAACTGCGTGGCCAGCTGAACAACAGCCAGCAGGAATTGGCGGCGGCCCAGCAGCGCGCGGAGGCCGCCCAGCAGGCGCCGGCCCCGGCGCCGCGGCAGGTGCTGGACGGCTCCGACGGCGATGTCCGCCAGATTCGGGTCACCACGAGTTCCGAGGCCAGCTCGGCGGTTGTCCGGTTGGTCGAACTGGCCACCGAGCAGGCCGAGACCCTGCTGGCCGACGCCGATGCCGAGGCTCACCGCCGGATCACCGAGGCTGTGGGTCAGGCCGAGCGCACCACCGCCGAAGCCCGGGCCCGCGCCGAGCAACTCGATCACGAGTCGCGTTCGCGCGCCGATCAGCTGGACCGTGAGTCCAAGGCGCGCGCCGAGCAGCTGGACACCGAGACCCGCCAGCAGGCAGACCGCATTCTGGGTGAGGCCCGCGGACGCGCCGACCGGCTGGACGCCGAGGTTCGCGAGCGCCGTGCCGAGCTGTTCACCGGTTTGGAGAACGATCGCGACGTCTTGGTTGATCGTGTCAATCAGCTGCGCGACTACGAGGAGAATTACCGTCGCACCTTCAACGGATTCCTCCAGTCGCAGATCGACCAGCTGGGCCAGACATCGATCAGCCCGAGTCAGCGTCCCGACACCGATGCGATGTACGGGTTGGGTCAGCCGCATGTCTCGACCCCGCGGCTGGACGCCCTGGTCGATGAGAGCCGCCAAGAACTGAACTGAACCTCTACTCTCCGGCGTCCCCGCACCCTTACAGGTGTCGGGGGCGTCGGCGTATCCGCTCAGTTGCATGGCGCGTAGTGAGGTGTACACTGCCCGCTAAACGTACGAGGAGAATTGATGGCAACCACCAAACCTGACGAGGCGGTGCTTACCGCTCTGCCGGTTCTCGATGGCGAGGATCCCTGGACCGCCGAAGAGGTGGCTGCGGTTCGTGCGGAGCTGATCGAGGAACGTGACCGGCTGCGGGCCGCTGTCGCCCATGCCCAGGCCGAGTTGGCCGAGTTGATGACCGAGGGCAGCGACGGGGCCGGCCGCGATCCGGCCGATGTCGGCTCGTCCAATTTCGAACGCGACCAGGAGCTGTCGCTGCACAACAATCAGCGGAACATGCTCGACCAGACCGAGCAGGCCGTCAAGGCACTCGAGGCCGGCACCTACGGGTACTGCGAGAACTGCGGCAAGCCGATCGGCAAAGCCCGGCTGGAGGCCTTCCCGCGCGCCACGATGTGCGTGACCTGCAAGCAGCGCCAGGAGAGGCGATAGCCGCTTCGACTCCCCAGCCGAGTGAGGTGGATGGGGAGAGCGCGCCAGTCCGGGTGCCGACAGGTGCTACCAGCACCTCGCCGACACCCCGAAGATTCCGCATCCTGATGGCTGTTATGGTGCCGCTGCTGTATGCGCTCGATCAGTTCACCAAGCATCTGGCGGTCGACAGGCTGACCGTGGGCCAGCCTGTCGAGGTGATCCCCGGCCTGTTGTGGTTCTCGCTGCATTTCAATCCGGGCGCGGCGTTCAGCATGGGCACCCAGTTCACCGTCGTGCTCTCTGTGCTCGCCTTGGGTGTGCTCGCAGGGTTGCTGGCGTTCGCTGCACCCAGGGTACGCAGCTGGCTGGCCGCGGTGGGCATCGGCTGGCTGATAGCCGGTGTCGCGGGCAACCTCACCGATCGGCTCTTCCGCGATCCGGGTCCTTTTCTCGGTCACGTCGTCGACTTCATTGCCATACGCGGCTTCGCCATTTTCAATGTGGCCGATATGTGCATCACCGGTGCTGCGATCTTGTTGATCATCTGGTCGTTCCGCTCGGAGCGTCGCTGATGGCGCTGCTGCTGGTGCCCGATGGCCTGGACGATGAGCGCATCGATGTGGCCGCTGCCCGGATGACCGGGCTGAGCCGTTCGCGGATCGCTGACCTCATCGACGCGGGGGCCGTGCAGCTGGCCGGCTCGGTGGTCACCCGGGCATCGGGACGAGTGCATGCCGGGGATCTGCTGGAGGTCGACATCAGCGAGCCGGTGCGCCAGGCCAAGGTCGTTCCGGTGCTCGCCGACGGGCTGCGCATCGTTCACGAGGATTCCGAACTGGTCGTCGTCGACAAGCCGGCCGGGGTCGCTGCTCACCCGTCGCTGGGCTGGACCGGGCCCGACGTGGTCTCTCATCTGGCCGCCGCCGGAGTCCAGGTGTCCACCTCGGGGGCGGCTGAGCGCCAAGGCATCGTCCAACGCCTCGATGTCGGCACCTCGGGGCTGATGGTCGTGGCTAAGAGTGAGCACGCGTATTCGGTGCTCAAGCAAGCCTTCCGTGACCGCAGCGTCGACAAGACTTATCTGGCGTTGGCCCAGGGCCACCCCGATCCGTTCAGCGGAACCATCGACGCCCCGATCGCACGGCACCCGGGCCATGACTGGAAGTTCGCGGTAATCGCCGGGGGGCGGCATTCGGTCACCCATTACGAGGCGGTGGAAGTGCTGCGCGCGGCGACCCTGCTCGAGGTGCACCTGGAGACCGGCCGCACCCATCAGATCCGGGTGCATCTGTCGGCGATCGGCCATCCGTGTGTCGCAGACCCGCTCTATGGCGCCGACCCGGTGCTGGCTGCCCGCCTCGGCTTGCAGCGGCAGTGGTTGCACGCCGTGCGGCTCGGTTTCATTCATCCGGGTAGCGGCGAGTACGTGACCTTCAGTTCCGAACCGAGTCCTGATCTGCTCTCCGCGCTTCGGCTGCTGCGCGCCGAGTCGTGATCCCCGGCATTGTCGGTTGGCAATAGGTTTACTGCTGTTTTCTGGTTTCACTGGCGATCTCAGCTAGGGTAGTGCCGTGCGTAGAGCAAAGATCGTGTGTACGCTCGGGCCGGCGACGTCGACCCAGGAGCGGATGGAAGAGCTGATCACAGCGGGTTTGGACGTAGCCCGTTTCAACATGAGCCACGGCGACCATGCCGAGCACAAGAAGCGTTTGGACGAGACCCGCGCTGCGGCGCAGGCGGTGGGCAAGACGGTCGGCCTGTTGGCCGATCTGCAGGGTCCGAAGATCCGCCTGGGCAACTTCGTGGAAGGCAAGGTGAACCTGACCTACGGCCAGGAATTCACCATCACAACCGACGATATCGACGGGGACGCCCATCGGGCATCCACCACCTTCAAGGGCCTGCCCGGTGACGTCAAGCCGGGCGATACGATCTTGATCGATGACGGACGCGTCGGCCTGGAGGCCGTTTCAGTCACCGACAATGACGTTGTCACGAAGGTCACGGTCGCGGGCCCGGTCAGCAACCACAAGGGCATCAATCTGCCCGGCGTTGCTGTCAATGTGCCCGCTCTGAGTGACAAGGATGAGGCCGATCTGCGCTGGGCGTTGCAGAACGGTTTCGACATGATCGCATTGTCATTCGTGCGCCGAGCCGATGACATCAACCGCGTGCACGAGATCATGGACGAGGAGGGCGTCCGCCTCCCGGTGATCGCCAAGATCGAGAAGCCGCAGGCGGTGGAGAACCTCAACGAAATCGTGGACGCCTTCGACGGCTTCATGGTGGCTCGCGGTGATCTGGGTGTCGAACTGCCGCTGGAAGAAGTTCCGCTGGTGCAGAAGCGGATCATCCGCAAGGCCCGCAAGTGGGCCAAGCCGGTGATCGTTGCGACCCAGATGCTTGATTCGATGATCAGTGCGCCACGCCCGACTCGCGCGGAGACTTCCGATGTCGCCAACGCGGTGCTGGACGGCGCGGACGCGGTCATGCTGTCGGGTGAGACCTCTGTTGGGGCCTACCCGGTCGAGACCGTCCTGACGATGGCCCGCATCGTGGAGAACACCGAACGACACGGCATCAAGGAGATCAGCAAGATCAAGTGGGATCCCCACACCACCGGTGGCGTGATCGCCATGTCTGCCGCCCAGGCTGCGCAGCAGTTGGGAGCGAAGTACATGGTGGCATTCACCCAGTCGGGTGATACCGCTCGCCGGATGTCCCGGCTCCGTGCCGAGATTCCGCTGGTGGTCTTCACCCCGGAGGAAAAGACGGCCCACTGGCTGACGTTGTGCTGGGGCGCCCAGGTCTTCACCACGCCGTCCTATCCGAGCAATGAGGACATGGTGGTCGCGGTCAACGAGATCATGCAGGACCTGGGCCTGGCGAAGGTCGGCGATCCTGTGGTGATCGTCTTCGGTTCACCGATCGGCGTGATCGGCAAGACGAATACCCTGCGGGTGCACCGCATCAAGGAACGCGACTGACCCGGGACCACAACTCACGTCCTGACCAACAGAGAACTCCCGCAGCCGGACCGGAAGGTCACGGCTGCGGGAGTTCGTCATTCGGTGCTCGTCGGGCTGGTGCCTGGTGGCCCGATCATCAGTGCCCGGGAGGGGAGTCGAACCCCTACAGCCTTTCAGCCAGACGGGTTTGAGCCGTCCGCGTATACCATTCCGCCACCCGGGCTGATGTCAACCCGCACTATTGTGGCACATCAGCTACGGGAGTGCCATCCGGCACCACGAACGCCCCGATCAGAGCGTGTTGCCGCAATTTCATGATCATGGGCGCCCGGCTATGGCGTTCAGTGCGATAGGCTCTGAAGCGCGCTGGGCAATGGCGCCGTCCTCGGCTGCCCAGGCAAAGAAGCGATGGATGGATCGTCCGGAACGCCCGGACCTGCGGATATGAGGGATCACTGTGAGTGACAGCAAGAAGGCAAGTGCGGCCAAGCATCCGCGCGTGCTGGTCGCCGAGGACGAGGCGTTGATCCGTTTCGATCTTGTCGAACTGCTCAATGACGAGGGGTACGAGGTCGTCGGACAGGCCGGAGACGGCGAGAAGGCAGTTGAACTGGCTCGTGAGCTCGAGCCGGATCTTGTGGTGATGGATGTCAAGATGCCGAAGATGGACGGCATCGCTGCGGCTGAAATCATCGCATCCGAGCGCATCGCGCCGGTGGTCATGCTGACGGCGTTCAGCCAGCGCGACCTGGTCGAGCAGGCCCGTGAAGCCGGCGCAATGGCCTATGTTGTGAAGCCGTTCGATGCTTCCGATGTGGTGCCGGCGATCGAGATCGCCATGGCGCGTTTCGCCGAGATCCGGGCGCTCGACGATGAGATCGAGGACCTCGAAGAGCGTCTTGCGTCCCGCAAGATCGTCGATCAGGCGAAGGGTCTGCTCCAGGAGAGCCTCGGCCTGACCGAGCCGGAGGCGTTCCGCTGGATCCAGAAGACAGCCATGGATCTTCGCAAGTCGATGCGCGAAGTGGCCGAAGGGGTCATCGACCACGCCAAAGCGAGCCGCTCGTAGGCCGCTGGCCCTCAGTCGAGGATCCGGCAGCTGAGTCTGCCGGAGGCCAGCAGACGTCCGTCGTCGTCGGTGAGTTCCACCTGGTAGACGGCGCTGGTGGCGCCGAGATACAGAGCGGTCGCCACCCCGTGCACCCAGCCTGATCGTGCGCTACGCAGATGGCTGATGTTCAGTTCGGTGCCGACCGCGCGGCGGCCCGCACCGGCATGCGCCGCCCCGCCCAGCGATCCCAGCGTCTCCACCATCACTGCGGACGCGCCACCGTGCCACAGGCCGTAGGGCTGCGTATTGCCCGCCACGGGAGCACGTCCGCACACCCGCTCGGCGCTGCGCTCGGTGATCTCCAACCCCAGCTTGGTGTCGAAGGGGCTGTCGGGAACGTCGAACTGGGCGATTTCGGATTCGGTCATGGGGTTCACTGTGGCACAACTGCGGCACTTCGCGCCTGCCCCGGCGCCCGTGGTCTCCGGGTCGCCAAGACTCCCGGCTACAGTCGGACAGGTGAACTCTCCAGTGACCAGCGCACAGCCCAAGGTGATGCTCATTGACGGCCACTCGATGGCCTACCGGGCGTATTACGCCCTGCCGGTCGACAGCTTCGCGACGGCGACCGGGCAGCACACCAACGCGGTCTTCGGGTTCACCTCGATGCTCATCAACATCCTCAGAGATGAGCGGCCCACTCATGTGGCGGTGGCTTTCGATGTCTCCCGGAGCACCTTCCGCACTGTCGAATACCAGGATTACAAGGCGACCCGCTCCAAGAGCCCGGACGAGTTCAATGGCCAGGTGGCGCTGATCTGTGAGGTGCTGGACGCGCTCAACATCCCGCACCTGTCGCTGGACGGCTACGAGGCCGATGACATCATCGCCACACTCAGCCGGCAGGCCGATGAACGTGGCTGGGAGAACATCATCGTCACCGGCGACCGTGACTCGTTCCAGCTCGTGGATGACAACACGACGGTTCTCTACCCGGTGCGCGGCGTCAGTGAACTGGCCCGGATGACCCCCGAGGCCATCGAAGCCAAGTACGGCGTCGGCCCCCAGCGCTATCCCGAACTGGCCGCTCTGGTGGGGGAGACCAGCGACAACCTGCCCGGAGTCCCCGGAGTGGGGGTGAAGACCGCCGCGAAATGGCTGGCGAGCTTCAGCGGGCTGGAGAACCTGCTGGCCCGCGCCGACCAGGTGCCGGGTAAAGCAGGCGCATCCTTCAGGGAACACATCGAGGATGTGCGCCGCAACCGGCACCTGAACCGCCTGGTCAACGATCTGACGCTGGATCTGGGGCTGACGGATCTCGAGCTGCACGGCTGGGACCGCACTGCCGTCCACCAGCTTTTCGATGCCCTGGAATTCCGGGTGCTGCGGGAGCGGCTGCTCGAGGCCTTCCCCGATGACGACAACGTCGCCGAGCAGTCCGGATTCGAGCTTGCCGGGGAGCGGTTGGCGGCCGGGCAGCTGGCCGGCTGGCTGGCCGAGCACGCGCATGGCCCGCTGACCGGCGTGGACCCCTCCGGCCGCTGGGGGTCGGGACGCGGCGAGATCACTGCCTTGGCGCTGGCGGGCTCCGACGGGACAGCCTGCTGGATCGATGTCGCCGATCTGGATGCCCCCGACGAGCAGGCGCTGGCGCATTGGCTGGCCGACCCGGCCTACCCGAAGGCGCTGCACTCGGCCAAGGGACCGATGCTGGCCGTCTGGGAACAGGGCTGGCAGCTGAACGGACTGGTCTGTGATACCGAACTGGTCGCGTACCTGTTGCGTCCCGATCAGCGCAGCTACGACCTGGCCGACCTGTCCATCAGGTACCTCAAGCGTGAACTGCGGGTCGATTCGTCCGGTGAGGGAGCGGTCGGCCAGCAGACCCTCGACTTCGGCGACAGCTCCGACGATGACGAGTCCCAGGCGGCGATGCTGCGAGCCCGGGCGGTCGTCGACCTGAGCACGACGATGACCGCCGAACTCGACAGTCTCGGTCAGTTGCGGCTGCTCAACGACCTCGAGCTGCCGCTGCAACGGATCCTGGCTCGCATGGAACGCACCGGCATCGCGTTGGACTGCGAGGTGCTCGACCAGCTGTACCACGAATTCGACGCCCGGGTGCGTTCGGCCGAGCAGGCCGCCTGGGATCTGGTAGGCCAGCAGGTCAATCTCGGATCGCCGAAGCAGCTGCAGGCCGTCTTGTTCGACCAGTTCGACCTGCCGCGGACCAAGAAGATCAAGTCCGGATACACCACCGACGCGGAGGCGCTCGAGGGCCTCTACGCCCGCACGGGGCATCCCTTCCTGGAGCATCTGCTGGCACACCGCGATGCCACCAAGCTGCGTCAGGCGGTGGAGGGGCTACGCAAGTCGGTAGCCGACGACGGCCGGGTGCACACCACGTATCTGCAGACCATCGCAGCGACCGGACGACTCAGTTCCGCTGATCCGAACCTGCAGAACATCCCGATCCGCACCGAGGCCGGGCGCCGAATCCGCTCGGCGTTTTGCGTCGGTGAGGGCTACGAGGCGTTGATGAGCGCCGACTACTCGCAGATCGAGATGCGGGTGATGGCCGACGCCTCGGGCGACGAGGACCTCATCGAGGCCTTCCGCAGTGGTGTCGACTTCCACACCGTCACGGCCTCGAAGGTCTTCGGGGTGCCTGCCGACCAGGTCACCGGCGTCCAGCGGGCCAGCGTGAAGCAGATGAACTACGGACTCGCCTACGGGCTGTCCGCCTACGGGTTGTCCACCCGGCTGGGGGTCTCGGTGGCCGAGGCCCGCGAACTGATGGACGACTACTTCACCACCTTCGGAGGGGTGCGTGACTACCTCAACGACGTCGTCGCGCAGGCCCGCCGCACCGGATTCACCGAGACCCTGGCCGGCCGCCGCCGCTACCTGCCGGATCTGATCTCGTCCAACCGGCAGCGTCGTGAGATGGCCGAGCGGATGGCGCTCAATGCGCCGATCCAGGGATCGGCGGCCGACATCATCAAGATCGCCATGATCGGGCTGGACACCGCCTTGACGTCGTCCGGCCTGAAATCACGGGTGTTGCTGCAGATTCACGATGAACTGGTGCTGGAGGTCGGTCCGGGCGAACGCGAACAGGTCACCGAGTTGGTACGTGAGCAGATGGCCGGCGCTGCCAACCTGATGGTTCCGCTGGACGTGTCGATCGGATACGGCCCGACCTGGTTGGACGCCGCACACTAGGAGCATCCCGGCGGGCGGAAGAGTCCTGGAGGCGCAGAATCAGCTGCCGCCGCCGACCTGGGCGGCCTCATCGCCGCCGATCAGGTCACCGTAGTAGATCATGCGGCCCAGCGCGTCACCGCCGGACGTGTAGTCCGAGCAGACGATGAGGGCGAATTTCGGGTCGCCGTAGTAGTCGTAGAGGATGTCGGAGGTGGGGTCGTAGTCGGCGACCATGACATGTGTGCTGCCGGAGTACCGGTAGCAGGCCGCCGAGCCGTCCGACCCGCTGATCTTGACGATGTCGCCGAGACTCAGCAGGCCGTTGTTGAGCTGGTTGCCCAGCGCACCGCCGTACTGGAAGGTGTGGCTGCTGAGCACTGCCTTGCCCTCGGACGATCCGACCAGCGGGCCCTGATTGAACCAAGCGACGGTGTAGCCCTCGTTGCCGGGAGGAGCTTCGGGCGCCGCCCCTGAGGCATCCATGCCGAGGCTGAGCATCGGCAGTTCCATACCGTGCCCGATCAGCGTCATCTGCACGGGGCTGGCGATCGGTTGCGGGTCGGAGGGACAGCTCTCCGGCACGGCACTGGTGGAGGTGGCCGGTTCGGTCGTCTCGGAGGCCTGGGATGTCTCGGGGCCGGCAGCGATCTGGCTGGGCTCGCCGAGCGCCACCTGGTTCGTGTCACCAGGCTGGTGAAGCCGGACGCCCACCATGATCGCCAGTCCAGCAATGAGGACGATCACCACGATGACGATCGCGATCCTGGTATTCCGATGAGGCATCTGAACGCTTCCCTACTTCGAGCGAGACGATATGCTTATCGAACCTATCAAAGCTCCCATCACCAGCCGACAGACCGAGGTTGCATCATCGGTCAAGATGCTGCGACCGGTGTCGGACCCCGGATTGACCCCCTTTGTTGCGCGCGCCTAGTATTAAAAGGCATTGCGGCCTGTGTCGTCTCGGACCGAGTAGGCGGCGCGTGCAGCAGAAGCTGCGTGGTCGTGGTGCGTCCAACCGAACATATAAACCAGCAATCGGAGCCCTACTACATGACCTCCTCCACTGAGGCCTCGAACAAGGTCGCAATCGACGACATCGGCACGCCAGAAGCCTTCGAGGCCGCGGTCGATTCCACTATTAAATACTTCAACGACGGAGACATCGTCACTGGCACCGTCGTCAAGGTCGATCGCGACGAGGTCCTCCTCGACATCGGCTACAAGACTGAAGGCGTCATCCCCTCCAAAGAGCTGTCCATCAAGCACGATGTCGATCCGTTCGACGTTGTCAAGGTGGGCGACGAGGTCGAAGCCCTCGTCCAGCAGAAGGAGGACAAGGAAGGTCGCTTGATCCTGTCCAAGAAGCGCGCCCAGTACGAGCGCGCCTGGGGCACCATCGAGAAGATCAAGGAATCCGACGGCGTGGTCACCGGCTCCGTCATCGAGGTGGTCAAGGGTGGTCTTATCGTCGACATCGGGCTGCGCGGCTTCCTGCCTGCCTCCCTGGTCGAGATGCGCCGGGTCCGCGACCTGCAGCCCTACGTGGGCCAGGAACTCGAGGCCAAGATCATCGAGCTCGACAAGAACCGCAACAACGTGGTGCTGAGCCGTCGCGCCTGGCTGGAGCAGACTCAGTCGGAGGTCCGTCAGTCGTTCCTGCACCAGCTGCAGAAGGGCCAGATCCGCAAGGGCGTCGTCTCGTCCATCGTCAACTTCGGCGCGTTCGTCGACCTTGGTGGTGTGGATGGCCTGGTGCACGTCTCCGAGCTGTCCTGGAAGCACATCGACCATCCGAGCGAGGTCGTCGAGGTCGGCCAGCAGGTCACCGTCGAGGTCAAGGACGTCGAGCTCGACCGCGAGCGGGTTTCGCTGTCGCTGCGCGCCACCCAGGAAGACCCGTGGCAGACCTTCGCCCGCACCCACCAGATCGGTGAGATCGTGCCCGGCAAGGTCACCAAGCTGGTTCCGTTCGGTGCGTTCGTGCGGGTCGAGGACGGTATCGAGGGCCTGGTGCACGTCTCCGAGCTGGCCGAGCGTCACGTGGAGATCCCGGAGCAGGTCGTCGCGGTCGGCGACGAGGTCATGGTGAAGATCATCGACATCGATCTGGAACGCCGCCGCATCTCGCTCTCGCTGAAGCAGGCGAACCAGGGCGTCGACATCGCTGCGGACGATTTCGATCCGTCGCTGTACGGCATGACCGCCAGCTACGACGAGAACGGCAACTACATCTACCCCGAGGGCTTCGATCCGGAGACCAACGAGTGGAAGCCGGGCTTCGAGGAGCAGCAGGCGGCCTGGGAGGCCCAATACGCCGAAGCACAGGCCCGTTGGCTCGCGCTGAAGAAGCAGGCGGCCGACGCCGAGGAGTCGGCTGTTGCCGCCGCCCGCGCCGAGGCCACCGAGTACACCTCCGATGCCACTCCGGTGGAGGGCTCGCTGGCTTCCGATGAGGCTCTGCAGGCTCTGCGCAACAAGCTGACCAGCGGTAGCTGAAGCAACTGACTGATCGACTCACTGATCAAGCGGAGCGGCCCCGGACCTGTTGGTCCGGGGCCGCTGCGTTGTGTGCATCTGCTGGATGGGCGCTCAGCCGTGCCACCAGGACGCCGAGCGCCTGCCGCAGTCAGCCAACGGGCTGAGCGTCGGCTGGCTGTGCGGTTGCCTGCATGGCCTCGGCATAGCGATGGTTCGGCTGGTAGGGGCACATCGGATCGGTCTCCAGTGGATCCCCGGTACGCGCCCAGGCGCGGGCTCGCGAACCGCCGCACCAGCGGTGGAACTCGCAGACGCCACAGCGTCCCTTGAACTGCTCGGGGCGGCGCAGCTGACGCATCAGCGGAGCGTCCCGGTAGATCTCGACCAGGCTCTGTTCGCGCACCGAACCGACCTCGATCGGCAGGAATCCCGACGGTGTCACCTTGCCCAGATGCGAGATGAACACCACACCATTGCCGTCGCGGATGCCGAAGCCCGCGGACGCCCGGCTGGCCTCGATCTGTTCGCGGGTCTTCCCCTCGGCGAACATGCGCTGGGCCAGAATCCGGCGGTACTGCATGGCCTCGGTGGTCTTGATGCGGAACGGGGCGGTCGCCGAGCGTGCTCCCCAGTGCATCAGCAGCCGCTCGGCCTCGCCGGGATCGAGCTCGGTGAGCTGGGTGCCACGTCCGACCGAGATCAGGAAGAAGAGCGACCACTGCATGAGCTTCTCGGCGCTCAACAGCTGGTACATCGCTTCGAGATCGTCCGCATTGTCCGCACTGACCAGCGTGTTCACCTGCACCGGCAGCTGAACCGCAGCCGCCTGCCGAAGCGCTTCCAAGGTGGCGTCGAAGGTGCCGGCCACCTGCCGCAAGCCGTCATGGGCGAGCGCGTTGGAGGCGTCCAGCGACAGCGAGATCGCCCCGACTCCCAGATCTTTCATCCAAGCAATCCGCTCGGCGGTGAGCAGTGGTGTGACCGCGGGCGCCAGCGAGACACCCACACCGCGGTCGATTGCGGCCTTGATGAGGATCTCCAGATCCGGTCGGCGCAGGGGGTCACCGCCGGTCATTACGATGTGCGGCAGCGGCGACCCGAAGCCGGCGATCGTGTCGAGCACCTGGAGGCACTCCTCGGTGGTCAGTTCGCCCGGCGCCGGTTCGGGCATTGCGGTGGCCCGGCAGTGCTTGCAGGCCAGCCCGCAGGCATTGGTCAGCTCCCAATAGATGATCATCGGTGCGCGGTCATACGCCCAGTTGACCGGTTTCACCGAACCGATACCACTTGGATGCCCAGCCATGGGCCCTCGCCTTCTTCCATCCTTGGTGAATCAACCAGATGACCCTAACCCACAGCCATTGGGATTCGCACACTAGGCTCGGGTTCATGCTCGCTGCTGGCCTTTACCACGGGATCATGCTCGTATCCTTCGGGGGTCCTCGTGTCCCGGACGACGTCATGCCGTTCCTGCGGAATGTGACTCGCGGACGCGCAATCCCGTCCGAGCGCCTGGAGCTGGTGGCTGAGCACTACTACCACTTCGGGGGCGCCAGCCCGATCAACGCCCAGAACGATGCGCTGGCCGCTGCGCTGGGCGCAGAGCTGGCTGCCCGCGGCCACCGGTTGCCGATCTGGGTGGGCAATCGCAACTGGTCCCCGTATCTGACCGACGCCGTTCAGCAGGCGCACCAAAGCGGATGCCAGCGGATTCTGGCGGTGCTGACCAGCGGCTATGCATCGTATTCGTCGTGTCGGCAGTATCGCGACGATCTTGATGCGGCGCTGGTGCAGACCGGGCTGACCGGCGAGCTGAAGGTCGACAAGGTCCGGCAGTTCTTCAATCACCCGGGCTTCGTGACGCCATTCGCGGACGGCCTGGTGGCTGCCCTCGGCCGGCTGAGCAGCCACGATCCGACCCTGACCAGTGCTGACGTGGAGGTCATCTTCACCGGACACTCGCTGCCGATCGGAGCCGCCATGAGTTCCGGTTTCGGTGCCTGGCGCGAGGCGACCGGTGGGGCTTATCTTGCGCAACACCGGCAGGTTGCCGAGCAGGTCGTGCAGGCGGTGAATCTTCTCCAGCGCGCCGCGGGCGGACCGGAAGTGACGCATTGGCAGCTCGCCTGGCAGTCTCGGTCGGGGCCGGCCGCCCAGCCCTGGCTGGAGCCGGACGTCAATGACGCGATCGCCGGACTGCCGGGCCTGGGCCGCAAGGCAGTCGTGACGGTTCCGATCAGTTTCATCTCCGACCATATGGAAGTCATCTGGGATCTCGATATCGAGGCCGCAGCCACCGCCGCCGGGCTCGGGCTCGGGTACGCCCGGGCGGCCACACCGGGCACGCACCCGAAGTTCGTAACCGCATTGGCGGACATGATCGAGGAACGCCAGAGCGGTCGCGGCGATCGTGCCCACATCGGCCGCTACGGTGCCTGGCCGGACAGCTGCCCGCCGGACTGCTGCCCCGCGCCGGTCCGCCCGCATCACCAGGGGGCGCGGCCATGAGCGTGCTCAGTGTCGCGCTGACCGGCGGCATCGGCGCCGGGAAGACCACCGTCGCCCGTCTCCTGGCTCAGCGGGGTGCGATCCTCATCGATTCGGACGTGCTGTCCCGAGAGGTCGTCGAACCGGGCACGCCCGGTCTGGAGGCGATCGTCGAGCGTTTCGGCCCTGCGGTGCTGGCCGCCGATGGCAGCCTGGATCGGCAGGCGCTCGGGACGATCATCTTCGCCGACGCCCAGGCGCGGGCTGATCTCAACGGCATCGTCCACCCCGAGGTGCGCCGCCGTCGCGCAGAACTGATCGCCTCCGCGCCCGACGGGTCCATCGTCATCTCGGTCATTCCATTACTGGTCGAGGGCGGCCTGCAGGATGGCTTCGACGGGGTGATCGTCGTCGACGTTCCGATCGATACCCAGGTCGACCGGCTGAAGGCGCGCAGCGATCTGGACGATCAGCAGGCGCGGGCGCGGGTGAACGCGCAAGCCAGCCGCGACGAGCGGCTCGAGGTGGCCGACTGGGTGATCGAGAACTCCGGTTCGTACGACCAATTGCGGCAGCAGGTCGAGGTCGTCTGGGACGCATTGAACAAAAAGGTCAGAAGCTTATAGCGTGTGATATAAGGTGTCAGGCTAAACTAGTGTCATGACGAAACATGGCGGGCATCCGGTGGCGGTGATCAATGTCGACCAGCACGCCTCCCGCCGGCGGCCTGATCTGGTGCCCGACGCGTTGGCCGAGCTGGCCGGTGTCGACGGGCTGGTCTTCCAGTTCGAGCGCACCGCCGGTGACGAGGTGCAGGGAGTGTGTGCTGCGCCGCAGGCCGTGGTCGATGTCGTGCTCCGCCTGACCCGGATGGGCGGTTGGCGGATCGGTATCGGCATCGGAGCGATCGACGAACCCCTGCCTGCCTCCACCCGGCAGGCGCGGGGCCCGGCCTACCTAGTGGCACGAGAGGCCATCGAAGCCCGGCGAGCCACCCAGTCGCTGCGGCTGCTGAGCGCCCTTCCCGACCAAGGCCGCGGAAATGTCGGCGTGGCCACTTATGGTGGTTTCCAGAAGGCAGCCTGGTATGCCGAATCGGCGCTGATTGCGCTGCGGGCGCTGGCCGGGCGACGCACGGCCGAGGGCTGGGAGGTGGTCGATTTGATCGAGCGGGGGAGCACGCAGCGTGTCGTGGCGCAGCAACTGGGCATCACGCAGGCCGCGGTCTCGCAGCGTCTGACCGCGGCCGGACATGACGAACTCAATCGTCTTGCCGGCCTGGCCACGATCACTCTGGCGGCGGCAATGGCGTGGTCACAATGAACGCGGCCGTGCTGGCGATCATTCAGGCCGCGATCGTGCTTGTCGCGGGCGCGACCGCGGTCTGGTGGGGTGGCGTCGCGGTGACCTGGGTCTTCGGGAGGCTGAGCCCGGCCGCCGAGACCGCGGTCTTGCGGGGAGGGGAGTGGATCGGTCGTGTCGAGCGGACGGCGGTCTTCGCCACGGTGCTGACCGGCTTCCCCGAAGGCATCGCGATCGCGCTGGCGCTCAAGGGCATCGGACGCTATCCCGAGCTGAAGACCGGCAGCAAGGTCGCGTCCGAACGTTTCATCATCGGCACTTTTGTCAGCCTGCTGGTCGCTGCGGGATTGGGCGGTCTGAGCCGCTGGGCTCTCCAGGTGATCTGAGCGCGGGTGGTCTGAGTGGACGAGTTGGTGATGCGCTGGAATCGGCGCTTTCCACGATTGCACGGTCTGGGTGCCGAGCTGCTGATCCGCTGGCAGGAGCCGCATCGCTGCTACCACGATCCGCGCCATCTGGCCGAGTGCCTGCAAGCCTTGGATCGGCTGGACGGCGGTGATGTCGAGGAACTGGCGCTGTGGTTCCACGATGCCGTCTATCAGGGGCGGCGGGGCAGTGACGAGCGGTCATCGGCGCGGCTGGCCCGGCAACTGCTCGGCGAGGAAGGCGAGCGCGCGGGCGTGGTCGATGAGGTGGCGCGGCTGGTCCGGGTGACCGAGCACCACCGGCCATGGCCGAGCGATTCGGCCGCTCAGCGGGTCTCGGACGCGGATCTGGCGATCTTCGGGGCGCGCGCCGAGCGTTACCGTGAGTCCGTGGCCGATCTGCGCCGGGAGAACGCGGGCGTGCCCGACGACCAGTGGCGATTGATCCGCTTGTGGCACTTGCGAGGGCTGCAGCGCCGTGGCGTGATCTATGCCACACCACGGGCGCGGGCGCTGTGGCAGGCCCGAGCGGAGGCCAACATCGCGGCCGAGCTGCGCGCCATCACCAGAGGCTGATCGCCATCAGCTGATCCCCCGGGAGCCGACAGCAGCGAAAACGTCAGTACCGCCGCCTAGCCTTGAGGGTATGCGTCCGGTAGAAGAGATCACCCGTCGGCTGGCACCGTTCAAGGTGCACTCCGAGTTTCAGCCGGCCGGCGACCAGCCGGCCGCGATAGACGAGCTCGAACGCCGGCTCAAGGCCGGCGAGAACGATGTCATCCTGCTCGGTGCGACCGGCACCGGGAAGACCGCGACCATCGCCTGGCTCGCCGAGCGGCTGCAGCGTCCGATGTTGGTGATGCAGCCCAACAAGACGCTGGCCGCGCAGTACACGGCAGAGCTGCGGCAGTTCTTTCCCGAGAATGCGGTGGAGTACTTCGTCAGCTACTACGACTACTACCAGCCCGAGGCGTACGTGCCGCAGACCGATACCTTCATCGAGAAGGACTCCAGCCTCAACGAGGAGGTCGAGCGGCTCCGCTATTCGGCGACGAACTCCCTGTTGACCAGGCGCGACGTCATCGTGGTGGCGACCGTTTCGGCCATCTATGGCCTGGGTACCCCGCAGGAGTACGTCGATTCGATGCTCAGCCTGCATGTCGGCGACGAGATCGACCGGACCTCGCTGCTGCACAAGCTGGTCGAGATGCAGTACGTGCGCAACGACCTCGCGGGCACTCGTGGCACGTTCCGGGTGCGCGGCGACACGCTGGAGATCTTCCCGATGTACGAATCCAATGCCGTGCGTGTCGAGCTGTTCGGCGACGAGATCGATGCGCTGTCGACGATGCACCCGACCACCGGTGAGCTGCTCAGCACCGACGACGAGATGTACGTCTTCCCGGCATCGCACTATGTTGCCGGGCCGGAGCGGATGGAGCGGGCGATAGCCGGCATCGAGGCCGAGTTGGAGGTGCGGCTCAAAGAGCTGGAGTCGCAGAACAAGCTCCTCGAGGCACAGCGGCTGCAGATGCGCACCGGCTACGACATCGAGATGATGCGCCAGATCGGCACCTGCGCGGGCATCGAGAACTACTCGCGGCATATCGACGGGCGCGCTCCCGGCAGCGCCCCCAACTGTCTGCTCGACTACTTCCCCGAGGACTTCGTTCTCGTCATCGACGAGTCTCACGTCACCGTCCCGCAGATTGGTGGCATGTACGAGGGTGACATGAGCCGCAAACGCACCCTGGTGGAGCATGGATTCCGGCTGCCCAGCGCGATGGACAACCGGCCGCTGCGCTTCGAGGAATTCACCGAGCGCATCGGGCAGACCGTCTACTCGTCGGCCACCCCCGGACCCTACGAGGTCGCCAGGAGCAATGGGGTCGTCGAGCAGATCATCCGCCCGACCGGGCTGATCGACCCCGAGGTCATCGTCAAGCCGACCAAGGGCCAGATCGACGATCTGCTGGGCGAGATCCGAATACGCGCCGAACGCGATGAGCGGGTGCTGGTCACCACGCTGACCAAGAAGATGGCCGAGGACCTGACCGACTACCTGATGGAGCGCGGTGTTCGCACCCGTTATCTGCACTCCGAGGTCGACACGCTGCGCCGGGTCGAGTTGCTGCGCGAGTTGCGGCTCGGGGAGTACGACGTGCTGGTCGGCATCAACCTGCTGCGTGAGGGTCTCGACCTGCCGGAGGTCTCGCTGGTCGCGATCCTGGACGCCGACAAGGAGGGTTTCCTGCGCTCCGAGCGCTCGCTGATCCAGACCATCGGACGAGCCGCCCGCAACGTGTCCGGTCAGGTGCACATGTATGCCGACAAGATCACGCCATCGATGAGCAGCGCGATCGACGAGACCAACCGCCGCCGCGCCAAGCAGGTGGCCTACAACACCGAACACGGGCTCGATCCGCAGCCACTGCGCAAACGCATCGCCGACATCACCGATCTGATGGCCCGTGAGGACGCCGACACCCAGTACTGGGTCTCCGGGGCACAGAACAGAGGCAGGCGTGGCGGCGCCTCCCCGGTGTTGGCCGATCAGCTGCGCGATCTGGACACCGCCGGCCTGCCTGCGGCAGAACTGGCCAACCTGATTCAAGAGCTCACCGAGCAGATGCATCAGGCGGCGGCCGAGCTGCAGTTCGAGCTGGCGGCGCGGCTGCGTGACGAGGTGGCCGATCTGAAGAAGGAATTGCGTCAGATGGTAGAGGCGGCACGCTGATCGCGGCGCCGGCTGCACTGGCCCCAGATCTTTTGCAGAATTTGCTGCATTGTTTGCAGAATCTTCTGTGCAACTGTCTCCCAGATGCCCTCGATGCTATAGTCACCTGGGTCGGCAGGCAGGCGCCGCAAGGTGTTCGTCGACTCCTACAAGTCCACATGGAGGTTGGTACCCCCGTAGGGAATCTTCGACGCCTTAGCCTTACCCGCGAATGTCGCAGTTCGTATGATCTGGAAGATCAGTGGTGAGACCTCCAGACGTCCCTCTAATCGGAAGGTAACCCGATGCACGTAACACCGGTGGCATGGATCGTCACTCTGACTGTCCTGACCGCTGTCCTGGCACTTGATGTCCGGCACATGATGAAGCATCCCCATGAGCCTTCCATGAAGGAATGCGCCCTTACCATCACGGGCTTCGTCTCAGCTGCGATCCTGTTCGGCGTCGGCATCGGCTTGTTTGCCCACCCCTTGCCCGAATCCGGCAAGACGAGCTGGCACTATGCCGTCGAGTTCTTCTCGGGATACCTGACCGAGTACTCGTTGTCGATCGACAACCTCTTCGTCTTCATCATCATCCTCGGCAGCATGGGCGTGCCCCGCAAGTACCAGCAGTTCGCCTTGATGTGCGGCATCATCTTGGCGCTGGTCTTCCGCGGCATCTTCATCCTGGCCGGCGCGGCATTGATCGAGCGGTTCGCCTGGGTCTTCTTCATCTTCGGTGCGTTCCTGCTCTACACCGGCATCAAGCTGGTGATCGACTACCGCAAACATGACAGCGAAGAAGACTCGCACAACGAAGCCGACACCGCACTCATGCGATTCGTGAAGCGTGTCGTGCCCTCCACGGAGGAGTACCACGGGACCCACCTGTCGGTGAAGATCGACGGCAAACGACTGTTCACACCCCTGTTCTTCGTGATCGCGACCCTGGGCAGCGTCGACATCATGTTCGCGCTCGACTCGATTCCCGCGATCTTCGGCCTCACGCAAGAGCCCTATCTGGTTTTCACGGCCAACTTCTTCGCTCTGATGGGCCTGCGCCAGCTCTACTTCTTGCTGGGCAATCTGCTGCAGCGGCTGGTCTACCTGTCACTGGGTCTGGCGTTCATCCTCTGCTTCATCGCGGTGAAGCTGGTACTGCACGCCATGCACCACTACCACTGGATCGGCTTCGAGGTCCCGACGCTGCTCTCGCTGCTGGTCATCGTCCTGACGATCGCGATAACCGCGGTGCTGTCGCTGCTCAAGACCAAGCGCAAGAACGACGACACCCCGATCGAGGCCTGACCAGCCGGATCATTACAGACTGCGGGCGACCGGATTCCCCATCCGGTCGCCCGCAGTCCTGTGTCTGCTGAGGTCGCCTGCCGCTACCAGCCCCGGGCACGCCACTGCGCCAGCTGAGGGCGCTCCACCCCGATGGTGGTCGAATCGCCGTGACCCGGATGGATGATCGTCTCATCGTCGAAACGGTCGAAGATCTTGGTGCTCACGTCTGCCAGCAGCGAGTTGAACTGCTGTGCCGAACCGGTCGCGCCAACCCCGCCGGGGAACAGCGAATCGCCGGTGAAGATGTTCACGGGCTCGTCCGCACGACCTGAGCGCAGCACCAGAGCGATCGATCCGGGAGTGTGCCCCACCAAACCGATCACCTCGAGCCGGATGCCGCCTGCCTCGATCAGGTCGCCGGTCCACACCGGTATCGAGCGCACTCCGGTCTGCTGCTCGATTGCCTCGACGTCGGGGGCCCCCGTCCATGCCTGCGCACCGGTGGTGCGCACAACTTCGGCCAGAGCGCCCACGTGATCGTGATGGCGGTGGGTGGTGATCACCGCCGCGAGTCCGCCGTCACCGATCAGCTCCAACAGCCGTGGGGCGTCATCGGCGGCATCAATGAGGACGACAGGGCCACCGGCGTCGAGCAGGTAGGCGTTGTTGTCCATCGGACCCACACTGACCTTCGTGCAACTCACGTTTCCGGCATCGAAGCGGACGGGGGAATCGTGCGCTGAGGTATGGAACAGTCCGGTCATCGGTACTCCTCGGTGGAATCGTGTCGGCTTCCGGCAATGATCGTGGCTGGCTCAGATCAGCGGCGGCTGAGCAGGAAGATGGAGTGCTTCGGCCGCGCTCAGCCGTCCGGTCAGCCAGCCGAGCAGCACCGCATCGGGTCCGCTGATCACGGTCTCCGAATTGCTGGCGCCCAGCACCGCCGTGAAACCCGACGTCGAGACCAGCCGCACCGCCATGCCGTAGGGCGCTTGGTAGGACAGCACGCTCCACTCCAGCAGCCAGCGCGCGGTCAGCGGGTTGATCTGGCTGACCTCGAAACCGCAATCCAGATCGACGTGGTGAATGATCACCTCGTACAGTCTGGCCAGCGGCAGCAGATCGGAGCGCAAGAAGGTTCCGGGACTGAGCTCGACGGTCAGTCTGCCGGGCACCGAGTCCAGCAGGTCCAGGCGCTCACTGAGATTGCCGGCACTGGTGTCCAGGTCGATCTGAAGTTCCAGGCCGCTGCGTTCCGAGCCGCGTTCGATGGCCAACTCGCGGTCGTCGTCCGAGTCGTACATCAGGCCGCGGCGTCCGGTCAGCACCGAGTCGATCGCGCGGACGAAAGCGTCGGCGTTGCGCGCCAGGTGCGTTGCCACATGAGCGCGCGTCCAGCCGGGCAGCCGTCCGGGCTCCTGCCATGCGCGTTCGCTCAGCGAGATCGTGTCACCCAGCAACCGCTGGGTGGCCTCCAACTTGATCTTGCGCACCTCGGCCACCGGGGCGAACGTGCTGAGTGCCTCCTGTCGGGCAAGATCCCAAGCCACCCCATCACCCCGATTCGTCCCTGACCTGCGTTTGCAAGTCGATCATCTTTCAGTATGGTTGTCCAGCCGGGCGGCATGGAAGCGTTGCCGTACGCTTGGCGCGGAAAACTGTCAGACCCGGCGCATACGATGAATTGCGTGAAAGATCGACTCGTCATCTCGGGCGCCCGGGAACACAACCTGCGCGACATCTCGCTGGATCTGCCGCGCGATGCCATGATCGTGTTCACCGGATTGTCGGGGTCCGGCAAGTCATCGCTGGCCTTCGACACGATCTTCGCCGAGGGCCAGCGCCGATATGTCGAGTCGCTTTCGGCCTACGCGCGGCAGTTCCTCGGTCAGATGGACAAACCGCAGGTCGACTTCATCGAGGGGCTCTCTCCGGCGGTCGCCATCGACCAGAAGTCGACGAGCCGCAATCCCCGGTCGACGGTCGGCACCGTGACCGAGATCTACGACTATCTGCGGCTGCTGTTCGCCCGCGTCGGGCACCCGCACTGTCTGGTCTGTGGCGCTCCGATCGACAAGCAGACTCCCCAGCAGATCGTCGATCAGGTGCTGGCACAGCCCGAAGGCACCCGCTTTCAGGTGCTCGCCCCGATGGTGCGTGGCCGCAAGGGCGAATACGGCGAACTGTTCCGCAATCTGAGCACCCAGGGCTACGCCCGGGTGCTGGTCGATGGGCAGATCTTCCGGCTGCCCGAGGTGCCAGGCCTCGACAAGCAGCGCAAACACGACATCGATGTGGTCGTCGACCGGGTGGCCGTGAAGCCGACCGCGAAGCAGCGCATCACCGATTCGGTCGAGACTGCGCTCGGTCTGGCGTCCGGACTTGTCATCTTGGATTTCGTGGATCTCGATGAGGACGATCCGGCCCGCCGGCGAAGCTACTCCGAGCGGCTGGCCTGCCCGAACGGGCACGATATCTCGCTGGACGAGATGGAGCCCCGCCAGTTCTCCTTCAACAGCCCGTGGGGTGCCTGTCCCGAATGCGCCGGGTTGGGGACCACGCTGGAGGTGGACCCCGATCTGGTGGTGCCCGACCAGATGAAGAGCCTTGCTCAGGGTGCGATCGCTCCGTGGGCAAGCCCGATGGTCGCCGCGCACTATTCGCACGTCTTCGAGTCGATGGCCGAGAAGTACGGCTTTTCGGTCGACACACCGTGGGAAGATCTCGAACCGGCCGTCCGCAAGTACATTCTGATGGGCGCCGAGGACCCGGTCCTGGTGCGCTACCGCAATCGTTTCGGGCGGGTGCGTACCTACAGTCAGAAGTACGAGGGCGCACTGCCGCAGGTCCGCCGCCGCTACGACGAAGCCGAAACCGATGCCGCGCGGGACCGCTGGGGCGCCTATCTGAGGGAGATCCCCTGTGCGGTCTGTCACGGAGCCCGCCTGAAACCGTCGACGTTGGCCGTCACGATCGCCGACAAGAACATCGACGAGGTGTCCCGGCTGTCGATCGACGAACTCGCCGGCTATCTGGGCGAGTTGACGCTGAGCGACCGCGAGCGGGCCATCGCGGGTCAGGTGCTCAAGGAGATCAACCAGCGGCTGCGATTCCTGTTGGACGTGGGCCTCGACTATCTGACCTTGTCGCGCAGCGCGGGATCGCTGTCGGGCGGTGAGGCGCAGCGCATCCGGCTGGCCACCCAGATCGGGTCCGGGCTGACCGGCGTGCTGTACGTGCTGGACGAGCCGTCCATCGGATTGCACCAACGCGACAACCGGCGGCTGATCGAGACACTCCTCAAACTGCGAGACCTGGGCAACACGCTGATCGTCGTCGAGCACGACGAGGACACCATCCGATCAGCCGACCATGTCGTCGACATCGGTCCGGGGGCCGGTGAGCACGGCGGCCGGGTCGTGGTGAGCGGCACCCTCGACGATCTGCTCGCCAGTGACGAGTCGCTGACCGGCGCCTATCTGACCGGACGTCGCTCGATAGCGCTGCCGGCGCAGCGCCGGCTGGGCAACGGGCACGAGATGGTCGTGCATGCCGCGGCCGAGAACAACCTGAAGAATGTCACCGTCGGTTTTCCACTCGGGCGTTTCATTGCGGTCACCGGGGTGTCCGGTTCGGGAAAGTCCTCCCTGGTGAACGCGATCGTCTACCGGTCGCTGGCCAAGCGGATCTACGGCGCCAAAGACGTGCCCGGGCGCCACAAGGGCATCACCGGAGTCGAATCGATCAACAAGGTGGTGCACGTTGATCAATCGCCGATCGGGCGTTCACCGCGCTCCAATCCGGCCACCTACACCGGGGTCTTCGACAAGATCCGCACCCTGTTCAGCCAGACCCCGGAGGCCAAGGCGCGCGGCTATCAGCCCGGGCGCTTCAGCTTCAACGTGAAGGGCGGGCGCTGCGAGAACTGCATGGGTGACGGCACGATCCGCATCGAGATGAACTTCCTCCCCGATGTCTACGTGCCCTGCGAGGTCTGTCACGGCGCTCGCTACAACCGGGAGACCCTCGAGGTGCGCTACAAGGGCAAGACCATCGCCGAGGTGCTGGACATGCCCATCGAACAGGCCGCGGAGTTCTTCGCCCCGATCTCGGCCATCTCGCGGCATCTGAAGACGCTGGTCGAGGTGGGGCTCGGATACGTGCGGCTGGGGCAACCCGCGACGACACTGTCGGGGGGTGAGGCACAGCGGGTCAAGCTGGCGTCCGAACTGCAGCGGCGCTCCACCGGCAATACGGTCTACGTACTCGACGAGCCGACCACCGGCCTGCATTTCGAGGACATCCGCAGACTCCTCGACGTGCTCGGCCGGTTGGTCGACGGCGGTAACACCGTGGTGGTCATCGAGCACAACCTCGACGTCATCAAGACCGCCGACTGGGTGATCGATATGGGTCCCGAAGGTGGGTTCCGCGGGGGACAGGTCGTGGCCACCGGCACCCCGGAGGATGTCGCCCGCGTGCCGGAGTCGCACACCGGGCACTTCCTCGCCGAGATCCTGCGCGGACGCGAGGTGCCGCTGGCCCAGCCCGAGCCCGAACCACTGCTGGCCGTCCAGCCGGCGCCGGCGAAGAAGCGCGGCCGCAAGCCGGCGGACGCGGCCGGCACGTCCAAGACATCGGCCACCAAGACCAAGCGCACCACGACCCGCCGGACGCCGGCAGCCTGAGATGGCAGACCCAGCCAGTTACCGGCCCGCACCCGGATCCATCCCGACCGAGCCGGGCGTGTACCGGTTCAGCGACCCCAACGGGCAGGTCATCTACGTCGGCAAGGCCATTAACCTGCGCAACCGGCTGAACTCCTACTTCGCCGACCCTGCAAGCCTGCATTTCCGGACGCAGACGATGGTGCGCACCGCCAGCAAGGTCGAGTGGACGGTGGTGCACAACGAGGTCGAGGCGCTGCAACTCGAATACACCTGGATCAAGCAGTACGATCCCCGGTTCAACATCAAGTACCGCGACGACAAGAGCTATCCGTGGTTGTGCGTGACCTGGAGCGAGGAGTTTCCGCGGGTCTTCGTCGGTCGCGGCGCCAAACGCAAGGGCTACCGGTATTTCGGGCCTTTCGGACAGGCCTGGGCGGTGCGGGAGTCCGTCGATCTGCTGCTGCGCGTCTTTCCCATGCGATCGTGCACCAATGGTGTCTTCCGGGATGCACACGCCTCCGGACGACCCTGCCTGCTCGGGCACATCGGCAAATGCGCGGCGCCGTGTGTCGGACGGGTGACCGCGGCCGAGCATCGGGAGATCGCCGCCGACTTCTGTGCCTTCTGGTCGGGCAACAGCCGCGGGCTGGAACGCAAACTGACCAAACAGATGGAGGAGGCGGCGGCCTCGATGGAGTACGAGCGAGCCGCCGTCTTGCGTGATGCCCGGGACGCGCTGCGGCAGGCCACCGAGAAGAGTGCCATCGTGCTGCCCGACGGCACCGATGCCGACGTTTTCGCGGTGGCGGCGGATCCGCTCGAAGTGGCCGTGCAGATTTTCCACGTGCGTTCCGGCAGGGTGCACGGCGAGCGTGGCTGGGTCGCCGACCGGGCGGACGAGACCGACCTTGCCGAACTCATGGAAGGCTTCCTGTTCACCTTCTATGCCGACAATCAGGGTTCCGAGACCCGCACCGGGGGCACCATTCCGCCCGAGATCATCGTCCCGGTCGCGCCCGCGTCGGTCGATCTGCTGGCCGAACTGCTGAGCGAACAGCGCGGCGCACGGGTGAACATCCACGTCCCGCAGCGCGGCGACAAGAAGACGCTGCTCGAGACCGTCACCCGCAACGCCGAGCAGGCGCTCATCCTGCACAAGACCAAGCGCGCATCCGATCTGGCGACCCGCAGCGAGGCGATGGCCGAACTGCAGGAGGCCCTGGGCATGGCTCTGCCCCCGCTGCGCATCGAGGGTTTCGACATCAGCCACCTGCAGGGCACCGAAGTGGTCGGTTCGATGGTCGTCTTCGAGGACGGCATGGCCCGCAAGTCGGAGTACCGGAGATTCGTCATCAAGAGTTTCGAGGGCTCCAACGATGTCGCCGCCATGGACGAGGTGCTGCGGCGCCGGTTCAACCGGCTGCTGGCCGACCGTGCCGAGATGGCCGAGGCCGCCGCGGGCAGCGACGACGGCCCCAGCCTGATCGACGCCAACACCGGCGCGCCGCGCAAGTTCGCCTACGCGCCGGCGCTGGTGGTGGTCGACGGTGGCCTGCCGCAGGTGAACGCTGCCCAGCAGGTGCTCGATGATCTGGGACTGGCCGACGAGGTCCTGCTGATCGGCCTGGCCAAGCGGCTGGAAGAGATCTGGATCCCCGGTGAGGACTTCCCGCTGATCCTGCCGCGCACCTCCGAGGCCCTCTACCTGTTGCAGCGGGTCCGTGACGAATCGCACCGTTTCGCCATCACCCACCATCGCAACCGTCGTTCCAAGGCGATGGTCGAGTCGGTCCTGGATGCCGTTCCCGGACTGGGGGAGGTGCGGCGCAAGACCCTGCTCACGCAGTTCAGCAGCCTCAAGAAGCTGCGGGCGGCCAGCCTGGACGATCTGCTCGCACTGCCCGGTTTCGGCCCGTCAACCGCACAGGCCGTGCTGGATGCTCTCGCCCAGGAAGTTGCCGGCGAAGCCATCAATACCGCCACCGGCGAGGTCACCGAAGTCTGACGATCACCCAAGCCGAACCCGGGTCGCTCACAGACAGGCAATAATGGGACTTGTGAGCGAGCCGCAGACCTCCAGCCAGCCGGAATCCGCGTCCCCGCGCGTTGTCATCATCACCGGGATGTCCGGAGCGGGGCGCCGTACCGCCGCCCACGCGATGGAAGACCTCGGCTGGTTCGTCGTCGACAACCTGCCGCCCAGTATGCTCTCCCAGCTCGTCGAGACCGCCCGCCGCGGCGGACAGAACAGAGTCGCCGTCGGCCTGGACGTGCGATCTCGCGAGATGTTCGATCAGCTGCCCCGCAGTCTCGCCCAGCTCGAGGTGCAGGGCATCCGCTGCGAGATCTGCTATCTCGAGGCCAGCGATGTCGCGATCGTGCGTCGGCAGGAGTCGTCGCGGCGCCCGCTGCCGCTGCAGGGCGGCGGCAGCATCATCCAGGCCGTCGCCAAGGAACGGCGGATGCTGCGCAACCTGCGCGCCGATGCCGACGTGGTCATCGACACCTCCAACCTCAACGTGCACCAACTCGCTCACCGGGTCGGGCACATCTACGGTTCGGGCGACGACCAGGCAACCCGGTTCCAGATCATGAGCTTCGGTTTCAAGAACGGCGTTCCCGTGGACGCGGACATGGTCTTCGACGTGCGTTTCCTGCCCAACCCGCACTGGGTTCCCTATCTGCGCCCGCAGACCGGGCTGTCTCGAGAGGTCAGCGAGTACGTGCTGGCCCAGCCGGGCGCCGCCGAGTTCCTCGATCAGCTGGTCAGCCTCATCGACATCATCGGCCCAGGCTATTTCCGGGAGGGCAAGCGCCAGGCGACCATCGCGATCGGATGCACGGGGGGTAAGCACCGCAGCACCGCCATGAGCGAGGCTTTCGCAGCACGACTGCGGGCCGAGGGGGTGCAGGTTTCGGTTCTCCACCGTGATTTGGGGCGGGAATGAGTCCTCCCAAGGTGACCGCTTTGGGCGGCGGGCACGGACTGTCCGCGTCCCTGCAGGCCCTGCGGCAGATCACCGACGAGCTGGTGGCCGTGGTGACGGTGGCGGACAACGGGGGATCGTCCGGGCGGCTGCGCCGCGAACTGGGCGGGCTGCCCCCGGGTGATCTGCGGATGGCCCTGGCGGCGCTGTGCGGCGATGATCCGCTCGGACGCCAGTGGGCCTCGGTCTTGCAGTCGCGTTTTCACAGTTCGGGTCCGCTGAACGGGCATGCCATCGGCAATCTGCTCATCGAGGGCATCTGGCAGCAGTTCGACGCCGTGCAGGGACTCGATATGGTCGCCGGACTGCTCAATGTCTGCGGACGGGTGCTGCCGATGTCACTCGAATCCCTCACCATCGAAGCCGATGTCATCGGTGCCGATCCGCTGCACCCGGATGAACCGGTGGTGGTGCAGGGTCAACATGAGGTGGCCGTCACCTCGGGCGATGTGGCCGCCGTGCGGCTGGTGCCGGCCAATCCGCCCGCCTGCCCCGAAGCTATCGCCTCGGTGCACGATGCCGACTACATCGTCTTGGGCCCCGGGTCGTGGTTCACGTCGGTGCTGCCGCACCTGTTGGTGCCCGAGCTTGCCGAGGCAATCGTCAGCTCGTCGGCCCACCGGATACTGACCCTCAACATCGAGCCGGAGGAAGAGACCAAAGGCATCGGTGCCGCCCAGCATCTGGAGATCCTGGCCGAACACGCTCCGCGATTGCGCTTCGACGCCGTGGTCGCCGATAGCAGTTTCGGGGCCGACGACCGGAATCTGCGTACCTTCGCCGGGGTGCTCGGTGCTGAGCTGGTGGTGGCGGATCTGCGCTGCTGTGACGGCAGCGCCCGGCACGATCCCCAGCGGTTGGCGGCGGTGTTCCGCCAGGTCATGGGCAGTTGACCGCAGGACGTGCGCACGGGCTCCGTTCGCTCCACCCTTTCGACCAGATGATTGTGGGATGATGCCAAAGTGGCTTTGACGCAGCAGGTGAAATCAGAATTGGCGACCGTGCGTGTCCAGAAGCCCGAGACCCGCGCTGCCGAACTGGCCACCATGCTCCGGTTTTCGGGCGGTCTGCATGTGGTGAGCGGGCACATCGTGATCGAGGCCGAGCTTGACAGCGGCGCCGCCGCGCGCCGGCTGCGCCAGGCCATCACCGACCTGTTCGGTTACGACTGCGAGGTGCTGGTGCTTGCCAGTTCCGGCATCCACCGCACCACCCGCTACGTGCTCCGCCTGACACGCCAGGGGGAGGCCCTGGCCCGCCAAACCGGCCTGATCGACTCCCGTGGGCATCCCGCCCGCGGGCTGCCCGCTCAGGTCGTCGGTGCCGGCATCAGCGAACAGGTCGCAGTATGGCGCGGCGCGTTCTTGGCCCGCGGCTCATTGACCGAACCCGGACGGTCCATGGCTCTCGAGATCACCTGCCCCAGCTCGGAAGCCGCGTTGGCGCTGGTCGGGTCGGCCCGCCGGCTCGATATCGCGGCGAAAGCACGTGAGGTGCGCCAGGTCGACCGGGTCGTCGTCCGTGATGGGGACGCGATCGCCGCGCTGCTCACCCGGATGGGCGCCCACGCCTCCGTGCTGGCCTGGGAGGAGAGCCGGGTGCGCCGCGAGGTGCGGGCATCGGCGACCCGGCTGGCCAACTTCGACGACGCGAACCTGCGGCGTTCCGCCCGGGCTGCGGTGGCTGCCGGTGCACGTGTCGAGCGCGCGCTGGAGATCCTCGGCGACGAGGTGCCCGACCATCTGAGGCAGGCCGGGCTGTTGCGGCTCGAACACAAGCAGGCCAGCCTTGAAGAGCTCGGGCAGCTACACGATCCGCCGCTGACCAAGGACGCGATCGCCGGGCGTATCCGCCGGCTGCTGGCGATGGCCGACAAAGCTGCTGCTGAGCAAGATATCCCGTCCACTCAGGCAGCTTTGACCCCGGAAATGCTGGACGAAGAGTAGTCATCGCAATATCGTTGAAGCACCATCCCCGGGCCGTTACTTCAAACGCTGACGTTCGGTACGATAGATGGCGACCATTCAGTCTGAAATAGTGCCCCGGCACAGTATCTCTGAAGGAGATCGAATATATGACCGTCAAGGTTGGCATCAATGGCTTCGGCCGCATTGGCCGCAACTTCTACCGCGCTGCCAAGGAGCAGGGCGCGGATCTGGAGATCGTGGCAGTCAATGACCTGACTGACACCAAGACTCTGGCTCACCTCCTCAAGTACGACTCGATTCTTGGCCGCTACAAGGGCACCGTTGAGCACGACGACTCCTCGATCATCGTTGATGGCAAGGCCATCAAGGTTCTCGCCGAGCGTGACCCCGCCAACCTGCCGTGGGGTGACCTGGGTGTTGAGATCGTCGTCGAGTCGACCGGTTTCTTCACTGACGGCACCAAGGCGAAGGCCCACATCGATGGCGGCGCCAAGAAGGTCGTTATCTCCGCCCCCGGCAAGAACGTTGACGGCACCTTCGTCATCGGCGTGAACGATGACAAGTACGACCCGGAGACCGACAACATCATCTCCAACGCCTCCTGCACCACCAACTGCCTCGCGCCGCTGGCCAAGGTCCTGCAGGATGCCTTCGGCATCGAGCGTGGCATCATGACCACGATCCACTCCTACACCGGTGATCAGCGTCTGCTGGACGCCCCGCACAGCGACCTGCGTCGCGCTCGCGCCGCGGCCCTCAACATGATCCCCACCAAGACCGGTGCCGCTCAGGCTGTTGCTTTGGTCATCCCGGAACTCAAGGGCAAGTTCGATGGTCTGGCCGTTCGCGTGCCGACCCCGACCGGTTCGCTCACCGACCTGACCTTCATCCCCGGCCGCGAGGTCACCGTTGAAGAGGTCAACGCCGCTGTCAAGGCTGCCGCCGAGGGCCCGCTCGAGGGCATCCTGGCTTACACCGAGGATCCGATCGTCTCGACCGACATCGTCGGCGACCCGCACTCGAGCATCTTCGATGCCTCCGAGACCAAGGCCATCGGCAACCTGGTCAAGGTGCTGAGCTGGTACGACAACGAGTGGGGCTACTCCAACCGCCTGGTCGACCTCACCGAACTGGTCGCCAGCAAGCTCTGATCGGGCCTACAACCTAGGTCGTGAATAGCAAGGGGGGCGTGTCGGCAGTCTGCTGGCACGCCCCCGTTTTCTTCCCACCCGTCATCACCACAAAGAAGAGGATCCACTGTGCGATCAGTGAATGAACTGCTGGACAATGTTCGCGGCAAGCGTGTCGTCATCCGCTGTGACTTCAACGTGCCGCTCGACGGCGACGTCATCACCGATGATGGCCGCATCAAGGCTGCCCTGCCGACCCTGACCAAGCTTCGTGACGCCGGTGCACGCGTCACCGTGCTCGCCCACCTGGGGCGCCCGAAGGGTCAGGTCAACCCCAAGTACTCGCTGGCCCCTGTGGCCAAGCGGCTCGGCGAACTTCTCGGTGCCGAGGTCAAGCTGGCAGCCGACGTGGTGGGTCCGTCGGCTCAGGAGCTGTCGGCCTCGCTCACCGATGGCCAGATCTGCCTTGCGCAGAACGTCCGCTATGAGCCGGGCGAAGAGTCCAAGATCGATGCCGAGCGGGCCGCGCTGGCCGCTCAGTACGCCAAGCTCGGCGATATCTACGTTTCAGACGGCTTCGGTGTCGTGCACCGCAAGCAGGCGTCGGTCTACGACATCGCCAAGCTGCTGCCCGCCTATGCCGGCGAACTGGTCGCCAAAGAGGTCGAGGTGCTGAGCAAGCTCACCACCAACCCCGATCGTCCGTTCACCGTCGTGCTGGGCGGCGCCAAGGTCGCCGACAAGCTCGCGGTGATCGACAACCTGCTCAAGGTCGCCGACGCGCTGGTGATCGGTGGCGGCATGGCCTACACCTTCCTGGCCGCTAAGGGCTACCCGGTCGGCAATTCGATCCTCGATGCGTCCAAGGTCGAGGTCTGCGCCGAGTACCTCAAGACGGCGTCCGCCGAGGGCAAGAAGATCGTGCTCCCGGTCGACGTCCGGGTGTCCGACGGCATGGATTTCGCCGCCCGCAAGGTGATCGGTGAGGTCGAGGTCGTCCCGGCCGACCAGATTCCGGCCGGCAAGGAAGGCCTGGACATCGGTCCCGAATCCGAGAAGCTGTTCGCCGACACCGTGCGCTCGTCCCACACGGTCTTCTGGAACGGTCCGGCCGGTGTCGCCGAGATCCCCGCCTTCGCCGAAGGCACGGCCGCTGTCGCCAAGGCGCTGACCGAGGTCGATGGCCTGACCGTGATCGGTGGCGGCGACTCGGCCGCAGTGGTCCGCGAACTAGGTTACGCGGACGATCAGTTCGGCTGGATCTCCACCGGCGGCGGTGCCTCGCTGGAGTACCTCGAGGGCAAGGAACTGCCCGGCCTGGCCGTTCTCGAAGAATCCGCGAAGGGGGAGTGACCATCATGAGCCGTACTCCGATCATGGCTGGCAACTGGAAGATGAACCTCAACCACATCGATGCAGTCGGGCTCGTCCAGAAGCTGGCGTGGACATTGGCCGACGAGCGCTACGACACCGCTCAGTGCGAGGCCGTGGTGATCCCGCCGTTCACCGGCATCCGCAGCGTTCAAACACTGATCGACGGCGACAAGCTGCCGCTCAAGCACGGTGCGCAGGATCTGTCTCCCCACGACGATGGCGCCTACACCGGTGACATCTCGGCCGACATGCTGGTCAAGCTCGACTGCAGCTATGTGGTCGTCGGACACAGCGAACGCCGCGAATACCACGCCGAGACCGATGAGATCGTCAACGCCAAGGCCGCCAAGGCGCTGTCGAAGGGCCTGATCCCGATCATCTGCGTCGGTGAGGGTCTCGATGTGCGTAAGGCAGGCAGGCAGGTCGCCCACACGGTTGCTCAGGTGACCGGGGCCCTGGCAGGTCTGTCGGCTGCAGATGTGGCGAGCCTGGTGATCGCCTACGAGCCCATCTGGGCGATCGGCACCGGCGAGGTAGCCACTCCCGCCGATGCTCAGGAGGTCTGTGGGGCGATCCGCAAGGCTGTCGCCGAGCTCTACGACGAGGCGACCGCCGAGGCCGTCCGCATCCAGTACGGCGGCTCGGTGAAGTCGTCCAATGTCGTCGACATCATGGCCCAGCCCGATGTCGATGGCTGCCTGGTGGGCGGCGCCAGTCTGAAGGCCGAGGAGTTCGCCAAGATCGTGCTCTTCTACCAGAAGGCCTGACCGAACCCGGCAATCAACGCTACGGCGGTGGTGGTGGTAGCTGTGATGGCGCCACCGCCACCGCCGTTTGGCATGCATGATCATCGTGGTGGTTGTCGTTGCACTGCTGATTCGGGTGCCAGGCGGTGGTGAGATACAATCTCCCCCGTGACTCTTGTACCGCTGATGGCGTGGCCGGTGTTGACTCTGTCGATCGTGCTGAGCGTTCTGAGCGTGATCCTGACCGGCTTCATCTTGCTGCACAAGGGGCGTGGTGGTGGATTGTCGGATCTGTTCGGCGGCGGAATGACCACCGGCATGAGCGGCACTTCGGTAGCCGAGCGCAATCTCGACAGGTTGACGATCATCGTCGCCGGGCTTTGGCTGTTGTGCATCGCCGGGTTGCTGGTCTTGTACAGCACCGGAGCCGGTGCCTGATCCGGACGCCGTCCATTTACTCGTTGGTTAGGGGAACAAAGCTGTGAGTGGTGGCAACGCCATAAGGGGTAGCCGTATCGGTGCCGGTCCGATGGGAGAGGCCGAGCGGGGCGATTCAGCGCCGCGCACCCGGGTGAGCTTCTACTGCGCCAACGGTCATGAGACACGTCCTGCGTTCGCCATGGACGCCGAGATTCCCGAGCAGTGGGAGTGCATTCGCTGCGGGCTACCGGCCAGCACCGATCAGCAGAACCCGCCGCCCCCGCCGAAGAACCTGCCCTACAAGACGCATCTGGCCTACGTGAAGGAGCGTCGCAGCGACGAGGAGGCCGTGGCGATTCTGGCCGAGGCCCTCGACGGTCTGCGTAGCCGCCGCGCCCGGGGCGAAGTCATCTACTGAGCCATCGGCGGCGGCGGTTGCTGATTCAGAAACGGCAGTGGTAGTACGGCAGTTTCGACGCAGCGCCGCGGTCGAGGAACCAGTACGTCGCCGAGGCGCCATGCACCAGCCCGGCCGGTAACAGCGGGTCGTGATGCACCACGGCCCGCGCCACCACATCGGCCTTCTCCTCACCCGAGGCCAGCAGCCAGATCTCATTCGATTTGTTGAACGTCTTCAGTGTGAGCGTGATTCGCTCGCTCGGCTCGATCGGGGCATTCGTCACACCGACCACGCTCAGGTTCGTCTCCGACTGCACCTGAAGACTGGGATGGTTCGGATAGATCGACGCGACATGCCCGTCGACGCCCAGACCCAGCAGGCAGATGTCGAAGGTGACGTCGGCCAGCTCCTTGGAATAGGCATACGCGGCCTCGTCGGAGTCCATCGTCCCTGTGCTGCTCGGCATCGGGTGCACCTGCGAGGGGACGAACGGTAGTGTTCTGGCCAGCACGGTCAGAGCTCTGGTCGCGTTGCGCATCTGGTCGGTGGTCGGCACATAGCGTTCGCTGGTCCACCACAGTTCGAGGCGGCTGGGATCCAGCGGGTTCGCCTGCGCCAACCTCGCCAGGGACTCGTAGAGAGCCAGGGCGGTCGTGCCACCGGTCAGGGCCAGGTGGACGCGCTCCTTCTGCTGCTGCAGTTCCGAGAGCCGCTTGGCGAGCCGTCCAGCCATGCTGACGGTCAGTTCGTCCAAGCTGCGGTATCGGTAGATGCGTTGCAGGCTCACGGCTTAACTCTGCTCCTCGGTGGCCATGAATGCCATCAAATGATCGAAGGCCTCGTCTCCGCTCAATCGGGAAAGCTCCTCGGAAAGCAACTGCGGCACGGTGCGCCGGGCCAGCGCCACTCGCCGGTCGGGCTGGCCGGGCAGCGAAAGCGACGCCTCGATCGGGGAGAACCGCTGCAAGACGACATCGCCTGCCTCGGTGACCAGTTTGACCATGTGCAGGCCGGGATAGCTACTCACCGCATCGGGACGCAGCACCGGCACCTGGAGGCGCATCCTCAGCCACGCTGCGAGAAGCTCGCTTGGGGCCGATGACAGCGGACCGACGACTTCGGCTGACGTCACCGTTGAGCGGACCTGATTGAGCGCGGCGACCAGCAGAGCACGCCAGCGGGTCAGCCGTGTCCAGCTCAGATCGGTGGTTCCGGGCTGATGACTGCGGGCGAGCTCATAGACCGTGGCCATGGGATCATCGGTGGTCATCGAGTCCACGATCTTCCGGTGGGCGAGCGCGGACAGATCGCAGCGTGCCGGATCGCCGGGCACCAGATCGCGCGACCAGATCACCACGGGCAGTTCCGATAGCAGCAGCGGCAGCAGCACCGAGTCGGCGTGCTGGTCGACCTCTCCGGCGAATTCCAGCGTGATGACCTCGGCCGCGGATTGCTCGGTCTGGATCTCGGCGTTCAATCCGACATCGTTGTGCATGCCGCGAATGGCCACCAGGATCCGCGATGGATGCAACTCGCCGGCGGCCTGGGCGCCCTCCATGGCCTGCTCGTAGCCCTCGGCCGTGGTATTGACGACCAGCGTCAGCACCAGGCCCGACTTGGCCGGGGCCTTGCCTTCCATCCGGAGCCGGTACAGCGTCTCGTTGATTTCGTGGGCATCGGTGTTCTCAAGTCTGATACTCATCTGCACTCCTAAGGACGCCGCCAGGCGAACCCATCGCGGGCCAGCATCTCCTGGGATCCGTGCGGACCCCACGTGCCGGCCGGATACTGCTCGGGCTGGCCGGCCTGCGCCCAAAGCTCCAGCACCGGATCCAGGATCTGCCAGGACAACTCCACCTCGCGCTGGCGCGGGAACAGCGGCGGATCGCCCAGCAGCACGTCCAGAATCAGCCTTTCGTAGGCCTCCGGGCTCGACTCGGTGAACGAACCGGAATAGGAGAAGTCCATGCTGACCTGCCGGATCTCCATCTGGGTGCCCGGCACCTTGGCGCCGAAATTCATCTCGATGCCCTCATTGGGCTGAATCCGCAGCACCAGCGAGTTCACCCCGAGCGCCTCGATATCGGGCTGGCTGAATGGCATGTGCGGTGTGCGCTTGAAGTTCAGTGCGATCTCGGTGACCCGCCGCGGCGCTCGCTTCACCGTGCGCAGATAGAACGGAACTCCGGCCCAGCGCCGCGAGTCGATGTCGATCCGCATGGCGGCATAGGTTTCGGTTCGCGACTCCGGGTTGATGCCGTCCTCTTCCAAGAAGCCGCGGACCAGTCGTCCGCCCTGCCAGCCGGCCGCGTACTGGCCGTTCGCGCTGTGCACGTCGAGGCGATCGGGCACCTTCGCGGCCTCCAGCACCTTCTCCTTCTCACGCCGCAGGTCATGGGGGTCGAAGGTGTTCGGCTCCTCCATGGCGGTGAGTGCCATCAGCTGGAAGAGGTGGTTCTGGATGACGTCGCGCGCCGCGCCCACCCCGTCGTAGTAGCCGGCCCGGCCGCCGATACCGAAGTCCTCGGCCATGGTGATCTGCACGTCGGAGACGAAGTTCCGGTTCCACACCGGCTCGTACATCATGTTGGCGAAGCGGAACGCCAACAGATTCTGCACCGTCTCCTTGCCCAGGTAGTGATCGATGCGGAAGACCGATTCGGCGGGGAACGCTGCCGAAACCACCCGGCTCAACTCGGTCGAGCTCGCCAGATCGTGCCCGAACGGCTTCTCGATGATCGCCCGTTTCCAGCCGTGGGTCTGGTCGGTCATGCCGTGCGCGTTCAGTTGCTCGATGACCTGTTCGAAGTTCTTCGGCGGGATCGACAGGTAGAAGGCGTGATTGCCGTCGGTGCCGTGCTCGCGATCGAACCGATCAAGAGTCTTCTTGAGCCGGATGAAGGCATTCGCGTCGTCGAAGGTGCCCTGGACGAAGTCGATGCCGCCCACCAGCTGGCGCCAGACCTCGGCGCGGAACGGCGTGCGGGAGTTCTGCCGAACGCTGGTGGCCAGCTGCTCGATGAACTGCTCTTTCGTCCAGTCGCGGCGGGCGAAACCGACCAGTCCGAAGCCCGGGGGGAGCGCGCCGTGATTGGCGAGGTCGTAGATGGCCGGGATGAGCTTCTTACGCGCGAGATCGCCGGTGACTCCGAAGAGCACGAGCACACTCGGACCGGCCAATCGCGGCAGCCGCCTGTCCGCACTGTCGAGCAGCGGATTCGTCCACGTTGCGTCCACAACACCTCCAGGAGTTGCCCATCGTCCAGCCGTTTCCATGAAGCCACGCATGGCCCGTGGGGCGAACCCACTCTACCGGTCGCGGCGGCTCCGGCCGCGGGTATTCAGCCCACCGCAGATTGCGCCGATCGGACGACCGCTTCATAGAGCCGGTCGAGCTGCAGCTGACGGCGATCGTAGAACTCCACGCAATGGGGGTCAGGACGCAGCGCTGCTGCGGTCTGCACGGCGGTGCGCTCGATGCCGGGCGCCACCACATCCAGTGCGATGCGGGCATTGCCGAGCAGGGTCGACCGTTTGATATTGACCGCCACCAGCTCGAGGCTCAGCCCGTCGGCCATCACCGTCAACAGCCCGGGCGCCTCGGCGGCCACCCGGCCGCCCACCCGGGCGCTCGCGATCGGCCCACCGACCTGGACCAGCTGATCGATGATGCGCTGGAACGACCAGACGATGCCCTCCAGGACACCGCGGTACAGCTCGAGTGCCGAGGTGGAGAAATCGACCTCGTGCAGCGTCGCCCGTGCCGAACCCACCCAGCCGGTGGAGCGTTCACCGGTGAAGAACGGCAGCACCAGCGGGGTGATGGCACTCGGCGGCTCATGCAGCTGCGCCGCCACGATCGCATCGTCGGGCAGTCGCAACTCACGCATCATCCACTCGGTGGCGCGGCCGACATCGTTGACTGCACCGCCGATCAGGGAGTGCTGCGAATCGACCCGATAGCTCCACAGGCCGCGCGGCAGGTCCAGGCCGCCGGTGCCCACAGGATCGTCCACCAGCATTCGCATCGCGCCCGAGGTGGCCAGCGAGATCACCGGGCTGCCGGACGCGTCGCCGATGCCACAGGTGGCCGCATAACCGTCACCGATGGGGGCACACCAATGCGCCTGCTTGAGACTCGGCCACAGCTTGCGTGCCTTCGAGCCCTTCTGTGGGCTCAGGCCGTCGGCAGGATCGGCGATCCGGTTGAGTTGATCCTCGGTGATGCCGGCGAGCTCCAGCATGGCAGGCGCCCACTGCCCGGTGTGCCGGTTGAGCAGACCGCCCCAGGCAGCCACCGAGGTGCCGGCGGCGGTGTCGCCGAGCAGCCGCAGCCAGACGTATTCGCCGAGTGACATCCAGCGGGTCACCGTGGCGACGGTGGCCGGTTCGGTGCGAGCCAGCCAGCGCAGCCGGGCGGGCAGGTAGCTCGCGTGGAAACGGCAGCCGGTGAGCGCCTGAATCCGGTCCTCGTCCACCTCGGCGCGCAGCAGTGCCACCTCGTCGGCGCACCGGTTGTCGTTGTAGTTGAAACAAGGAGTGACCGCTGCGCCCTGAGCGTCCACCCCCACCAGCGAGGATGCGAAGGTATCCAGCGACACCGCGGCGACCGGATGACCCACCGTCAGATCCACCAGCTGGTCGATCAGCTGGGTGACCTCGCGGACGATCTGGTCGGGGTCGATGATCGACGTGCCGTCGGCCCGGGTGGTGAAGGCATGCGGGACCTTGGCCCGCGGACGCACCGGAGAACCGTTGGCGTCATAGATGGCGCCTCTGCTGGCGGTCGAGCCCACGTCCAGGGCGAGCACCAGTGGGTGCCGAGCACGTCCGAGCATGATCTCGAAGCTAGGGCTTGCCATGGTGGTGAGCTTAGGGCCTGGACGCGGTGCCACGATCGGGCGTAAAGCTCGTGGACAGTACGCCGGCAGTGAAAACGATCCCGAAGTTTGGTTAGGAAGCCCTAAGGCGATTCAAGACAGTTTGGTTTTCTGATCATATTTAGACAACATGGAACGCGTGGAAATCGAAAACCGTGCCGAGATGACCAGCCAGCCTGGCAGCCAGGCTGCGGCCACTGATGCCTCCACTCGCCAGCGGGTGCTGGACCTGCTGCTTGAGCGCGGGACGATGACAGCCGCGGAGTTTGCCGATGCGCTGTCGCTGACCGCCGCCGGAGTACGCCGTCATCTGATCGCGTTGGTTGACAGCGGTGAGATCACGACCATTGAACAGAGCGGACCTCGCGGTCGCGGGCGTCCAGCAAGTGTCTACCAGCTGACCGCGGACGGGCGCAAAGGCTTCGGCCAGGCCTACGACGATCTGGCGCTGAGCGCGCTGGCCGAACTCGTAGCCATCGCCGGGCCGGATGCGATCGGCCGCTTCGCCGAACGGCGGCTGGCAGATCTTGAGGACGACTACCGCCGTCGCCGGGGAACCGACCCCGACAAGGACCCGATGGAAGTACTGGCCGAGGCGCTCAGCGCGGCCGGCTATTTCGCCGAGACCGCGGCCGGCGGCGAACTCTGCCAGCACCACTGCCCGGTAGTCGATGTGGCTACCGAGTACCCACAGCTTTGTGATGCCGAGACCAGCGTTTTCGCCCGTCTGCTCGGCTCCGATGTTTCCCGGTCGGCCACGATCGCCCATGGCGCTCAGGCCTGCCGTCTTCACGTTGGCGGCCCAACGCCGCTGCCGAACCCCGTTTCTGCCCTAGCAGATCGAAAGGTGAACGCATGACGACCGATATCAAGCCCCAGGCATCCGAGCAGCCGACCCAGTCCGAACAGATCGAGGCCCTGTCGCAGTACCGCTTCGGCTGGCATGATTCCGATGCGGCCGGCGCGACAGCCAAGCGCGGGTTGGACGATTCCGTGGTCCGCGGCATCTCTGCCCTGAAGAACGAGCCCGAATGGATGCTGCAGCGCCGGCTGAAGGCACTCAAGCTGTTCGAGCGTAAGCCGATGCCCACCTGGGGTGCCGATCTCAGCGAGATCAATTTCGACACGATCAAGTACTACGTGCGCTCCACCGAGCGCCAGGCCAACAGCTGGGAAGAACTGCCCGCCGACATCAAGAACACCTACGACCGCCTCGGCATCCCCGAGGCCGAGAAGGCACGTCTGGTCGCCGGTGTGGCGGCCCAGTACGAGTCCGAAGTCGTCTACCACAAGATCAACGAGGAGCTGGAGCGCCAGGGCGTCATCTTCCTGGACACCGATACCGGCCTGAAGGAATACCCGGAGATCTTCGAGGAGTACTTCGGCTCGGTTATCCCGGCCGGCGACAACAAATTCGCCGCGCTGAACACGGCGGTCTGGTCGGGCGGCTCGTTCATCTACGTGCCGAAGGGCGTGCACGTCCAGATTCCGTTGCAGGCCTACTTCCGGATCAACACCGAGAACATGGGCCAGTTCGAGCGCACGCTGATCATCGCCGACGAGGGCTCCTTCGTCCACTATGTCGAGGGCTGCACGGCGCCGATCTACAAGACCGACTCGCTGCACGCCGCAGTCGTCGAGATCATCGTGAAGAAGCACGCCCGGGTGCGGTACACGACCATCCAGAACTGGTCGAACAATGTGTACAACCTGGTCACCAAGCGTTCGACGGTCGACGAGGGCGGCACCATGGAGTGGATCGACGGCAACATCGGGTCCAAGGTCTCCATGAAGTACCCGGCGGTCTGGCTGATGGGTCCCCACGCCAAGGGCGAGACCTTGTCGATCGCATTCGCCGGTGAGGGCCAGCATCAGGACACCGGCTCGAAGATGGTGCACTGTGCGCCCTACACCTCGTCGACCATCGTGTCGAAGTCGGTCTCGCGCAGCGGTGGGCGTTCGTCCTACCGAGGCCTGGTGGAGGTGCAGCCGGGTGCCCGGCACTCCTCGTCCAGCGTCAAGTGCGATGCGTTGCTGGTCGACAACATCTCCCGCACCGACACCTACCCGTATGTCGATGTCAAGGAAGAAGACGTCTCGATGGCACACGAGGCCACGGTCTCGAAGATCAGCGAGGACCAGCTCTTCTACCTGATGCAGCGTGGGCTGAGCGAGGACGAGGCCGCCGCGATGGTCGTGCGCGGATTCGTCGAGCCGATCGCCCGCGAACTGCCGATGGAATACGCACTTGAGCTCAACCGGCTGATTGAGCTGCAGATGGAGGGTGCAGTCGGCTGATGGCAGCCGCCGCAATCCACCAGGAACAGAACCAGGAGGCTTTCATCAGTTGAGCACCACCATCACCCGCTCCGAACCCCGCGTCGTCAGTGTCAGCGGCGCGTTCACCTCACACCTGCACCCGACCCCGTCGTGGCAGTTGACCGATCACACCGTGCCCACCGGGCGCGAGGAGAACTGGCGATTCACCCCGGTCAAGCGGTTCAAGCCGCTGATGACCGACGGGCCGTTCGGCCAGATCTCCGTCACCACGACGCTGCCCGAAGGCGTCACCAGCCGGACGATCGACGCGGCGGCCGCCAAGGATCTCTCGTTCGACCCGCCGGTCGACCTGGTGGCGGCCAAGGCCGTCCAGGCCGAGCAGGCGCTGCTGATCGAGGTGGCCCCGCAGGCCGTGCTTGATGCACCGGTGGTCATCACCACCGACGGCAGCGACGAACTGGCCGCCTCCCACATGATCATCACCGTCGGTCATCACGCCGAGGCCACGATCGTGCTGCAACGCACCGGGGTATCCCGGCTGGCGTCGAAGGTCGAGGTACAGGTCGACGAAGGCGCCCGCGTCGATGTCATCACCGTCCAGGACTGGGCGACCGGCGCAGTCCACGGCGGTCAGTACTCGATCCGGATCGGCCGGGACGCCAAGGTGCGCTCCTTCCAGGCCACCATCGGGCAAGGCGATGTGCGGCTGGTGGAGCGGGTCGAGTACGCCGGGCCCGGCGGCGAGCTCAACCAGCTCGGCATCTACTTCGTCCAGTCGGAGCAGCACGTCGAACACCGGCTGCTGGTCGACCACAACCACCCGAACACTGTCAGCCTGGTCGACTACCGCGGCGCCCTGCAGGGTGCGGGTGCGCATTCGGTGTGGATCGGCGATGCGCTGATCCGCAAGACCGCGGTCGACATCAACACCTATGAGACCAACAAGAACCTCATGCTCACCGAGGGTTGCCGGGCCGACTCGGTCCCGAACCTGGAGATCGAGACCGGCGAGATCCGCGGCGCCGGCCACTCGAGTTCCACCGGGCGCTTCGACGCGAACCAGCTGTTCTATCTGCGCAGCCGTGGCATCCCCGAGGAGCAGGCCCGCCGCCTGATCGTCGAGGGCTTCTTCCTCGACATCATCCGCCGCATCGGCTTGCCCGAGATCGAGGCGCGTCTGGTCGAGGCACTGAACGTCCAGCTGGCCAGCATCGAGGATCTCTCGCACGACGCATTGCTCAGCGAGGACGACCAAGCATGAGCCCGGTAGCCGTCGCCACGCTCGACGAGCTCTCGGATGTACCGCTGGGAGTTGACGTGCCCGGCAGCGATCTGGAGCTCGCGATCGTGCGCATCGGCGACGAGGTCTTCGCTATCGCCGACGAATGCAGTCATGGCAATGTCCGGCTCAGCGAAGGCGATGTCGACGCCGAGCACTGCACGATCGAATGCTATCTGCACGGTTCGATGTTCGATCTACGCACCGGTGCTGCACTCAATCTGCCGGCCGTACTGCCGGTGCCCGTCTATCCCTGTGTCATCGACGGCGATCAGATCCTCGTCGACATCGACCACCCGTCCACTCACCAGGAGAACTGAATCACCATGGCAGACCTTGTCATCACCGACCTGCATGTCGATGTCGAGACCGAATCGGGTCCCAAGCCGATCCTGCACGGGGTGAACCTGACCATCAAGACCGGTGAGATTCACGCCATCATGGGCCCCAACGGCTCCGGCAAATCGACCATGGCCTACGCGCTGGCGGGCCACCCCAAGTACACGATCACCTCGGGTTCGGCCACCCTCGACGGCGTCGAGCTCACCGGACTGAGCGTGGACGAGCGGGCCAAGGCCGGGCTCTTCTTGGCCATGCAGTATCCGGTCGAGGTTCCCGGCGTGTCCACCAGCAACTTCCTGCGCACCGCCAAGACCGCCCTGGACGGACAAGCGCCCAAGGTCCGCACCTGGCCGAAGGTCGTCAGCGGCGCGCTCACCCGGCTGGAGATGGACCCCGACTTCGCGACCCGTTCGGTCAACGAAGGCTTCTCCGGTGGCGAGAAGAAGCGCGGCGAGATCGTCCAGCTCGATGTGCTGAACCCGAAGGTCGCGGTGCTGGACGAGATCGACTCCGGCCTGGATATCGACGCCGTGCGTATCGTTGCCGACGGCATCAACCGCTACGCCGCCCAAGGCGACCGCGGCGTGCTGCTGATCACCCACTACACGCGCATCCTGCGCTACATCGAGCCGACCCACGTGCACGTCTTCGTGAATGGGCAGATCGTCGAGTCCGGTGGCAAGGAACTGGCCGATGAGCTGGAGATCTCCGGCTACGACAAGTACGTGAAAGCCGTTCACGCCTGATGTGGAACTCCGCCGCTATCCGTGCTGATTTCCCGATTCTCGACAGGGAAATCAACGGGCACCCGCTGGTCTATCTCGACTCGGCGAACACCTCGCAGAAACCCCGCGAGGTCGTCGAGGCTGTGGAGGCGCACTACCTGCGTCACAACGCCAACGTCGCCCGCGCCATGCACACGCTGGGGGCCGAGGCCACGGCAGCATTCGAAGGTGCCCGGGTGAAGGTGGCGGAGTTCGTCCACGCTCGCTCGTCCGATGAGATCATCTTCACCAAGAACGCCTCCGAGGCGCTCAACCTGGCCGCCTATACCCTCGGCCGCCGGCTGAAGCCCGGCGATGAGGTCGTCATCTCGGTGATGGAGCACCATTCGAATCTGGTGCCCTGGCAGCTGGCTTGCCAGGCGAGCGGGGCGACCCTGCGCTGGTTCGACATCACCGACGACGGCCGGCTCGATCTGGAAGCGGCACAGCGCGACGGGCTGATCAACGAACGGACGAAAGTCGTCTCGGTCGCCTGGGTCAGCAACGTACTGGGCACTATCAACCCGATCCGCCAGATCGCCGACTGGGCCCACTCGGTCGGCGCGATCATGGTGGCGGACGGTTCGCAAGGCGTTCCGCAGCGGGCCACCGACGTGACGGCTCTCGGGGTGGATCTGCTGGCCTTCACCGGTCACAAACTCTGCGGTCCCACCGGCATCGGTGTGCTGTGGGGTCACTACGACCTGCTCGAGCAGCTGCCGCCCTTCCTCGGCGGCGGCGAGATGATCGAGGTCGTCCGGATGGAGGGCTCGACCTATGCGCCTCCGCCGCATCGCTTCGAGGCCGGCACACCGCCGATCGCTCAGGCGGTCGGGCTGGGAGCGGCCATCGACTATCTGAACCGCATCGGGATGGATGCTCTCGCCGCTCACGAGACCGAGATCACCGCGCACATGCTGGACGGTCTCGGCGCGCTGGACGGGGTCCACATTCTCGGCCCCGCCGAGGCGGTGGACCGTGGCGGCGCGGTGTCGTTCGTCGTCGACGGCGTGCACCCGCACGATCTGATGCAGTTGCTCGACAGCCGCGGCGTGGCCGTGCGCGGCGGGCATCACTGCGCGGCTCCGCTGCACAAGCGGCTGGCGGTGCAGAGTTCTTCACGTGCGTCCGGCTATCTCTACACCACCCCAGAGGAAGTGGATGCGCTGGTGGAGGCCGTCGCTTGGGGCTATGACTTCTTCAACTCCCGCGCCAGGAGGTCACTGTGAGCGTTGAACAGCTGTATCAAGACATCATCATCGATCACTATCGGGAGAAGCATCATTCAGGGCTGCGTGCCCCGTTCGGCGCCGAGGTCCATCACGTCAATCCCAGCTGCGGTGACGAGGTCACGCTACGGGTGAGCATGGACGGCGACACGATCGGTGATGTCTCCTACGACGCGGAGGGATGCTCGATCTCGCAGGCATCCACCTCGGTGATGTGCGATCTGGTGATCGGACGCGACGTCGCCGACTCGATGGCATTGTTCGACGAGTTCCGCGACATGATGGAGAGCCAGGGGCGGATCGAGCCCGACGAGGACCGGCTGGAGGACGGCATCGCATTCGCCGGTGTCGCGCAGTTCCCGGCGCGCGTCAAGTGCGCCATGCTCGGCTGGTCGGCACTGCGCGATGCGCTGATCCGGGCCGGCGTCGAGCTGCCCGCTTCGCGCGATGACAAGGAGTGACATGACCAATCCGTCTGATCTGGTGAGAGACGAGTTGCCCGGCGACCCGGTGCCCGCCACCTGGGCGACGGCCACCGCGGAGCAGAAGAAGCTCGTCATCCTCGAGGCGCTGAAAGAGGTCGTCGACCCCGAACTGATGGTGAACGTCGTTGACCTGGGGCTGATCTACGACGTGCTCATCGACGACGATCTCAATGTCACGCTTGAGATGACGCTGACCAGCCCGGCCTGCCCACTGACCGATCAGATCGAGTGGGAAGCCCAGGCGGTGCTCGGCCAACTCGCCCGCAGTGTCACCATCAACTGGGTGTGGATGCCGCCGTGGTCGATCGACCTGATCACCGACGACGGACGCGAGCAACTCCAGGCACTCGGCTTCATGATCTGAGTCCGGGTCGGGCACTCAGTAGCTCGACAGCGGGTATCTTTCGCGCACGACATAACGCACGCTCCCGTCGTCACCTTGCCCGAGCAGAGACTCGATCAGGACGATTTCGGTGACCGGCCAGGGTTCGATCGTGGTCGCGTCCAGCGCATCGATCTGTGGACGAGCATCGGCCGGGTGCCGGTAGCGCGCGATCGTCAGATGGCCGACGAAAGGTTCATCGGCAACGCTGATTCCTGCCCGCCGTGCGGCCGTGCGGCAGCCGCGGGCCAAGGCAGCGAGTTCGCCGCCCGGATCGTCGGCCCCCAGCCACAATGCCTTCGCCAGGCCTGGGGCCGGGAATGCGCCCGCGCCGGCCAGGCCCAGCCCGAATCGGGCAGTGGCAGCGGCGAGGTCGGTCAACAGCTCGTCCAGCCGGGTGTAGCCGGCGGCGTCGACTCGCGCCATGAAGGCGCAGGTCAGATGCCAGCCGGACGGCTTCGTCCAGCGGAGCTGGGGCCACCGGAGCCTGCCCGGTTCGAGCAGATCTTCCAGCCGGGCGACGGCTTGCGGCGGTGGTGTCACTGCGGTGAACATCCGCCGGACCGGATTCGAGGATGTGGTGCTACGAGATGCCATTGCCGACAGTCTAGGCAACTCGGTCATCGCAGGCCCGGGCCTCAGGCATTCTGCTGCCGATTGAGCGACGCGGCCCCCGTCGGCTGGCCACTGTGGTGCGGGGGAAAGCCGACGTGCCTCGTCCGGGGGTCTTGTTGCCGATGGTTTTTTGCTCACAGGATCAAGGCGAGACACAATGGGCACGACTATGTTGCAGGCTACTGATCTTGAGGTCCGTGCGGGTGCACGGCTGTTGCTCGAACCCACGACCTTCCGGGTGAACCCCGGCGACAAGATCGGTCTGGTGGGTCGTAACGGCGCGGGCAAGACGACGATGATGCGGATCCTGGCCGGTGAAGGTATCCCCGCCGCCGGTCAGGTGACCCGGCGCGGCGAGATCGGTTATCTGCCGCAAGATCCCCGTGAGACCGATGTGGCGATGCTCGCCCGCGATCGGATCCTGTCGGCCAGGGGACTGGACACCATCTTGGTGCGCCTACGCAACTACGAGAAGCAGATGGCCGCCACCAGCGGCGATGAACAGCAGCAGGCGATGGCGTCCTACGCCCGCGCCGAAGCCGAGCTGATGGCCGCTGGCGGCTACGGAGCCGAAGCCGAAGCGGCACGCATCGCCGCGAACCTGGGGCTACCCGAGCGGGTGCTCGGCCAGCCGCTGCACGAGTTGTCCGGTGGTCAGCGCCGCCGCATCGAACTGGCGCGCATTCTGTTCAGCGCCGCCGACACGCTGCTGCTCGACGAGCCGACCAACCACTTGGATGCCGACTCGATCGTCTGGTTGCGCGACTTCGTCAAGACCTACGACGGCGGTGTGATGATGATCAGCCACGATGTCGGGCTGCTCGACCAGACCGTCACCAAGGTCTTCCACCTGGACGCCAACCGCACCACCCTCGATCAGTATTCGATGGGCTGGTCCACTTATCTTCAGCAGCGCCAGCTGGACGAGAAGCGTCGCAAGCGCGAACGCCAGAATGCCGAGCGCAAGGCCGCCCAGCTGCGGCTGCAGGCCGAGAAGCTCGGCGCCAAGGCGACCAAGGCGACGGCTGCGCAGAACATGGCCCGGCGCGCCGAGAAGCTGCTCGCCGCCACCGAGGGCGAGCGGGCTGTCGACAAGGTGGCCAAGATCACCTTCCCGAGCCCCGCGCCGTGCGGCAAGACACCGCTGATGGCCAAGGATCTCACCAAGAACTACGGCTCCCTGGAGGTCTTCACCGGCGTCGACCTGGCGGTCGACAAGGGCTCGCGGGTGGTCATCCTCGGGCTCAACGGTGCAGGCAAGACAACCCTGCTGCGGCTGCTGACCGGCATCGAGACACCCGACACCGGCGAAGTCGTGCCGGGCCATGGCCTCAAGCTCGGCTATTTCGCGCAGGAACACGACCTGCTGGACCCGCAGGCCAGCGTCCTGCAGAACATGATGCAGGCAGCGCCCGATCTCAATGAGACCGAGGCGCGCCGGGTGCTGGGCGGATTCCTGTTCTCCGGGGACGATGACCACAAGCCCGCCGGCGTGCTGTCGGGTGGCGAGAAGACCAGGCTCGCCCTGGCGACCCTGGTCGTTTCATCGGCCAACGTCCTGCTGCTCGACGAGCCCACGAACAACCTGGACCCGGCATCCCGCAAGGAGGTGCTGGACGCGATCCGTCGCTATGAGGGGGCGATCGTCCTGGTCACCCACGATGAGGGCGCGGTCGAGGCGCTGGAGCCGGACCGGGTGATCGTGCTGCCCGACGGGACCGAGGATCTGTGGAGTGAGGACTACGCCGAGCTGATCTCGCTGGCCTGACGCAACGTTGGTGCAGGCCGTGGAGGCGGTGTTCGTGGGGGCCGACCGGCCCTGCGCGCGGTGCCCGATGACCGCGTCAGAGGCTGTTCCCAACTGATCGGCACCAAGATCATTGATTCGTTCCCAGCGTCGTTTAGCGCCGCTATTCTGAGATTCAGACCCTGCTTGAGAAAGGGGCGGGCCGATGAATCGTCTGAGTAAGGGCAAGCGCGTCAGCGGAGAATTGCGCAATGAAGTCCAGCAGTCGTTTGTCGAACGCTACGAGGCGGGCGAGTCGATCCGCTCGTTGGCAGCAGAATGCGGCCGTTCCTATGGCTTCGTTCAAGGACTGCTGAAGGACGCCGGTGTCACCTTCCGCCAGCGCGGGGGGGCCCGAAGTCCGAAGAAGGATACGGATGGCGAATCGGCGGCCGCTTCCATGGCAGCCAGTTGACGGTGCGGTCGGCGAGTTCGGATCACTCGAATTAGTATTGCCTAATTCGTTATCGTCAATCGGATTCATAGCTGCTGATTGCCACCGCCACTGTGGTGGTTAGTGCCCTGGGGAAATCACGGGCACCGTCATGAAATGCGTTCGGTCCCATACCCACCAGATCCGCAGTTGCGGCAGCGTCCAGATCGATGTCGAAGGTCAGTTCCTGTCGGGACACGAGTTCCAGTCCGGCGGCCGCGAAACTGGCGTCCAGGCGGGCCAACTTGTCGTCCTCGACATTGAGCAGCCCGAGGCGTGCCCGCAGTTGCGCCAGGTGCTGTGGCCGGGGCGCGACCACGACGACCTGCCCGCCGGTGGCCAGCACCCGAGCGAACTCCGGGGGATTGCGCGGAGCGAAGATACAGAGCAGCCGATCCAGGCTGCCGCTGCCGATCGGAAGCGTCTGCCAGGTGTCGGCCACTGCGCAGGCCATCATCCGGCGGGCGGCCCGCCGTGCGGCCGCCACCGAGATGTCCAGCCCCAGATGAGCCGGTGGGTGTGTCGCTGCCACGGCCGCGCCCAGGTAGTATCCCGGGCCGACCCCGACCTCAGCCAGCCGCCCGCCGGGCTCGCAGGCCGAACAGACCGCCTCCCGGATCGGCTGGTAGTAGCCGGCGGACAAGAACCGCTCACGAGCGGCGACCATCTCGGCTGTGTCGGCGTTGGCCGGCGCCGGGCCGCGCAGGAGATTGACATAGCCTTGCCGCGCGATGTCGAAGCTGTGGCCCCGTCCGCAGCGCAGCTGCCGGTGTTCGCGGGTCAGGGCATCCGCGCAGACCGGGCAGGTCAGCAATCCGATGGCGGCATCAATGGCTGGCATGGGTTCCATCTTGGCCCGCAGCCCAGGCACGAACCAGCAGGCGCGGACGAAACAGACAACGATGGCTGGCTGTTTTTGTGCCACTCACACCACCAACAACGGCAGCCGAACGATAGATTCACTGGAGTGAGCGAAACTGCCAATACTTCAAGCGGCCGTGTAGCCGTCATCACCGGCGCCGGACGAGGCATCGGTGCAGCGATCGCCGAGACCCTGCGGGACGCCGGATACCGCGTCGCCAGCTTCGATATCTCGGACGCCGCGCCTGAGGGTGTACTGGGCGTGGCCTGCAATGTCACCAACACCGAGTCGGTCGACGAGGCCTTCAAGAAGGTGGAGGCCGAGTACGGCCCGGTCGAGATCCTGGTCGCCAACGCCGGCATCACCCGTGACACCTTGCTGATGCGGATGAGCGACGAGGACTGGGAGAAGGTTCTCGACGTCAACCTGACCGGGGCCTACCGCGTCGTCCGCCGGGCTGTGCGCGGCATGGTCAAGCAGCGCTTCGGACGCATCGTCGCCACCAGCTCGGTGGTTGCGCTGCTCGGTTCGGCCGGGCAGGTGAACTATGCGTCCACCAAGGCCGGTCTCATCGGCATGGCCCGCAGCGTGGCCCGCGAGGTCGGCGGGCGCGGGATCACCTTCAACGTCGTCGCTCCCGGATTCATTCAGACCGCGATGACCGACGTGCTGGATGAGGCGACCCAGAAGTCGTACGCCGAGCGCATCCCGGTCGGCCGGATGGGCACCATCGCCGATGTCGCGCATGCGGTGAAATTCCTTGTCGAAGACGAAACCGGGTACATCACCGGGGCTGTGATCCCGGTTGACGGCGGCCTGGGAATGGGGCACTGACATGGGCATTCTCGAAGGCAAGAAGATCCTGGTCACCGGTGTGACCCTCAACACCTCCATCGCCTACTCGGTGGCGCGGATCGCCCAGCAAGAAGGCGCCGAGATCGTCGTCTCCAATTTCGGCCGCGGCATGGGGCTGACCCGCCGCGTGGTCAAGAAGCTCGACCCGGTGCCCGAGGTGCTCGACCTCAACGTGACCGACGCCGAACAGCTGGCCGCGCTGCCCGGTCAACTGCGCGAACTCGGCTTCGATCATCTGGACGGCGTGGTGCATTCGATTGCTTACGCGCACCCGGAGCGGGCGCTCGGTGGGGCTTTCCTGACCACCGAATGGGACGACGTGGCGATGGCGGTCCAGACCTCCGCATACTCGCTGCAGTCGCTCACCATGGCGGTGCGCGAGCTGCTGGGACGCGGCTCGTCCATCGTCGGCCTGACCTTCGATGCCACCGTGAGCTGGCCGTCGTACGACTGGATGGGTGTCGCCAAGGCGGCCCTGGAGTCCACCAACAGGTACCTGGCCCGCTATCTCGGGCCGGACGGCATCCGCAGCAATCTGGTTGCCGCGGGCCCGGTCGACACCATTGCCAAGAAGGCGATCCCCGGTGCGAGCTCGTTCAACGACATCTGGGACGGGCGTGCCCCGCTCGGTTGGGACGCCTCGGACGCCACGCCGGTCGGCAAGGCCGTGGTGGCTTTGCTGAGCGACTGGTTCCCGGCAACCACCGGCACCATGGTGCACGTGGACGGCGGCCTGCACTCCACGGGAGCCTGATCTTGACAGCAGACGTCCTGGTCACCGTCATCACCGGCGTGCTGGTGGTGATCGGTGTGCTCGGGACGATCTTCCCGATCCTGCCCGGCAGCATCCTGGTGATCGCCGGGCTGCTGCTGTGGGCGATCGTGATCGGCGGGCCGATCGGCTGGACGGTCTTCGGGCTCGGCCTACTGCTGTGCGGGGTGGGCATGACCGCCTCGACGCTGCTGACCGGCAAACGCCTGAAGGGCCGTCAGATCCCCAACCGGTCGATCCTGATCGGCGCCGTGGTGGGCGTCATCGGTGCTTTCGTGATACCTGTGGTCGGGCTGTTCGTGGGCTTCATCGTGGGGCTCTTCGGCAGCGAGTGGTACCGGTTGCGTGAGCCGCGGCAGGCCTGGGATGCCTCAGTGGTGGCGATGAAATCAGTGGGGCTGGGCATGCTGATCGAGTTCAGCTGCGCCGGGTTGGCGGTCGCCTGCTGGACGGTCGGGATCTTCCTCTATTTCTGAGCGGGCAGGTTGAGCATCGATGACGATGAAACGGTAAGGTCGGGGGCATGGTTGCAGTAGCCGAATTGGCCGGAGTCAGCGTGCGGCGCGGAACCGCCCTTCTGCTACACGATGTGAACTTCAAAGTCGAGGAGGGCGACCGCTGGGTGATCATCGGCCCCAACGGAGCAGGCAAGACCACTCTGCTCGCTCTGCTCAGCACACAGATGCATCCGACCACCGGTGTTGTCGAGGTGCTGGGCGAATATCTCGGCGCTGTCGATGTCTTCGAACTTCGTCCGCGTATCGGCGTGGCTTCCTCCTCGATCGCACACCGCATTCCCAACCGGGAGAAGGTCGCCGATGTCATCGTCTCGGCGTCCTACGGCGTGATGGGACGCTGGCGCGAGACCTATGAGGAGATGGACCACGCTCGGGCTCTCGAACTGATGCGGTTGATGCATGTGGAGGATCTGGCCGGGCGCACCTACGGCACCTTGTCGGAAGGCGAGCGCAAACGCGTCGAGATCGCCCGGGCGCTGATGACCGATCCCGAACTGCTGCTGCTCGACGAGCCCGGCGCCGGGCTTGATCTGCGCGGGCGTGAGATCCTGGTCAAGACATTGTCCGAGCTGTGCGAGGATCCGGACGCACCGACGATGGTGCTCGTCACTCACCACGTGGAGGAGATCCCCGAGGGCATCAGCCACGCGATGCTGATGGCGCACGGATCGGTGGTGGCCGCCGGCCCGATCGACGAGGTGCTCACCGACGAGAAGCTGACCGCAGCTTTCGGTATGCCTCTGCATATCACCAAGATCGACGGACGCTGGACCGCCCGGGCCGCCTAACCGATATCACACCCGATCAGCGGTTGGTCTCGTCCAGCCATTCCTCGGGCTTGCGCGCATAGCGGCTGGCCAGCGAACTGCACACCATCAGTTGCGCCTGGTGGAAGATCATCAGGGGCAGCACGATCATGCCGACCTGGGCCGCCGGGAACATCACCGAAGCCATCGGGACTCCGGTGGCCAAGGACTTCTTGGTGCCGCAGAACTGGATCGCGATCTGGTCGCGGCGGTTGAATCCCAGCCAACCGGCCACCATCCAGGTCAGCCACAGCATCAGCGGGAGTATCACCGCGATGGCCACGCAGATCATCGCGATGTCGCTGAGGCCGGTGCGCTGCCACAGTCCTTCGCGCACGCCCTGGCCGAAGGCACGGTAGACGACCAGCACGATCGATGCCTGATCGAACAGCTTGAGCTTGGGGTGGGCCATCACGAAGTCGGCCGTCCAGCGCCGTGAGAGCTGACCGAGCACGAACGGCAGCAGAATCTGCGCGGCGATGTCGAGAATGGAACTGGGGTCGAGGTGCATCCCCGTGGTGCTCATCAGCGAGATGGCCAGCAGCGGAGTGATGAAGACCCCGAGCAGGTTCGACATCGAGGCACTGATGATCGCGGCGGCGACGTTACCCCGGGCTATCGAGGTGAAGTTGATCGAGCTCTGCACGGTGGACGGCAGCAGGCAGATGTACAGCAGACCACGGTAGACGTCCTCGTTGATCAGCCCGGGCACCGCAACCCGTAACGCCAGCCCGACGATCGGGAAGGCGACGAAGGTGAACGCGAGGATCACCGTGTGCAGTCGCCAGTGCTTCAGCCCGGCCAGCGTCTCGGCGGGCTGGAGCCGGACACCGTAGAGGAAGAACAAGATGGCGATGGTGATCTTGGACGCCCAGTCGACGACCTCGACCCCGGCGCCGCGGGCCGGTAGGAAGGTGGCGAGCACAGCCGCGCTGACGATGGCGACCATGAAGTAATCGATGCGCCGCCACCAAGGCCTGCGCGTGAGGGCGGTCGGAGTCATGGATCTCACCATACGACGACACGGCCGCGCGCGATTCCCATGCCCATCCCGACGGCTACGATCGGTCCCCGTGGCCAACCTCGTTCCGATCACCGATCCCACCGATGAGCGTCTGGACGATTACGTCAGGCTGCGTGAGACCAGCCTGCGTCGCAAGTTGGAGACCGACGGCGGCCTGTTCATTGCCGAGGGAGCAAAGATCATCCGCCGTGCGGTCGAGGCAGGCTACCGGCCCCGGTCTTTTCTGCTGGCCGAGCGATGGCTGCCCGAACTGACCGACCTGCTGGACGACAGCGCCGCCCCGGTCTACCTCGTCACCGAGGAACTGGCTGAGCAGGTGACCGGATTCCATGTGCACCGCGGCGCCCTCGCGTCCATGCACCGCACGGTCGGCCTCCGGATGAGCGACCTGTTGGACGCCCGGCGGCTGGTGGTCTGCGAGGACATCGTCGACCACACCAATCTCGGCGCGATCATCCGCAGCGCGGCCGGACTGGGCTGGGACGGTGTGCTGCTCGCCCCGCGCGCCACCGATCCGCTCTATCGGCGGGCGATCAAGACATCGATGGGAACAGTCTTCGAGATGCCATGGGCCCGGATGGCCAATTGGGCCTCCGATCTACGAAAGCTGCAGGAGGCCGGCTTCGAGATCGTGGCGATGGCGCTGCGCGACGACGCGGTACCGCTGGCGGAGTTCGCCGGCCAGCTGCGGCAGGCCCCGCGAAAGATCGCGTTGCTGCTCGGTACCGAAGGTGACGGACTCAGCGCGCACTGGCTTGATCAGGCCGACGCCGTGGTGCGCATCACGATGCACCACGGCGTCGACTCGCTCAATGTCGCGGCTGCGGCGGCAGTCGCCTGTTTCGCGCTAGCCGAGTAGCCGGATGGCCTCAGCAAGCCCGGATCAGATGACTTCCACCTCCGGATACACCGGCTGCCACATGGCGTCGTAGACCTGCTGGATCGGATTGTCCAGGTGACGCTGGGCCAGGCCCTCACGCCGGGCCTGCTCGGCCACCGCCACCGCCACCCGTGCCGAAATACTGCGCAGCTGAGTCATGGCGGGCAACAGTGAGGCACCCGGACTGCGATCGGTCACTGCGGACGCCACCGCCTGGGCCGCGGCCCCGATCATCGTGTCGCTCACCCGGCTGGCCCGGCAGCTGATGACTCCCAGACCGATACCCGGGAAGATCAGTGCGTTGTTGGCCTGCGCGATCTCGTAACGGGTGTCGTTGAGCTCGACCGGGTCGAACGGCGAGCCGGTGGCGATCAGCGCACGCCCGCCGGTCCACTCCAAGACGTCGGACGGCAGCGCTTCGGCTTTCGTCGTCGGATTCGACAACGGCATGATGATCGGTTGGTCGGTGTGGGAGGCCATGTCGCGCACGATCTCCTCGGTGAAGGTACCCGGCTGCGCCGAGGTGCCGATGAGGATGGTGGGGTGCACATTGCGTACCACATCGGCCAGTTCGTAATGTCCGAGCGTGTCGAGCTTCCAGCCGGCCACCTCGTCGGCGGGACGAGCGAACGGAGCCTGGAAGTCGCGCAGCTTGCCGCCCTCGATCAACAGGCCCCGGCTGGACAGCCCCCAGAACTGGCGGATGGCCTGATCGCGGTCGATGCCTTGGGAGACCATGATGTCGAGCAGCAGATGGGCGATACCCACCCCGGCGGTTCCGGCGCCATGGATGACGATGCGCTGATCGGCGAGTCGGGTGTGCGAGGTGCGGATGGCGGCCAATACTGCTGCCACCACGACACCGGCGGTGCCCTGGATGTCATCGTTGAAGGTGCAGATCTCGTCGCGGTAGCGGTTGAGGATGCGATGGGCGTTGCCGGCGGCGAAGTCCTCCCAGTGCAGCAGTGCTTGTGGGAAGCGTTCGGTGACCTCACCGACGAACTTCTCGATGAACGCGTCATAGCGTTCGCCGCGCACCCGGGCATGCCGGACGCCCAGGTAGGCGGGATCGTTCAGCAGGTCGAGATTGTCGGTGCCCGTGTCGAGAACCACGGGCAGGACCCGATTGGGATGGATGCCGGCGGCCGCCACGTAGACCGACAGTTTGCCGACGGTGATGGCCACGCCTCCGACGCCCTGATCACCGATGCCGAGGATGCCTTCGGAGTCGGTGACGACGACCAGATCGATGTCGTCGGGACCCTTGCCGGAGGCCTGCAACGCGGCCTGAATGCCATCGGGGTTGTCGATGTCGAGGTAGATGCCGCGTGGCTTGTGGAACCAGTGGCTGTATTCCTGAATAGCCAGCCCGATCGTCGGAGTGTAGATGATCGGCAGCATCTCTTGGATGTTGTCGGTGAGCACTCGGTAGAACAGCGTCTCATTGCGGTCCTGCATGGCCGTCAGATAGTTGTACTTGGCCAGATCGGACGGCTCGTGCCGATATTGCTTGTAGACGCGACGCACCTGGGCGTCCAGGCTGATGACAGCATTCGGGAGCAACCCGGTCAATCCGAGCGCTTCGCGCTGCTCCTTGGTGAACGCCGTGCCGTAGTTGATCATCGGGTTGTGCAGCACATCGCGCCCACGGCAGGCGATGCGGGCAATGTCGCGTCCATTGGTGTGGACGATCTCGTAATCCTTGGACACGGCAGCAGCCTACTGCCCGGCGGCGCCGGGAGCGTAGCCGCGGGCGTTCACGGACGCCGGCAGGCCGATACAACAGTGCCGGCGGAGCCGACGCTCACAGATCGGCGGGCGCGCGTTTGCGGCTGACCGGCCAGTCGGCGGGGTAGAGCGCCGCCATCGAATCATGCTGCTCGTTGAGCAGCCGGCGGGAACGCTTCGACAGCCGATCGCCGAAGACGGTGCCGGAAAGGTGGTCGGTCTCATGCTGCAGGCAGCGAGCCAGCAGCCCGGTGCCCTCGATGCGGATCGGCTCACCGTTCTCGTTCTGGCCCTCACAGACGGCGACGTCGGGCCTGGCCAGCGGCTGATAGGCGCCCGGCCAACTCAGGCAGCCCTCCTCGGTGGCATCGAGCCGGCGGTCCTTGCCCTCCGGCAGGGTCACGACAGGATTGCAAACCACCCCGTACTGCAGGTGGTCGTCCTTGTCCGGGCAGTAGAAGACGAACAGCGCGAGATCGACATCGACCTGTGGGGCGGCCAGCCCCACGCCGTCGGCGGCAGCCATGGTGGCGAACATGTCAGCTACGAGTTGATGCAGGTCTTCACCGAACTGCGTAACCGGCCGGGTCGGGTTTCGCATCACCGGCTCAGTCCAACGAGTCACGCGTAAGACCTTGCCTTTGGCGGCCCATTCCTGGGGAGTCGGCATCCTGCTCGTCCTTCACTCTCTGCTGATGTTCACCGGGACATGACCCGTCCAACTCATCCAACTTATACGACTCGCGGCGGCTGATCCGACACGGGTTGCCCGATGTGCGCAATGCTGTGAACGACCGTGATAGCTGGAGGTGCCCGATGAGCGTGGACGCTGACGCGAGCGCTCCGATCCCGGCCGCGCTGCAGGACGCGTTCGACGCATTCGCCGATTACCAGCGGCTGCAGCTGAATCGGTCACAGCACACCGTGCGGGCCTACAGCGGTGATCTTGAGCAGTTGGGGCAGTGGCTCGCAGACGCGGGCATCGCGCGCCTCGACCAGGTGCAGTTGCCCGATCTGCGTTCGTGGCTGGCTTCGCAGCACGACGCGGGTTTGGCCGCCGCAAGCCTGCAGCGGCGCAGCGGCGCGGTGCGGGTCTTCTTCCGATGGGCGAAACGGCAGGGTCTGGTCGACGAGGATCCGGCGGCCGCGCTGAAATCGCCCAAGATTCCTCACCGGTTGCCCGAGACGCTGACTCAGACCGATGCCGCGACCCTGATGGACGCGGTCCTCGCGGCGGCCGCAGAAGATCCGTCGCCGTTGGGGGTTCGCAACCTGGCGATTTTGGAGGTGCTCTACGGGTCGGGCATCCGGGTGTCGGAGCTGTGCGGGTTGGACGTGGCCGATATCGACCGGGAGCGCGGCGTCATCCGGGTGCTGGGCAAGGGCAACAAGCAGCGCACCGTCCCGCTGAGCGACCCCGCCCGGCGCGCGGTGGAGTCGTGGCTGGCCCGGCGTGCGGAGTGGCTGACCGCTTCGTCGGCGCAGGCTGTCTTTTTGGGACGCCAGGGTGGCCGACTGGATCCGCGGGTCGCGCGGCGGGTGGTGCATCAGGCCATGCACGCCATCCCGCAGGCACCCGATGTCGGCCCGCACGGCCTGCGGCATGCGATGGCCACCCATCTGCTGGAAGGCGGAGCCGACCTGCGCAGCGTCCAGGAGATGCTCGGCCATGCCTCGTTGGCGACCACGCAGATCTACACCCATGTGAGCAATGAGCGGCTCAAGCAGGCCTTCCGGCAGGCTCATCCGCGGGCCTGACTACTCAGCCGATGGTTCTGGGGTCCACGAGCGCCCCATTGCGCACACCGGAGTAGTGCAGGTGACAGCCGGTCGAGTAGCCGGTGCTGCCGACCTGGCCGATCACGGTTCCGGCGGCGACGTGCTGACCGGCGGACACCCCGAACCCCGACAGATGCGAATACGAGGTCCGGGTCTGGACGCCGCCGATCACACCGTGATCGATCTCGACGCGCTGCCCGTAGCCGCCCGCAGTTCCGGCGAAGACGACCGTGCCCGGCCACAGCACCTGCACCGGCGCGCCGCAGGCGGCCCCGATGTCGATGCCGTCGTGGAACTCGGCGAGACCACTGATCGGGTTCACCCGCGAACCGAAACCCGACGTCAAGGGCCCCGCCACCGGGAGATCCCCGGTCAGCGGCAAGACATCGGTGGCCTCGACGGCGCCGGGCGGGGGTTGTTGACGGGGCACCGCGGAGCGGGGCAGCAGACGCACCTCGGCTTCCCCCCAGCCGCCCAGCCACAGCAGCGGATCGAGATAGTCGTCGCCGTCGCGCAGCCCCCAGTGCAGACATGCCTGTTGTGCGCAATGACCCGCGGTGAGCACCCCGATCGGCTGACCAGCGGCCACCCGCTGGCCGGCGGCGACGCTCGCCTCCACCGGCTGGTAGGTGGTGCGCAGCCCGTCAGGATGCTGAACCGTCATCATGGGCACGCCGTCGATGACGCCGACCCAGCTGATCGTCCCGGCGGCAGCCGCCGTCACCAGATCGCCGGCCGTGCCCGCCAGGTCGACGCCGCGATGCCCGGGCAGCCAGTTGTATTCGGCGATCTGGAATCCGCGCAGCACGGGGCCGGGCAGTGGGGCGACTCGTCCGGACGCATCAGCCGATGCCGCCGCAGTCGGACCCAGCATCAGCCAGACGGCCAGGATGAGCGCAAGGCCCGGCGAGTGCCGCTGCGCCGTCCGGACGAGAAGGACTCCAGGGTTCATGTGGTGATGATTGGTGACTGGCCCTCCGGATCGTTCAAACTGGGTACCGGCTGTGGATGATCTCGGCGAATTGAGATGATTCGCCCAGCCGGGCGCAGCCCACACCGTCCGAATTGACGGGTGTGTTGGGCGGCAACGTAGAATAGCCCCGCAGCCCGCATGAGCGAGCTGACAACGCATGCGCAGAACCGGGTGGTCCCCGGATCTGATCCCGAGGTCCTTGGCTGGTGAAGCCTGCCAGGGCGGGTTCGGAAAGCGCATCAGGCGGTAGCAGCAGCCCTGCTGCCGGACAACCGAGTGAGCCCACATCCGGTGGGTCCACGCACAACGGGACGTCTTTGCGCGGTCATCGCATCGCGGGCGTCCGGATGAAAGGACCGATCATGGCCGTCATTACCACGCGCCAGCTGCTCGAGAGCGGTGTGCATTTCGGGCACCAGACTCGCCGCTGGAACCCGAAGATGAAGCGGTTCATCTTCAACGAGCGCAACGGCATCTACATCATCGACCTGCGCCAGTCGCTGACCTACATCGACAAGGCCTACAGCTACATCTCGGGTGTCGTTGCCCGCGGTGGCCAGGTGCTGTTCGTCGGCACCAAGAAGCAGGCTCAGGAGACCATCGCCGAGCAGGCCACCCGCGTCGGCATGCCCTACGTCAACCAGCGTTGGCTGGGTGGCATGCTCACCAACTTCCAGACCATCAACAAGCGGATCACCCGCCTGAAGGAACTGGAATCGATGGACCTCGAGAATGTCGTTCCCGGTGGCCTGCCCAAGAAGGAACTGCTGGGTCTTCGCCGCGAGATGGGCAAGCTCGACAAGTCCCTCGGTGGTATCCGCGACATGGGACGGCTGCCGCAGGCCGTCTGGATCGTCGACACCAAGAAGGAGCACCTCGCCATCGACGAGGCCCGCAAGCTGCACATCCCGGTTGTCGCCATCCTCGACACGAACTGCGATCCCGACGAGGTCGACTTCCCGATCCCGGGCAATGACGACGCCATCCGTTCGGTCTCGCTGCTGACCCGCATTATCGCCGACGCCGTCGCCGATGGTCTGCTGAAGCGGTCGAATGCCGATTCGCCGCAGGCCACCGAGGCCGAGCCGATGCCCGATTGGGAGCGTGAGCTGCTCGCCGGTGGCGAGGCCGCGCAGGCCGAGGCAGCCGAGGCCGAGGAGGAGGCCACCGAGGCTGCTGAGGTTCTCGCTGAGGCCGCTCCCGTGGTGGAAGAGGTCGCCGAGGCCGCTGAGGCTCTCGCCGAGGTCGTCGCCGCCGAGGCGGCTGCGCCGGCCGAGCCTGCCAACTGACCCCAGTCAATCCAGATCAAAAGAGGATCACATACATGGCTATTACTGCCGCTGACGTGAAGAAGCTGCGTGACCAGACCGGTGCGGGCATGATGGACGCGAAGAAGGCCCTCACCGAGGCCGACGGCGACTTCGAGCGCGCCACCGAACTGCTGCGTGTCTCGGGTGCCTCCAAGGTGGCCAAGCGCAGCGATCGCTCGGCCAACAACGGTCTGGTCGCCGCTACCGGTTCTTCGCTGATCCAGTTCGGCTCGGAGACCGACTTCGTCGCCAAGAACCAGGAATTCGTTGCGCTCGCCGAGGCGATCGTTGCTGCCGTCGAGGCCGGCGAGGCCGTCGACGTCGAGTCCGCACGGGCCCTGCCGCTGGATGATGGCACGGTGGGCGAGGCGATCGGCGCGCTCGAGGCGAAGATCGGCGAGAAGCTCGAACTGGCCCATGTGGCCCGGTTCGACGGTGCGGTGCACACCTACCTGCATCGCCGCAGCCAGGACCTGCCGCCCCAGGTGGGCGTGCTGGTCGAGTACGAGGGTGACGACGAGGAGTTCGTGCACGCTGTCGCGTTGCAGATCGCGTCGATGCGTCCCGATTACGTCTCCCGTGAGGATGTGCCGGACGAAGTCGTGGAGCGCGAGAAGCGCATCGCCACCGAGACCGCCATCGAAGAGGGCAAGCCGGAGAAGATCATCCCGAGGATCGTCGAGGGTCGGGTGAATGCCTTCTACAAGGAGGCCTGCCTGCTCGAGCAGCAGTCCATCACTGATGACAAGAAGACGGTCGGACAGCTGGCCAAGGAGGCTGGCGTGACGATCACCCGGTTCGTGCGTTTCGTGGTCGGAGCCTGAGCTCCGGTCTGAGCTGAACAGCCGCAGGCGGTGGCCCTCACGGGCTGCCGCCTGCAGTGTTTTCTCAGGCCGCATCGGCCGCGCGTGGCCGGTGGGCGTGCCCAGCCACTAGAGTGGACGAGAACTCGCCTGCACCTGGAGGAAATCTGATGACCGAGCCCTATCGCCGCGTGCTACTCAAGTTGTCAGGGGAGGCTTTCGGGGGTGGCAAGCTCGGCGTCGACCCGCTGATCGTCCGCTCGGTGGCCCGCCAGATCGCTCACCTCGTGGCCGCGGGTACCCAGGTCGCGGTCGTGGTCGGCGGCGGCAACTATTTCCGCGGTGTGGAGCTGCAGCGCGGCGGTATGGACCGTGACCGCGCCGACTACATGGGCATGCTCGGCACGGTGATGAACTCGTTGGCCCTGCAGGACTTCTTGGAGAAGGAAGGGGTGCCCACCCGCGTCCAGTCGGCCATCACCATGGGGCAGGTGGCCGAGCCCTACATTCCGCGCCGCGCCGAGCGCCACATGGAGAAGGGCCGAGTCGTCATCTTCAGCGCCGGCTCGGGTATGCCGTACTTCTCCACCGACACGGTCGCCGCTCAGCGTGCCCTGGAGGTCAAGGCGGAGATCTTGTTGATGGGCAAGAACGGCGTCGACGCGGTCTATGACTGCGACCCCAACACCCATCCGGAGGCCAATCGCTACGATGAGCTCACCTACGATGAGTTCCTCGCCAAGGGCCTGAAAGTGGCCGACGCCACCGCGATCAGCCTGGCCCGCGACAACAATCTCGATATGCTCTTCTTCGGGCTCGATGACGAGTCCAATATCGGACGTGCCGTCGCCGGCGAACGCATCGGCACGTGGGTGCACGCCTGAGTCTGCCCCGGCCAACGCCAGCTTCATCACTCACATACTTACGGAAGGACCAGCCGTGATCGACGACATCATCAAGGACACAGTCAAGAAGATGGCCGGAGCCATCGATTTCGCCCGGCAGGATTTCGCGACCGTGCGAACCGGCCGCGCCAACCCGGCGATGTTCAACAAGCTGGAGGCCGAGTACTACGGCACCCCGACCCCGCTGCAGCAGCTGGCGACGTTCCAGTCGCCGGAGCCGCGGGTGATGCTGATCAGCCCATTCGATGCGAGTGCGCTGAACGCCATCGAGAAGGCGATCCGCAACTCCGACCTCGGCGTCAACCCGGCCAGCGACGGCAAGGCGATCCGCGTCGTGCTCCCCGAGCTCACCGAGGAGCGCCGCAAGGAGTACATCAAGATCGTGCGGGCCAAGGCCGAGGAAGGACGCGTCGCGGTGCGCAACATCCGCCGGCATGCGGTCGATCAGGTCAAGAAGGCCGAGAAGGACAAGGCGATCGGCGAGGACGAAGCCAAGCGCGCCGAGAAGCGTCTCGATGACGAAACCAAGAAGTCGGTCGACACGATCGACCAGTTGCTGAAGGCCAAAGAGACCGAATTGATGGCGGTCTAACAGTGAGCGGGCAGGATCCGGGCGAGGTCTCGCCGCCCGCTGAGGCAGTGGCCAAGCCGGCCACCAAGAAGCGCAGCGCGGGACGCAACCTGCCCGTGGCGATTGCCTCAGGGGTCGTTCTCTACGCCTGGATCCTCGGCTCGCTGTTGTGGTGGCAGTGGGGCTTCATCGTCTTCCTGATCGCGGGCATCGTGGTCGGCGCCTTCGAGATCTGGCGTGCGCTCACCGGAATCGGTATGCACGTCGTCTACACACCGATCGCCGTGGGCACGCCGCTGACGCTGGTCACCGCGCACTACCTGGCCCAGCACAACGGCCAGCTCACCGGAGCGGGAGTCCTGCTGGCCGGGCTGGCCCTCATGGTGATCGCCTGCCTGCTCGGACGGCTGCGCGGGCCGGTGCGGGGGTTCATCACCGACGCGGCGGCAAGCGTATTCACCATCGGATATGTCCCGTTGCTGTTGTCTCCGCTGGTGTTGCTGCTCGCCCAACCGGACGGAAACCTGCGCGTCATCTACTACTTCATTCTGGTGCCCTGCTCGGACACCGGCGCGTACGCGGTCGGTTCGCTGTTCGGCAAGCACAAGATGGCCCCCCACATCAGTCCCGGGAAGACCTGGGAGGGGCTGGCGGGGGCCGTGGCGCTGACCTGCATCATCGGTGCGGTGCTCGGACCGGTGATGATCGGTGCGTCCTGGTGGGCCGGAGCGATCATCGGGGTGGTGCTGTCGCTGGCCGCGACGGTCGGCGATCTCATCGAGTCGATGATCAAGCGCGACACCGGCATCAAGGACATGGGCAGGATCATTCCCGGCCACGGCGGAGCCATGGACCGGCTGGACTCCCTGCTGGTGGCGGCACCGCTGGCATGGCTGACGATGCTCGTGCTCGTCTAGTCACCCCTTGTTGCCATCGGGCACCGGCGGAATCGTCCGGCTTTGCCTACGTGCGGCAGACTCGTCCATATGACTACTGCCACCGGACCCATCGATCTCACCGGAAGGTTCATCCCGAATCCCCGCAAGCCACCGGTGCATTGGATGGATCTGACCCCCGAACAGCGCGTCGAGGCGGTGCGCTCGGCCGGGCTGCCGGCATTTCGCGCCAAGCAGATCTCGAATCAGTGGTTCACCAGGCTGGACGCCGACCCGGCGAGCTGGACCGATCTGCCGGCCGGGCTCCGCGAGCAGGTTCACCAGGCCTGGTTCCCGACGATGCTGACCCCGGTGGGGGAGCAGTCCGCAGATCATGGCACCACGATCAAGACTGCGTGGCGCGCATTCGATCACGCGATCATCGAGTCGGTGATCATGCGGTACCGCGACCGCACCACGATCTGCATCTCCTCGGAGGCCGGCTGCGGAATGGCCTGCCCCTTCTGTGCCACCGGTCAGGGCGGCTTGCAGCGCAACCTGACGGCATCCGAGATCGTCTGGCAGGTGCATGACGCGGCCCGGCGGCTCGCGGCAGGCGAACTGCCGGGCGGGCCCGGACACATCAACAATGTCGTATTCATGGGCATGGGCGAGCCGATGGCCAACTACAAGGCGGTGCTGGCGGCCGTCCGCCAGATCCATGCCCCCAACCCGGACGGCCTGGGCATCAGCGCACGCGGACTCACGGTATCGACTGTCGGCATGGTGCCCCGGATGAGGCAGCTGGCCGACGAGGACCTGCCGGTGACGCTCGCCGTGTCGCTGCATGCCCCGGACGATGAGCTGCGCGACGAGATCGTCCCGCTCAACAAGCATTTCAATGTGGATGCGGTGCTGGACGCCGCCTGGGATTACGCCGCGGCCACCAGACGCCGGGTGAGTATCGAATACATCTTGATCAAGGACATCAACGACCAGGCCTGGCGGGCCGACCTGCTGGCCAGACGGCTGAAGGCCCGCGGCGATTGGGGCTGGTTCCACGTCAATCTGATCCCGCTGAATCCGACCCCGGGCAGCAAGTGGACGGCGTCGCGCCGCGAGGACGAGCAGGCGTTCGTCGAGCATCTGGAGCATGCCGGGGTGCCGGTGACCGTCCGCGACACCCGCGGCCGGGACATCGACGGAGCCTGCGGGCAACTGGCGGCCAACCTGGACGCTCGGGCAGCCAAGTAACCATCGTCGGACAACGAGAAGACACAGATGAGCAAGATCACCGTCTACGGTGCGACCGGAATGGTCGGCAGCGCGATCGTGCGGGAGGCCGTTGCGCGCGGGCATTCGGTTGTCGGCGTCTCGCGCGGAGGCACTCCGAAGACACCGGTCGAGGGGGTCCGTTACGTGAGGGGCGAGATCGGTGACGCCGCGGACGTCGTGAGCAAGGCGCAGGACTGCGACATCGTCGTCTTCGCCGTCCCCGGACCGCGCGATGGCAGCCCGGTGCAGCCGATCATTGACGCGCACGCGGCAATCGTCGATGCGCTGGCCAAGGCCGGAGTCACCGCACGCATCTTCGTCGTCGGCGGCGCCGGCGCCACGCTGGCCGCCGATGGCACCAGGCTGCTCGACACCCCAGGGTTCCCCGACGCCTACAAGCCCGAGGCACGCAGCTTCGCCGAGATCTTGGAGATCTACCGCGAGGCTCCCGAATCGCTCGACTGGGTCATGCTGGCTCCTGCTCCCCAGATCGCTCCCGGGCCGGCGGCCGCCCGCTATCAACTCGGCGACGACCACCCGGCCGGCAGTTTCGTCTCGGCGGGCACCTTCGCGAAGGCGGCGCTGGACGAGCTGGAGCATCCCGCGCATCACCGCGTCCGCTTCACGGTCGCCGAGCGGTAGTTCCCCGGTCAACGGCTCTCAGCCGGCAGCTGCCGTTGAGAGCCGGCTGACCAGATGGGAGGCGGCGTCGTCGACGTCGTCGACCAGCAGCAGACGATCGCCCATGCCGCGGCCGTCACCGAGTGCGCTGATCAGCGGCCAGACCGGCAGGGTTTCGGTCCAGTACTCCAGGCCGACGAAGATCATCGGGCTGATCAGGTCGTGCTGGGCGGCGTAGTAGTTGCCGGTGGCCGCCTGGAAGACCTCCTGCACCGTGCCGGCGGCACCCGGCATGTAGATGAGTCCGCCGCGGCAGTGCCGCAGCAAGACATCCTCGCGCAGGGCGTTGCTGAAGTATTTGGCGATCGCCGACGCGAAGACATTGGTCGGCTCATATCCGTAGAACCAGGTGGGGATCCCGATCGAACGTCCGGTCGGGTGGGTCTGGGCGCGGACCTCCATTCCCGTCGCCACCCACATCGTCTCGTTGCCCTGGTAGGTGGGAGCCGATGCCAGATGGTCGATGGCGTGCACGAGCGCGGCGGGCTGACCGGCCAGGTGCGCGCCCAGGTTCGCGGCTTCCATGGCACCCGGTCCGCCTCCGGTGACGACGGTGAATCCGGCAAGGGTCAGCTGGGAGGCCAGCCGGGCCGCGCCGATGTAATCGTCCGAACCACGCCGAACGGCGTGCCCGCCGAGAATGCCGACGGTTCGTTCCGGCGGGCTGGCCTCGAGCAGTTCTTCCAGCGCGTCGGAGATCGCATGGTCGTGCAGGGTCATCGCCAAGGACGCGGACAGATCGTCGGGGGTCGGCAGTGACGTGGCCCAGGAGTAGATCCGTGAATCGGTGGTCTGCGTGTACAACTCGCCAGCGAGGATCGCATCGTAGAGCTCACTGGGGCTGTACAAGCCCGAGCGGTAGACGTGGAAGGGGACATGCGGCAGCGGGGGGAAGATGAGCGCGCCGCGTTCTCTCAGCTCGTCGGTGAGATCCGGCGGCAACGAGCATCCCAGGAAGGCCGCGCCGTGCGGGTCCACCCGGCGCAGGTCATCGGCGCGCCCGGACAGGTCGATCGCCTGCATCACCCAACCCGCGATCTTGTCGGCCGATCCGATCCGGGCGTCCCAGTCGCGCAGCGACTCGATCTCGAGGGTGGGCACATGCGCGGTGTTCATCTGGTCCCTTCCGAACGGACGATCATCGACGATGCTACCGACCCGAACACCACGGCGGGCCTGCCACAGTGCACCGTGTGCGAGCCGTGAGGGATAAGGGCGTGCTTGCCGGGATCGGTTACGGCCCGCGGTTAGGATTGTCAGCAGACGATTTCGAGAAAGCTGGTTAATGTCCATCAATCTGGGAACTCCGCCGACCAAGCCCATGGTGCTCGCGCCGCGGCGTCCGACCCGCAAGATCAAGGTCGGCACGACATACATCGGGGGAGATGCCCCGATCGCTGTTCAGTCGATGACCACGACGCTCACCTCCAACATCAACGCCACCCTGCAGCAGATCGCCGAGCTCACGGCAGCCGGTTGCGACATCGTGCGCGTGGCTGTGCCGAGCCAAGACGATGCGGACGCGTTGCCCGCGATCGCGGCCAAATCGAAGATCCCGGTGGTGGCCGATATCCACTTCCAGCCGCGCTACGTCTTCGCCGCCATCGAAGCCGGTTGCGCGAAGGTGCGGGTCAATCCGGGCAACATCAAGGCGTTCGACGACAAGATCGCCGACATCGCCCGGGCGGCCACCGACCACGGCACCTCGATCCGCATCGGCGTGAACGCCGGTTCGCTCGACCAGCGGCTGCGTCCCATGTACGAGGCCGATCCGGCCGGCGCGCTGGTGCAGTCCGCGCTCAACGAGGCGGCCCTGTTCGAGGAGGTCGGTTTCTTCGACTTCGCGATCTCGGTCAAACACCACGATCCCGTCATCATGGTGGACGCCTATCGCCGCCTGTCACAGGCCTGCGACTATCCGCTGCATCTCGGCGTGACCGAGGCAGGCCCGGCCTTCCAGGGCACCATCAAGTCGGCGACCGCGTTCGGTGCCCTGCTCGCCGAGGGCATCGGCGACACCATCCGGGTGTCCTTGTCGGCACCCCCGGTCGAAGAGGTCAAGGTCGGCATCAAGATCCTTGAATCGCTGAATCTGCGGCCACGACAGTTCGAGATCGTCAGCTGCCCCAGCTGCGGACGCGCTCAGGTCGATGTCTACAAGCTGGCCAACGACGTCACCGAGGGCCTCAAGGAGATCACCGCTCCGATCCGAGTCGCGGTGATGGGCTGTGTGGTCAACGGCCCGGGGGAGGCTCGCGAAGCCGACCTGGGGGTCGCATCCGGAAACGGGCGCGGCCAGATCTTCGTCCACGGCGAGGTCATCGCTACCGTGCCCGAGGACGAGATCGTGCAGACCTTGATCGCCGAGGCCAACCGGATCGCCGCAGAGATCACCGAGTCGGGCTCGCCCGAAGTCCTGGTCAGCTGAGAGCCACCGGCAGTTGAGCGGCTCGCTGCGCATCTTGGACGATGAGGACCTCCCCGAGTTCCTCGCGTTGCTGGGCCAGGATCCGCTCAGCAACCTGTTCGTCGCGTCGCGGGTCGCCACCTTCGGGTTGGCGCCCGAATCCTTGGGCTGCGCGGTCTACGGCTATCACGTGCACGGCGAACTCATCGGCGCCTGTCATGTCGGCTCAAATCTGGTTCCGGTCGGCGAACTTCCCGAGGCCCTGGATGCCTTCGTCCAGGCCATCGGAACCCGCAGACACGTCGCCTCGATCGTCGGGCCGGCCGCGGCGGTGGCCCGCCTGCACGCTGGACTGTGCGAACGCTGGGGGTCCAGTTGGACGCGTCCCCGGGAGATCCGGTCTCATCAGCCGTTGATGGTCATCCGGGTGCCACCGCTGGTCGAACCCGATCGGCGGATCCAGCGCGTCGACACCTCCCACTTTGATGCCTATGTGAAGGCCGCGGTGGCGATGTACACCGAGGAGGTGGGGGTCAGCCCGCTGGATTCGTCCGGCAGCTATCCCCGCTATGTGCGGCTGCTGATGCAGCTGGGCAGGGCGATCGGTGGCGTGGTACCCGCAGACGATGCCCGCCGGCAGCCCGAGCGAGTCTGGTTCAAGTCCGACATCGGCTCGGTGTGGCGCCACTACTGCCAGGTGCAAGGAGTCTGGCTCGACCCGCAGCTGCGGGGACGCGGCCTGTCGATACCGGCCATGGCTCAAGTCGTCGTGCTCTGCCAGCAGCAGTATCCGGTGGTCTCGCTTTACGTCAACGACTTCAACACCCGGGCCCGCCGGCTGTACACCGAGATCGGTTTCGACACGGTCGGTGAACTGGCAACAGTGCTCTACTGAGCTGCGCGATCAGGCAGAGACGAGCCGGCCGGCATCCAAGCGGACGACCTGATCGGCTCGCACCGCGTCCAGCAGATGCGTCGATTCGATGATCGTGACCCTCGGACGCGCAGCGCGCAGCCCCTCCCGCACCCGATCGGCGAGGTCGCGATTCAGATGCGAGGTGAACTCGTCGAGCAAGAAGACATCGGCAGGGGTGAGCAGTGCCCGGGCAAGCGCGAGCCGCTGCTGCTGGCCTCCCGACAGCCGCTGGCCCTGCTCGCCGATCGGGGCACCCAGACCTCCTGGCATGGCCTCGACCTCCTCGTCGAGCTGGGCGATGCGCAACACCTCGTGGAGTTGGTCGTCGGTGGCGTCCGGGCTGGCCACCCGCAGGTTGTCGGCGATCGAACCGTGGAAAAGGAAGGGCGATTGACTGACCAGAGCGACCCGTGAGCGCAACTGAGCCGCCTCGAGCCGGCGCACATCGACGCCGCCGACCAGCACCCGCCCCGACTGCGGATCGTCGAAGCGCAAAGCGAGTTGCAGCAGCGTCGACTTGCCGCAACCCGAGTGGCCGATCAGGCAGCAGTGCGTTCCGGCGGGCACGTCGATCGTCACGTCCTTGACCGCTGGTTCGCGGGCGATGCCTTCGGACGGATAGCTGTAGCTGACCTGGTTCCAGGCCACGGCAAGGGGACCGTCGGGCAGCTGCGCCGACGATTCGGGATCGGTGATGAGCGGCGCCACGGTAACGATTCGGTGGACCCGCTCGGCGGCGGCCATCGACACGTCCAGGCTCGACATGAAGTCTTTAACCGCGGCGGTCGAATCGAACAACCGCCAGATCAGGGCGATCGTCACGGCGGTGGGCACCAGCCCCAACCCCTGGCCGACGGCCACGATTGTTGCGACCAGGGTGGTGGCACCCATCGCGATGACCTGCAGCCCGTTCCGGGCCGCCTGGAAGCGGCTGCGGCTGCGCTGGGCGGCGGCGACCTGGGCGTCCAGGCCGACCAACTCGTCCAAGCGCCGGGTGACGTGCCCGTAGCCGGTGACCTCGGCCATGCCCTGCACCGAATCGGTGACGTGCTGGCTGATCCGCCCTCGCAACCCGGCCACCCGATGCGAGACCGCCAGGTTCGCGCCCGAACCCAGCCATGCGGTCGCGAGGCTTACCACCAGCCCGGCCGCCGCCACCAGCGCCACCGGCCAGGAGGCGATGCCGCCGATGGCGAGCACCCCGATCACCGGCACGGTCACCGCGGTGACCGCCGGTGGGAAGGTGTGCGCAAAGAAGACCTCGATCCGGTCGATGTCCTTGGTGGCCCGCACCAGCAGGTCACCCGAGGTGGAGCGCTGCATCAGCGCCGGGGTCTGCGGGACGAGCGCCTGATAGAGCCGCACCCGCAACAGCTCGAGGGCCTTGAAGGCGACCAGGTGCCCGAAGAAATGCTCCAGGTAGCGAGCCAGGCCCTTGACCAACGAGACCGTGACGAGCACGACGGCGAGCATCGCGGCCGTGTTCGGCAGCCAGGCCGTCTCGGATGCCGGGGCCCCGAGCGCGTTGCCGGCGACCTTGGTGACGGCTCCCGCGCTGATCGCCAGCAGCGCCAGCCCGGCGAGCTGATCGACATGCCGGAAGACGATGGACGCGCCGAGGGGTTTGAGGACGGGACGGGCGACCGAGATCAGCCAGCGCCGCAGCTGCTTGGTGGTGGTCATCGGTTCAGCTCCAGGATCTGGTCGGCACGCTCGGTTGCGGTCAGCCGATGGGAAACCATGACGATGGTGTGCCGGCCGGCGATCTCGTCGATGGCGTCCAGGATGACGCGCTCGGATTCCTGATCGACCTGCGAGGTCGGTTCATCCAGCAGCAACAGGTCGCGTCCCGACAGCATCGCGCGGGCCAAGGCGATGCGCTGGGCCTGACCCCCCGAGACTGCGAGCCCGTGCTCGCCCACCTGGGTGTCCAAGCCGTCGGGCAACGAGCCGACCCAGTCGTCCAGGGCGACCTTGGTCAACGCCTGGTGCAGTTCGTCGTCGGTGGCCTGCGGCCTGGCGATCCGCAGATTCTCGGCCAGCGTCCCGTAGAACAGCCAGCTGCGCTGACGGACCATCGCCGAGGCGGCGCGCACCTGATCGCGGCTGGCTGCCGTCAGCGCGATACCGCCCACGTAGCACTGCCCGGCATCGGGCAGCAGGTCGCCGGCGAGCATCGACATCAGCGTCGACTTGCCTGATCCGGAGGGCCCCACGATCACCGTCGTGGAACGCGGCGGAACCCGCAGGTCGAGTCCGCTGAAGACGGGACGGTCGGGGGCATAGCCGAAGCCCGCCTGCCTCAGCTCGACGGCCAGATCGCTGCCGGATCCCGCTACCTGGACCTGACTGGGGGTGTCTCGTCCGAGAAAGGCCCGGATCTGGCGCTGGGCGGCCATCCCGGCCATGCCGACGTAGAAGAAGCTGCCGATCTGCTCCATGGGGGCGCACAGCAGAGCGGAGACCAGTACGAGCCCGAGGGCTTGCGCAGCGTTGATGGCGCCCACGTCGAGCCGCCACCAGGCCACCAGGGCGGCCGCGGTCAGCATGAAAAGCGAGAAGGCCGCGTCGGTGACCAGCAGGATCAGCTGATTGCGGGCCAGCAGCGCCATGGTCGCCTTCCGGTTCTCCTCACCGGTGTCGGCGAGCTGATCGCCCACCCGCCCGGCCGCGCCCAGCAGCACCAGCGTCGTCAGTCCTTGGATGGCCTCGAGGAACTGGTTGGCGAGCTTGCCGCGGGCCTGACGCGAGGCAGCCGACACCTTGCGGAAGGCCCGCTGAAAGCCACCCACCGCCAGCGGGATGAACGGCACGCTGATCAACAGCACCGCAGCCGCGATCGGATCGATGGCGATCGCCACGCTCACCAGGATCAGCACAGGGCTCACCATCGCCCCGATCATCGGGCCGATGAAGGTCTGCCGGTATCCGGCGACGCGCTCGGTCTGATCGGTGAGCATCGCGGTGATCGCACCGGTCTGGCGTCCGGTGAACATCGCCGGACCCAGATCGAACGCGTGCTGCAGGACGCGGCGATGCAGCCCGGCCTCGGCCTCCGCCGCGCTACGACCCTGGACGATGTCGCTGGCTGCCTGGGCCGCGCCGGCCACCACGATCAGCACAGCCGCCGCCCAGATCTGCCCCACGGGCAGCGAGGACGAGCCGAACACGTTCGCGGCCAGCCGTGCGACGATGATCAGGAACCAGGCCAGCGCCTGGCTGCCGACGATCGCCAAGACGATCTGGATGCTGATGGCCCGCTTGCCCGCCGGGGTTGCCACAGATGGTTGCGCATTCATATTGGAACCCCATTGTGGCCGAAACCTCTGCACCCGTGGTCGCTGGTCATCAGACGGCCCGGCGCGTCGGATACCCTTGTTCGGGCAAGTATGTGAGGAGCACCTGTGATCACCCGAATGAGCCACCTTTTCGTGCGGACCCTGCGTGAGGATCCGGCCGACGCCGAAGTGCCAAGCCACCGCTGGCTGGTGCGCGCCGGATACATCCGCCGCGTGGCGCCGGGCATCTACTCCTGGCTGCCGCTGGGACTGCGGGTGCTGCACCGGGTCGAAGAGATCGTCCGCGAAGAGATGAACGCGATCGGCGCCCAGGAAGTCCTCTTCCCGGCGTTGCTGCCCGCCGAGCCCTACAAGGCGACCAACCGCTGGACCGAGTACGGCGACACCTTGTTCCGGCTGGTCGACCGCAAAGGCTCCGACATGCTGCTCGGGCCCACCCATGAAGAGATGTTCACCCTGATGGCGAAGGACCAGTGCAGCTCCTACAAGGAGCTGCCGCTGACGCTGTATCAGATCCAGATCAAGTACCGGGACGAGGCGCGCCCGCGGGCGGGCATTCTGCGTGGCCGCGAGTTCGTGATGAAGGACTCCTATTCGTTCGACATCGACAAGGCCGGACTGGACGCCTCGTACCAGGCGCACCGCGCGGCCTACATCCGGGTCTTCGACCGGCTGGGCTTCGACTATGTGATCGTGCAGGCCAATTCCGGCGCGATGGGCGGTTCGGCATCGGAGGAGTTCCTGGCGGTCTCGCCCAACGGGGAGGACACCTTCGTTCGTTCGCCCGGCGGCTACGCGGCCAACGTCGAGGCCGTGCAGCGTCCGTTGGCCGCTGAGGTGGACGCCTCGGATGTGCCCGCCGCGCAGAAGCATGCCACCCCCGATTCGCCGACCATCGACACGCTCGTGGCCCAGGCCAATGCGCTGTTCCCGCGGGCCGATCGTCAGTGGGTGGCGCACGACACGCTGAAGAATGTGATCTTCAACCTGCGCCAGCCCGACGGCACGGTCGAGCCGCTGGCCATCGGTCTGCCCGGCGATCGCGAGGTCGATGACACGCGCCTGGCGGCGGCCGTGTCGCCGGCCGAGGTGGAGGCGTTCAGCGAGGAGGACTTCGAGAAGTTCCCGCAGCTGGCCAAGGGTTACATCGGACCGGCGGGCCTGAAGGCTGCCGGCGTGCGCTACCTGCTGGATCCCGAGGTCGTGCCCGGGACGGCCTGGCTGACCGGCGCCGACACCGCGGGATACCACGTGATCAACCTGGTGGCCGGACGCGATTTCCAGATCGACGGCCACCTGGATGTCGCCGTGCTGCGCGATGGCGACCAGGCGCCGGACGGATCAGGTCCGTTGAGCCTGGCCCGCGGCATCGAGATGGGCCACATCTTCGAGTTGGGCACCAAGTATGCCGAGGCTCTCGGGCTGAAGGTGCTGGACGCCGACGGCAAGCTGCAGACCGTCACGATGGGCTCCTACGGCATCGGCGTGTCTCGTGCTGTCGCCGTGGTAGCCGAGGCCACCTGCGATGACAAGGGACTGTGCTGGCCGCGTTCGCTGGCCCCGTTCGACGTGATGGTGGTGGCCACCGGCAAGGGTGACGAGATCGCCGAGGCAGCCGAGAAGCTGGCCGCCGATCTGGATGCGTCGGGGGTCAGCGTGCTGCTGGACGACCGCAAGGCGTCACCTGGCGTGAAGTTCAAGGACTCCGAAATCCTGGGCACTCCCACCTGCGTTGTGGTCGGGCGGGCACTGGCCCAGGGCAACGTCGAGATCCGCGATCGCAGGTCGGGCCGGGCACGGCTCGTTCCCCTCGCGGACGCGCTGCCGGAGGTTCTCACCGAGATCGAGATCTGAGGTCCCGACTCACACCCAGCCGGGCCAGAAGGGCAGCGCGGTTCCCAGATCGCGGGCTCGTCCGGCCTGGGTGAGCGCCTGCTGGCTGGCGTCGGCACGACCGGCCGCGTCGACGGCGGCCAGCCGGGCCCACGCGTTCATCACGGCCAACTCCAGGGCGCCCCAGATCTGGGCCGTCTGACTGGGGTCAGTGACGTCTCCGGGCATCGCGTACTCGGGCGGCTGCGGTTCGGGTGTCGCTCCGCCGGCGGTAATGGCGGCGGCGGTGGCGTCGCGTTCGCGCATCGCCTCGCTGAGCCGCGCTGCCAGCTGGCCGTCGATCGGCTGGGTGTAGTCGGCGCGTCCGTAGAGCGCCTGCAGCCCGAAGACCAACGCCCGTTGATGGCTCAGCACGACCTGCCGGGCCTGCGCAGCGTCTCCCATCTCGGTGCGGGCGGGCACCGCCTCGCCCTGCACCGGGGCGGGACTCAACGCCGCGGCATCTCCGGAGCCGAACGCTGTGGCAGCCACTTGCGCACAGAGCCACTGCGAGATCCACAGCAGCGCCATGCCGGCAGTCTGGTCGGCATCGGATCCACCGCTCTGGGTGGCCGCCACCGACGAAGTCAGCTCGGCCAACTCGGCGTGGCGTTGCGCCAGCACCTGCATGGCCTCGGCCTGCGCGGCCGGCACTGCCGGCGTGGCTGCCGTGATCTGCTCAATAGGAGTCGGATCCGCCAGTACCCCACCCAGCGGATCGGCCTGGCACAGCACGCTCAGATGCGCCTGATGCTGCGCGGCCAGCGCGGTGCACCAAGCCGCGAAGGCCTCGTCGGCGTCCTCCAGCCCAGCACACGCCGTTGCCAGGGCAGCAAGGTCGGCAGCGCTCTGCGCCGTCTGCCGCCGGGCGTCGTCCAAGGTCGGCTGAGGCTTGGGACTCTGATCGGCGGTGATCAGCGGGTTGGGGGCGCACGCGGCCAGCGTGACCGCGGCCGAACCGGCAAGGGCTAACCGCATGAACTCGCGCCGCCGCAAGCCGCGATGGTGGTCAGGGGGGATCATGGGGTCACCCTAGCGTGCTCTCGGCGTGCAGGTCGCGAGACGATGGCCTAGACTGGCAGATCAGCGTCATGCTGACCAACAACTGGCTCAACTCACAAAAGGATCGTCCATGAAGCACACCGGGCTCGAAGAGGAGTTGGCGGCTGTGCTCGCTGGTCACCAACTCGAACTCGATGACCTCGAGGTTCAGGCCGCGGGAAAGCGGCGGGTCGTCCGCGTCACAGTGGACGGAGACGGACCGTCGGGAACCGGGCCGGACCTCGATCAGATCGCAGACGCGACCAGAGCGATTTCCCAGGCATTGGACGACACCGATGCGCTCGGCGACGCCCCCTACACCCTTGAGGTCAGCACCCGCGGAGTCTCGCGGCCGCTCACCAAGCCGGCGCACTATCGCCGCAATCTGACCCGTCTGGTCACGCTGACCCTTGCCGACGGGACCTCGCTGACCGGGCGCATCAGCGCCGCCGATGAGCGGTCCGTCACCGTCGATGTCGACGGTGAGGAGCGCACGATCGGGTTCGATCAGATTTCCAAGGCCGTGATCCAGGTGGAGATGAACCGCCGCCTGACCGATGACCACGACGAAGCGGGGGAGTGAACGGGATGGATATCGATCTGTCGGCTTTGCGGGCGATTGAACGGGACAAGGAGATCCCGCTCGAGTACCTACTGAAGGCGCTCGAGGATGCCTTGCTGAACGCGTACCTGAAGACGGACGGCGCCAAGCCGGGGGCTCGGGTCGTGCTCGACCGCAAGCTCGGAACCGTCGCCGTGATGGTGCCTGATCTCAACGAGGACGGTGAACAGGTCGGCGAGTACGACGACACGCCGGCCGACTTCGGCAGGGTCGCCGCCGCCACCGCCCGGCAGGTGATCTTCCAACGGCTGCGTGAACATGAGGACGAACAGAAGTACGGGCGCTTCGCCGCGTCCGAGGGTGACATTCTGACCGGTGTCATCCAGCAGGATCGCGACACCCGCTCGGTGCGGGTCGATCTCGGACAGATCGAGGCGATCATGCCGCTGGCCGAGCAGGCTCCCGGCGAGGAATACACCCACGGCAAGCGCATGCGCGTCTACGTGGTCAGTGTCCGCAAAGAACTGCGCGGCCCGCAGGTGATCGTCAGCCGCACCCATCCGAATCTGGTGAAGAAGCTCTTCGCGCTGGAGGTGCCCGAGATCGAGCAGGGCATCGTCGAGATCAAGGAGATCGCCCGCGAGGCCGGTCACCGCAGCAAGATCGCGGTGCATTCGAACAATCCGGAGGTCAACGCGAAGGGCGCCTGCATCGGCCCGATGGGGCAGCGGGTGCGCGCGGTCATGCACGAGCTCAACGAGGAGAAGATCGACATCGTCGACTGGGATGCCGACCCGGCCAAGTTCGTCGCGAACGCGCTCAGCCCGGCCAAGGTTAACCAGGTGATCGTGCTCGACCCGGCCGCGCGGGCCGCCCGGGTCATCGTCCCCGACTATCAGCTCAGCCTCGCCATCGGACGCGAGGGCCAGAATGCTCGGCTCGCCGCCCGGCTGACCGGATGGCGCATCGACATCCAGCCCGACACAGCCGTTGAGGGTGCCTGATCGGGCATCGCGGCGGCCGGCGCGCACCTGCGTGGGCTGCCGCGAGAGCTGCGATCCGGCGGGCATGACCCGATTCGTCCTGGACGGGTCGGTCCTGCGGGTCGACGCGTCCGGGCACGCGCCCGGTCGGGGAGCGTGGCTGCACGCCGACCCGCACTGTGCTGACACGGCCCGCCGCAGGGGCGCTTTCGCGCGTAGTTTCCGTCGCAAAGTCGACGATGCCGTGCTCGCGGACTGGCCCGCTTCGTCCTCGCCCGACCAAGCCTGTCACGACTCGGATGAAGCCCTGCCCGACTGAAGCCGGCAACGACCCTGGCAACACAACGAGACGGTTGGCGTCTCGTGGTTGGGCATCCGGGGATCAAGCGCGATACACTGGCTAGCGCGTGTCTTCGGGGAAGGTTCCGAAGAACTCGGCAAAGCTCCCGTCAATGATGGCGCCCCATGGCGCGGTCAGGCGCGGCTGGGGCCGGGTATCGCGGTGATCACGCAGAGCCAGAAGGTGGGCGACAGCTCATGACGACTCGATGAGTACTCACCAATGAGCACCGAAAACAACTAGGTGGTTCTGGCCCGGGGCCTGGACCACGAAGGAGATCAGTGGCCAAGGTCCGTGTCTACGAGCTTGCTAAAGAGCTCGGTTTGGAAAGTAAGGAGCTTCTCAGCACTCTGAACGAGATGGGCGAATTCGTCCGTTCGGCGTCCTCGACGATCGAGGCACCCGTGGTTCGCAGAGTGACCGAGAAGGTGAAGGGCGTTCATAAGGACGCGAAGTCGGGGGCTGTCGATCATGCCCCCGCACCCAAGAAGAGTGGCGCGCCGGCACCCAAGCCGAAGACATCCGCCACACCCCAGACTCCACAGCCCGACGCGCCGCAGGCCGCGGCCGGTGCCAAGGTCGGTCCGCGCGCGACGCCGGGCCCGCACCCGGTACCCGGTCCGCGCGCCGTTCCCGGTCCACGTCCGACGCCCGGCCAGCACGCAGCGCCTGGTCCGCGGCAGAGCAATGGCAACGGCCAAGGTGGACAGGCGTCCCAGAGCAAGCCCGCTCAGCAGCGGCCGCATCCCAAGCCCGGTGTCAGTAGCCAGCCGCAGTCGCGCCCCGCATCGCCGCAATCCCAGGGCGGTCCCCGTCCGACTCCGGGACCGCGCCGGACTCCGGCTCCCGGTGGTACCGGCTCCGGTAAGGCCGCTTCGGGTCCACGTCCGGGTCCGACACCGGCGAACGTGCGTCGTCCGGGAGCTCCGCGTCCGGGCAACAACCCGTTCTCGTCGTCGCAGGGGATGGGCCAGGCCCGTCGTCCCTCCCAGCCGCGTACCGGTAGCCGCGATGGTGGCGCTCCCCGTTCGGGTGAGGGCCGTCCGCCGCGTCCCGGCGGCGGCGACCGGATGCCGCGTCCGAATCCCGCGATGATGCCCAAGCACGCCAACCCCTCGCTCGGCACCCAGCAGGGCGCCGGCGGTGGCGGTGGTGGCCGGGGTGGACGCCCCGGTGGTCCGAGCCGTGGTCGCGGCGGCCCCTCGATGGGCGGCGCACCCGGCGGCGGCATGGCCGGAGGCCCCGGTGGCCGTGGTGGCCGCGGTGGCCGCGGCGGAACCCAGGGTGCCTTCGGGCGCGCCGGATCCAATCGGCGGGGCCGCAAGTCGAAGAAGCAGCGTCGTCAAGAGTTCGATGAGATGCAGGCGCCGTCGATCGGTGGCGTGCGCATCCGTGGTGGGGACGGCCAGATCGTCCGTCTTCGCCGTGGTTCATCGCTGACCGATCTTGCCGAGAAGATCAACGCCGAGCCGGCGCAGCTCGTGCAGGTGCTGTTCAACCTCGGCGAGATGATCACCGCGACTCAGTCGGTTCCCGACGAGACGCTGGAGATCCTCGGCGCGGAGTTGAACTACAAGATTCAGGTCGTCAGCCCCGAGGACGAAGACCGCGAGCTGCTCGAAAGCTTCGACCTCGAGTTCGGTGAGAATGAAGGCGGCGAGCACGATCTCGAGGCCCGTCCGCCGGTCGTCACCGTCATGGGTCACGTCGACCATGGCAAGACGAAGCTGCTGGATGCGCTGCGCGACACCAATGTGCAGGGTAAAGAGGCCGGTGGTATCACCCAGTCGATCGGTGCCTACCAGATCGAGACCGAGGTGGACGGCGAGGAACGTGCCATCACCTTCATCGATACCCCCGGCCATGAGGCCTTCACCGCGATGCGTGCGCGTGGCGCCAAGTCGACCGACATCGCCGTTCTGGTGGTGGCGGCCGATGACGGCGTGATGCCGCAGACGATTGAGGCCCTCAACCATGCCACGGCAGCCGATGTGCCGATCGTGGTCGCGGTCAACAAGATCGACAAGCCCGGCGCCGATCCGGCGAAGGTGCGAGGTCAGCTCATGGAGTTCGGCCTGGTGCCTGAGGAATACGGCGGCCAGACCATGTTCGTGGATGTCTCCGCGGTCACCCGGGTCGGCCTGGACAATCTGCTGGAGGCGATCATCCTGACCGCCGACGCAGCTCTTGATCTGCGCGCCAATCCGACCATGGACGCCCAGGGCGTGGCGATCGAGGCCCACCTCGATCAGGGCCGTGGCCCGGTGGCCACCGTGCTCATTCAGCGCGGCACGCTGCACCGGGGCGACTCGATCGTGGCGGGTGCGGCTCACGGCCGCGTTCGCGCGATGATCAACGACCGTGGTGACACGATCGACGAGGCTCCGCCGTCCATGCCGGTTCAGGTGCTCGGCCTGACCAGCGTGCCGGGAGCCGGCGACAACTTCCTGGTCGTCGAGGACGACCGGATGGCTCGCCAGATCGCCGCGAAGCGGGACGCCAACCGTCGTGCCGCGCTGCAGGCTCAGTCCTCGCGCCGCAAGACCCTGGAAGAGCTGTTCGAGCAGCTCGAAAAGGGCGAGACGAGCGAGCTGACCCTGATCCTGAAGGGCGACGGCGCAGGTTCGGTCGAAGCCCTGGAAGATGCCCTGTCGAAGATCGAGGTGTCCGACGAGGTCGGCCTGCGCGTCATCGACCGTGGTGTCGGTGCCATCACCGAGACCAACGTGTCGCTGGCGGCTGCGTCCACCCCGCACGCGGTCATCATCGGTTTCAACGTCCGCCCGACCGTGCAGGCAGCCCGCCTGGCCGATCAGGAGAACGTCGATATCCGGTACTACTCGGTCATCTACGACGCGATCGACGAAATCGAGGCTGCCCTCAAGGGCATGCTCAAGCCGATCTACGAGGAGAAGACTCAGGGCACCGCGGAGATCCGGGAGATCTTCCGCAGCTCCAAGTTCGGCAACATCGCCGGTTGTATGGTCACCGACGGTCACATCAGGCGCAATGCCAAGGCGCGCCTGCTGCGCGATGGTGTGGTGGTCGCCGAAACCTCGATCGCCTCGCTGCGCCGGGAGAAGGACGATGTCACCGAGGTCCGCGAGGGCTTCGAATGCGGTCTGACATTGGCCAACTACTCTGATATTCAGATCGGCGACGTTATCGAGACCTACGAGATGATCGAGAAGGCTCGCGACTGATCCACTGAATCACTAACGGTTGCGGGCGGAAGACATAGCGTCTTCCGCCCGCAATCCGCATCATCTTATCGGGAGGGAAAATGGCAAATCCACGAATCGCCAAGCTTGAGGATCAAATCCAGCGGATCATCGCCGAGATGCTGGGGCGCCGTGTCAAGGATCCGCGACTCGGATTCGTCACCATCACCGATGTGCGGCTCACCGGCGATGGCCGCGAGGCGACCGTCTTCTACACCGATCTCGGGCGTTCGCTGGACGGCCGCGAGGCCGATGCCGCAGGCGGGGTGAGCGACACCGCGACCGCGCTGGAATCGGCCAAGGGCCTGCTGCGCACCACCATCGGGCAGCAACTCGGGCTGAAGTTCACTCCCACACTGACCTTCGTCCCGGACGCCAGCGAGAAGACCGCCCAGGAGATGGAAGACCTGCTCGCCCGCGTGCAGGCGGCCGACGCCGAGCTGGCCAAGGAGCGCGAGGGCTCCGCATTCGCCGGCGAGGCCGACCCCTACAAGAAGCCGGTAGAACCTGCCGACGAGTAATACCCCTGGCGTAGGCCCCGCCCGATGCCCGGTTCTGGCCGGGAGAAGGCCGCAGGAGGTTCCGCAGCGCGACGATGCTCCGCTGCGGAACCTCTTGACTTGATGAGACACGACCTCACCCCCACCGAGCTGAGAAGGGATCCGATGACCACCTTCGTCTACATTTCCCCCGCATATCCGCCGACGAACGTTTATTTCTGCGAGCGGCTGGCCGCCTCCGGGGTCACCGTGTTGGCGATCGGCGACGCGCCCTACGACGAACTCCCGAACGGGCTGACGGCGGCGCTGACCGAGTACTACCGGGTGGATTCCCTGGAGGACTACAACCGGGTCTATCGGGCGATGGCGCATCTGATCGCCCGCCATGGTCGTGTCGACTGGGTGGAGTCGAACAACGAGTACTGGCTGCAACTCGACGCCAGGCTGCGCACCGACTTCAATATCCACACCGGACGCCGGGCCGAGAAGGTCAATGAGATCCGCTCCAAGGTCGACATGAAGCAGGTCTATCTGCGTGCCGGGGTTCCCACGGCCAGACAGATCAGGATCACGACCCTGGAGGCGGCGCAGGAGTTCGTTGCCCAGGTCGGCTACCCGGTCATCGTGAAACCCGAATTCGGAATGGGTGCGACCCACACCTACCAGCTGCGCGATGACGCCGAGCTGGCCGGTTTCTGTTCCGAGCCGGCCGATGGGCCGATGGTGATGGAGGAGTTCGTCACCGGCGACATCATCAGCTACGACGGTATCGTCGACCACGACTCGGTGCCGGTCTTCGAGGCCGCGACGCTGTGGCCGCCGTCCATCATGGACATCGTGCTGAACGACCTCGACCTGGCCTATCAGGTGCTCGACGAGATGCCGGACAGACTGCGGGAACTCGGACAGCGCGTGCTGAAGGCTTTCGGGGTGCGCAACCGCTGGTTCCACCTCGAGTTCTTCCGGCTGTCGGATGCCAAGCCTGGTCTGGGTGAGGTCGGCGACTTCGTCGCGCTGGAGGTGAACATGCGTCCGGCAGGCGGAGTGACGGTCGACATGTACAACTACGCGCGCAACGCCGATGTCTATCAGATCTATGCCGACGTGGTGAGTGGTCACGACACCGGGGCGGCCCGGCAGGCCACGCAGGACCCCGCGCGCTGTGTCTATGCATCGCGGCGCGACCATCGCGACTACCAGCTGAGCTCCGATCGGCTGGCCGAGATCTACGGCGATGCGATCGTTGCCCACCAGCGCAATCTCGAGCTCTTCGTTCCGCAGATGGGCAACGAGTACTACCTGCTGCGCACCACCGATGCCGGCCGGGCGACCGCATTCATCGACGACGTCCTGCGCCGGGCATGAGCGTCGGCCGAATGGCAAGGCGATGCAGGTTCACGAGCGCCGTCACAGCAGTCCTGCCCGTAGAGGAGAGATGAGTTCAAGGTGAACGCCACCGCTTCCGGCCTGCTGATCATCGACAAGCCCACCGGATGGACCTCTCATCAGGTGGTCGGACGGGTCCGCCGTGTCTTCGGGACGCGAAAGGTCGGCCACGCGGGCACCTTGGACCCGATGGCCACCGGAGTGCTGATCGTCGGGCTCAACCGGGCCACCAGGCTGTTGGGCCATCTGGCTCTGCATGACAAGGCGTACTCGGCAACCATCCGGCTGGGCGCGTCCACCACGACCGATGATGCTGAGGGGGAACCGACCGGGGGAGCAGACGCATCCAGTCTGTCGCTGCCTCAGGTGGCAGTCGCCATGGGTGCCTTCCGGGGTGCGATCATGCAGCGTCCGAGCACGGTTTCGGCGATCAAGGTGGACGGCAAGCGTGCCTACGCCCGGGCACGCGCCGGTGAGAACGTGCAGCTGGCCACCCGTGAGGTGACCGTCGGCCGGTTCGAAGTGCTCGCGGCGCGCCCGGTGGCCGGCTACCTCGATGTGGATGTCGAGGTCGAGTGTTCCTCGGGCACCTATGTGCGGGCGCTGGCCCGCGATCTCGGCGATGCGCTGGGGGTGGGCGGGCATCTGACGATGTTGCGGCGCACCCGGATCGGACGCTATCTGCTGGACGACGCCGTCGCACTGGACTCGCTGACCGCCGAAACCCCGCTGATGAGCATGGCCGAGGCGACAAGGCTGAGCTTTCCGGTGGTCGAGATCGACGAAGCCGGTGCGCGCGATGTCGGTTTTGGACGAGCGTTGGACACCCAGGTACCCGCCGCGGTAACCGGTATTATCGGGCCGTCGGGGGAATTATTGGCGCTCTATCGTCCGGATGGGGAATGCAGCCGACCGGTCGCGGTGTTTGTCTGAGTGTCAGCGTTCAGCCGCCGGCAGAAAAACACCGCGGACGAGCGCCACCTCATCAAAGGAGTTGCAATGGAATTGCTGGGAAAGCAAGCAGCGTGGGTGTTGATCGGGCAGGGGGCGCTCGCCATCGTCCTGGGGGCGATCGTGCTCACCTGGCCAGGACTGACTGTCGCAGCATTCGCCCTCGTTTGGGGCATCTATGCGCTGGTGGACGGCATCGGAGAGCTGGCATTGGGCGCCACATCGGCTGGGGTCCAGGGCCGCGGATGGCTGATTTTCTCCGGCATCCTCGGAATTGTCGCCGGAATCATCGTGGTCTTCAATCCGTTCATGTCGGCCGCCGTGCTCACCTGGGTACTGGGGATTTGGCTGATCGTCCACGGCGTCTTCGTTTTCGCCGGTGGCTTCTCGTTGCCCGGTAACCATAAGTGGTGGGTCGTGGTTTCCGGCGTGCTGCTGGTCATCGCCGGTGCGATCTTCGTGGCGAATCCCGCCGAAGCGGCGCTGTCGCTGGCGTTCCTGCTGGGTTGGCTCGCCATCGTCTGGGGTATCTTCTGCACCGTGGCCGGAATCGCTTTGATGATCGGCGCCCGGCGCGTGGGTAGCCAACTGTAGTTTGCAGATCGACCGGTTGATGGTTGGGTGCCGAGCCGAGAATGCGGTTCGGCACCCACCGGCCGGTCGGTCAGCGGACGATCTGGAAGAATTCGGCCACTCCTTCGAGTGTCATCTGAGTGGCCACGATGACCAGCACCATGCCCATCAGCCGTTCCACGGCCAGCAATGTCTTGGGGCCGAGCACCCGGTTCAGGCCGTGGCTGAAGTAGAGCACCAGAGCCGAGCCCAGCCAGGCCAGTACCAGTGCGACCAGGTAACTCGGCAGCGCATCCGGATTGCCTGAGACCAGCACGATCACCATGGCCAGCAACGACGGCCCTGCCACATAGGGGATCGCCAGCGGGACGATGAACGGCTCATCGTCGGGCGCTTTCTCGCGCAGATTGCGTTCGGGAGTCGGGAAGACCATGCGCAGCGCGATCAGCATCAAGATGACTCCGCCGGCCACCGTCAACGCCGGCGCATCGATATGGAAGACCCTCATGAAGGCCTGACCGCCGAAAAGGAAAGCCAGCATGATGCCCAAAGCGATCAGCAGTTCGCGGACGATCACCCGCCTGCGGCGCTCGGGCGCGGTATGGGCGAGCGCGGCCAGAAACAGCGGCACATTGCCGAAGGGATCCATGATCAAGATGAAGACCATGGCGGACGAAACGATCAGCTCCACAGCTAGATAGCCTAGCGAGACGCTGTGTGCTCGCGAAACGGGCTGTCAGATGCGGTATGGACGCAAGATTCTTCGGCGTGTTGCGAATTGGGCAGCTGATCCTTCGATCAGTCAGCTGGGAATGCGTCCAAGCGGTCCCATTGAGGCATTAAGCTGGACCGCGGTCCTGCAGTCGCCGGACCATCGGTGCGAGCAGGAGCGGGTATGCGACGAAGTGTGGTAGCCATCGGAAACTTCGATGGTGTACATACGGGGCACCAACAGCTGCTGCGCACGGCCGTGGAGCACGCCCAGGAACTGGGCACCGAGCGCGAACCGCTGCAGGTCATCGTCGTCACCTTCTGGCCGCACCCCATGAGCGTGGTGGCCCCCGGTCATCAGCCGTTGCTGCTGACCTCACTGTCGGACCGCATCGACCTGCTTCGCCGCTACGGCGCCGACGAGGTCCGAGTCGTTCAGTTCACCCGTGATGTCGCGGCCTGGTCACCGCAGAAGTTCGTGGACACCATCTTGGGACCGCTCGACCCCGCGGTCGTCGTGGTGGGGGAGAACTTCACCTTCGGCAACCGTGCCGCAGGTACCCCCCAAATGATGCGCGAGTTCGGCAAGGGTCGCTTCGATGTCGACATCATTCATCTGGTCAGCATCGACTCCGAGCGCACCTGCTCATCGTTCGTGCGTTCGGCACTGGCGACCGGCGACGTTGCTGCTGCAGCTCGTCATCTGGGCAGACTCTTCCGGCTGAGCGGGGTGGTGGTGGTCGGTGATCAGCGCGGCCGCGAGCTCGGCTTCCCGACCGCGAATCTTCCGGTCGCTGCAGACCTGGCCACACCCGCCGATGGCGTCTACGCGGGCTGGTTGCGCAGGCTCGACCAGCCGTCGGCAATACGGATGCCGGCCGCGATCAGCGTTGGCACCAACCCGACCTTCGACGGCGTCGAGCGGCGCGTCGAATCCTATGTGTTGGACCGCACCGATCTCGAGCTCTACGGCATCAACATCGCGGTGGAGTTCGTCGAGCATCTGCGTGGTCAGGTGCGTTTTGGTTCGATCGATGAGCTGATCGAGCAGATGAACAAGGACGTAGCCGCCACCCGGGCGGTGCTAGGGATCGACTGAGCCCGGTTCGAGATCGCCGGTCCGGCTGTGCTACCCTTGCCAGGTTGCCGTTAGATCGGCCGCGGATGTCCAAGAGCCCCCACTCGCAACCTGCACCGGGGGCACCGCGCAACGAGCTGGAGAGGCTGATTATGGACGCTGAGACCAAAAAGAAGATTATCGAAGAGTACGCCACGCATCCTGGTGACACCGGCTCTCCGGACGTGCAGATTGCGCTGCTGACTGCCCGCATCGCCCATCTGACCGAACACCTCAAGATTCACAAGGGTGACCACCACAGCCGCCGGGGTCTGATGCTGATGGTTGGTCAGCGTCGCCGGCTGCTGAACTACGTGGCCAAGGAAGACATCGACCATTACCGCGCACTCATCGCGCGTCTCGGCCTTCGCCGGTGACGTCGTAGCGGGACACACGGGGAGAAGCCCACAGCGGCGACTCCCCGTTTTGTCATCTTCAAGCGCGGCGGCGGACGTGCATTCCTTGTCCCATCCCGGCATCATTGAATCTGGAGAAAACTTCACATTCCCGCTGCTCGAAGGGCAGCACCACGACGCGAGAAGACCAGGGATTGTTGGTCCTCGGTAGTGGTCATCGGGCCGCCGAATGGGTGATCCCGATGACCTCGATCGAAGACCGGCAGTCGAGACCGGAATCCTCCGGTGGTTTCTTGCGTCCTTACCGAAGACGCGCCCGCGCGACGTGGGCAGCGTCTGCCTGAACATAGGAGAGGACACAATTTCATGGAGGGTGAAAACCTCAAATTCGCTGAGGCGATCATCGACAACGGGACGTTCGGCAAACATGTCGTGCGTTTCGAGGCCGGTGTGCTGGCTCAGCAGGCCGACGGCGCTGCCGCGGTCTACCTGGATGGCGACACGATGCTGCTGTCGGCCACCGCTGCGCAGAAATCTCCGCGCGAGTCCATTGACTTCTTCCCGCTGACCGTTGACGTCGAAGAGAAGATGTACGCCGTGGGACGCATCCCCGGTTCGTTCTTCCGCCGCGAGGGCCGTCCCAGCGAGAACGCGATCCTGGCCTGCCGCCTGATCGATCGGCCGCTGCGTCCGGCGTTCGTCAAGGGTCTGCGCAACGAGGTCCAGGTCGTGGTGACCGTGCTGGCACTCAACCCGCAGGTCGAGTACGACGTGGTGGCGATCAATGCCGCATCCATGTCCACCCAGATCGCCGGCCTTCCGTTCCACGGCCCGATCGGTGCCGTGCGCGTCGCGTTGATCGACGAGCAGTGGGTCTGTTTCCCGACCGTCGAGCAGGAGCAGGGCGCTACCTTCTCGATGGTGGTCGCCGGACGAGTGCTGGCCGACGGCGACGTGGCCATCATGATGGTCGAGGCCGGCGGTACTGAGGCGACCTGGAACCTGGTGCGCTCGGGCAAGACCGCCCCCACCGAAGACGTGGTGGCCGGTGGCCTGGAAGCTGCCAAGCCGTTCATCAAGGTGCTGTGCGACGCTCAGGCCGAGCTGGCCCAGCAGATCGACAAGGAGACCTACCCCTACCCGGTCTTCAAGGAGTACGAGGACGACGTCTACGAGCAGGTTCTGGTCTTGGGCCAGGAAGAGCTCGATCGCATCGAACAGATCGCCGACAAGCTCGATCGTCAGGCTGCTGAGAAGGACCTCAAGCATTCGATCCTCGATCAGATGAACAACAACGAGGCGTTCGAGGGCCGCGAGGGCGAGATCTCGGCGGCCTTCAAGTCGATGCAGAAGAAGATCGTCCGTGGTCGTGTGCTGCGCGACGGCAAGCGCATCGACGGCCGTGGCCCCAAGGACATCCGCCCCTTGTCGAGCGAGGTCGGCATCATTCCGCGGGTCCACGGCAGCTCGCTGTTCCAGCGCGGTGAGACCCAGGTGCTGGGCATCACCACCTTGAACATGCTCGACATGGAGCAGAAGCTTGACACCTTGAGCGCTGTCACCTCGAAGCGCTACATGCACCAGTACGACATGCCGCCGTACTCGACCGGTGAGACCGGCCGCGTCGGTTCGCCGAAGCGCCGCGAGATCGGCCACGGCGCACTTGCCGAGCGGGCCATCGTTCCGGTGCTGCCGAGCCGCGAGGAGTTCCCCTACGCGATTCGCGAGGTTTCCGAGGCCATCGGCTCCAACGGATCGACCTCGATGGGCTCGGTCTGCGCGTCCACGCTGGCTCTGCTCAATGCCGGTGTGCCGCTGCGCGCGTCGGTGGCCGGCATCGCCATGGGCTTGATGAGCGAGACCGACGAGTCCGGTCAGACTCACTACCTGGCGCTGACCGACATCCTGGGCGCTGAGGATGCCCTGGGCGATATGGACTTCAAGGTCGCGGGTACGTCGGAGTTCATCACTGCGCTGCAGCTCGATACCAAGCTCGATGGCATTCCTTCGGACGTGCTGGCCGCAGCGCTGCTGCAGGCCAAGGACGCTCGCACCACCATCCTCGGCGTGATGAATGAAGCCATTGACACACCCGACGAGATGAGCGTCAACGCGCCGCGGATCATCACCGTGCACATCCCGGTCGAGAAGATCGGCGAGGTCATCGGCCCCAAGGGCAAGGTCATCAACCAGATCCAGGACGACACCGGCGCCAACATCTCCATCGAGGAGGACGGCACCATCTTCATCGGTGCCACCAGCGGTGAGGCCGCCGAGCTGGCCCGCCAGATGATCAATGCGATCGCCAACCCGACCATGCCGGAGAAGGGCGAGCGTTACCTCGGCACCGTGGTCAAGCTGACCACCTTCGGCGCGTTCGTCTCGCTGCTGCCCGGCAAGGACGGCCTGCTGCACATCTCGAAGATGCGCCAGCTGAACGGCGGCCAGCGCGTGGAGAACGTGGAGGACGTGGTGAGCGTCGGCCAGAAGCTCCAGGTCGAGATCAGCGACATCGATGACCGTGGCAAGCTCTCGCTCGTCCCGGTGATCGAGGAATCCGAGGAGAAGACCTCCGAGCAGAACTGAGCTCGCTTCCTCTGAGTTACCGAACGGCGGCCCGCAGGCATTGCGCTTGCGGGCCGCCGCTTCTCCCTACCGCTGGACGCGATTGCGCTGTTCGATTGCGAACCTCATCCGATCGGGAGTCTCGTAGCAGTCCGATGCTTGCAGCTGCCCGGGATCCAGGATCGGCTTCACAATGACATTCGACTCCGCCAGGAACTGGGGGAGTCGCTCGGTCAGCAATGGTCCCCAACCTTCGACCCGCGCGACGCCGGTGGCCGGCGCAGGCGTTCCGGTGTTCTCGGTGGCAGCCCGCGCATTCTCAGAGGTGCTGATGGCCGGGCTGAGCGCGGGATCGTCGGCATTGATGTGGACGACCAGGGTGTGGCTGGGCAGCGCGTCCTGACCGAAGGCTTGTCTCGCCAGGATTCCGACGGCAGCGGCGCGACGACGATCCAAGTCGCTGCCGAACAGCGGATCGGGCTGGGTCGGCAGGGTCTTGGCGATTCCGGTCAGCGCACGATCGAAGGCGATCCCGTCGGCGGGGTCGACCTTGCCCCAGATCGTCACATGTCCGTCCTCGATTCGGGAGACCTGAACCTTGCGGCTTTGCCGTTGGGCCGCGGCTCGCTTGCGAGCCAGGTCTTCATCGGCTGCGGTGATCCAGCCGGGCAGCGCCGCCATGATCCTCGGGAGTGGCATCATCGACAGCCCGTTGGCGACCGTCTTGTCGAGTTCTGCCACACAGCTGCAGCGGACAGGTGCGCAGCCTCCCGGCAGATCTTCATTGCCTGCCATACCCGCACCTTGCCCGCCAGCACAGCAGTCCATAGCGCCGGATGCCGGTGGCGCAGATCGAGGGCATCACCGATGTGGAAAAGGGCGGATTGAGGTGACATGCCCAGCAGGGCGCCAACTTCCAAGGCGAGGAACTCGCCGACCTTCGGCGTACCGTCGTGTCCGGGTTGCATGAGCCGCTCGATGCCCTCACAGACGGCATCATCATCGATTCTCCACAGGTCGGCGGCGTGGGTGATCGTGATCAGTTCGGCTATCTCAGCAGCGATCAACTGCTGATGCGCATGATCGAGGGCTTTGAACGCCTCGGTGCTGCTCGCGGGCGGGACCAGGTTTCTGGGGTCGCAGGTGGGGTCTTCCATGACACCAGTTTAATCGAACAAACGTACGAATACAAGACCTGGGGGCCGATCCTCTAGTCTGGACTCACACGAACGCGAGAGGTGAGCAGCAGATGATCAAGGTGGCGGTTTTCGGAGCCAAGGGGCGCATGGGGCGAGAGATCTGCAAGGCCGTCGACGAAGCTGTCGACCTGCAGCTGGTGGCGGGTGTCGATGCCGGCGATGATCGCACCGAGGTCGAAAAAGCGCAGGTCGTGATCGATTTCACTCACCCCGATGCCGTGATGGACAACATCAAATGGTGCATCGATCATGGCATCAATGCTGTCGTCGGCACCACCGGCTTCAGCCCCGCCAAATATGACGAGGTGCGCGGCTGGCTGGCCGCCAAGCCGGGTGTCAACGTACTCATCGCGTCCAACTTCTCCATCGCCGCAGTGCTGCTGATGCACTTCGCGGCGAAGGCTGCCCCGTTCTTCGAATCCGTCGAGGTCATCGAGCTGCATCATCCTCGCAAGGTGGATGCCCCCTCGGGCACCGCGATCACCACCGCGAACGTGATCGCCGGAGCGCGGGCCGATGCCGATTGCCCGCCGATGCCCGACGCCACCGTCAAGGAGCTGGACGGTGCCCGCGGCGCCGTCGTCGACGGAGTCCACGTGCATTCGGTGCGGTTGCAGGGCCTGTTCGCGCACGAGGAAGTCGTCTTCGGCAATCCCGGCGAGATGCTCACCATTCGAGATGACTCCTTCCACCGCAGCAGCTACATGCCGGGTGTGCTGGGCGCGGTACGGGCCGTGGGGAAGCGTCCCGGCCTGACCATCGGCATCGACGATCTTCTCGGCATCGCCTGACCCAGCGCTGGTCGGGTACCGCACATGAAAAGGTCCTGGATCGCGGTTGTGGTGGTGGTCGCTCTTGCTGCCGCCGTCATCGGTGGCGACCAACTGCTGCGCATTCACGTCGAGAGCCAGATCGGTCAGCAGATCGAGAGCCAGCACGGCGGAGCTGCGGATGTCCGGCTGGGCGGCTGGCCGTTTGCCCTGGTCGGCCTCACCAAGAGGCTGCCGGACGCTCAGGTGAGCGTGGTGGACGCAGAAGTCGCCAACGAGGCCAGGAAGGCGACCGTCGAACGCGTCGACATCGCGGTGACCGGGCTGAGTCCGATCGACGACCTCGGTCGGGCCAATGCAGAACGGTTGGACGCCACAGCCTCCATCACCTGGAATCAACTGAGCGTGCTGCTCGGCTTCCCGATAAGTCGCGTGCACGATGACCGCATTTCGGCGAAAACCTCGGTGGAGATCATGCAAAGAGTCATCCCGATCGAGCTTCAGGCCGAACTGTCGCTGCAGGCCGACGGTGCCCTGGTGCTCGACAATCCCAGCGTCGCGCTGGCCGACTACACCCTGCCGCTGCCGTCCACCATCGTTCAGCTGGCTCTCGACCAGCTGGCCCCGGACCTGCAGCTGCCCACCCCAGCCGGGCTGAGTTATCAGGGCCTCAGCATCGGTGCAGATACCATCAGCGTGCGGCTGACCGGCCAGAACGTGGCGGTCGGCGATTTCATGTGAGCGGGCACACCGGCGAACCAGAGACGACTAGACCAGTGCGGTGTGCAGTCGCACCTGTTTGATGCGAACGTGATCGTCCTCGTCGCCGATCTCTTGATGAGCGCCATCGGGTGCCCAGCCGGACGCGTCCAGCAGCTCACGGGTCGAGTCATCATCGGCGTTCGCCCACCAGGTCGCCCGCGCGAAGCCATCGGCCCGTAGCGTGTCGGCGATCGCGTGCATCAGTCGGTCCTCGTGACCCTGGCCCAGCGCATCGGGGTGGATGCAGAACTGGGCGACCACTGCATCGGTCGGTTCGGCATCGGGATCATCGCTGGGCCCCACGGCAGCGAAACCGACGATCGCGTTCGACTGGTCGAGCGCGACCAGCACCCGATAGGTGGCCAGCGGTGGACGCAGAATCGCGCTGACCCAGGCCTGGGCCATCGTTTCGGCGTCCAGCTCATCCAAGACGGCGGCCAACCGGGGTTGGCCGGCCAGCCAAGCCCGCTGGACCTCGACGATACCGAGGGCCTCAGCAGGCATCGCCAGCCGGACGCTGTCGGGGTGCAATTCATGAGTCACCCCGCCATCCTAGGAGCTGTCGTCTCAGGCCCGGTTGGGGCGGACCGGGATGACCGCCGGCCCGCTGTCGCGCGCCAGTACCTCGACTCTGGCGCCATAGGTGCGATTGAGCTGAACCGACTGAAGCACATCGCTGGGCCGACCGCTGTCGACCAGGCGTCCCCGCTCCACCAGCAGCATCTGGTCGGCATACTGCGCGGCCAGTGTGAGGTCGTGCATGGCGGCGAGCACGGTGATCCCGCGCTCTCGGCGCAGCTGATCCACCAGTTCCAGGACGGTCTGCTGATGACCGATGTCCAAGGCGCTGGTGGGCTCGTCCAACAGCAGCAGCCGGGGTTCTTGAACCAAGGCCCGGGCAAGGATCACTCGCTGCAGTTCCCCTCCCGACAGCTGATCGACCGGCCGATCGGCGAACTCGGTCAAGCCCAGCCGAATGATCTCGGTGTCCACGGCCCGCCGGTCGTCGGACGACTCGGTGCCGAAGCGGTGCAGAAAGGGAGTGCGTCCCAATGCGATCAGTTCGCGGACGCTCATACCCGCAGGCACGGCCGGCTGTTGAGGCATCAGCGCGACGATACGCGCGTATTGGCGGCGAGTGAGCGTCGCCGGATTTTGCCCGGCCAGCCGGAGTTCGCCGGACAAGGGGATGAGACCGGCGATCGCATGCAGCAGCGAGGTCTTGCCCGCACCGTTGGGGCCGACCACCGCCAGCCATTCCCCTTGCCGGACGCTCAGCGTCAGGTCGCTCACCACCTGCGCCTGGCCGCGGGTGATGCACAGGTCGCGGCATTCCAGGATGCTCACGAGATCGCCCTTCCGCGGCGCAGCACGACCAGGAAGAAAGGTGCGCCCAGCAGAGCCGTCACCACGCCGATGGGCAACTCGGCGGGTGCGATCAGGCTGCGGGCCGCGACGTCGGTCAGTACCAGGAATGCCGCGCCGAACAGCATCGACAGCGGCAGCAGCAGCCGATATGAGCTGCCGAAGATCAGCCGCATCGCGTGCGGGACCACGATTCCGACGAAGCCGATCAGGCCGCTCACCGAGACGACTGCGGTGGTGCCCAAGGTCGCAGTGAGGACGAGAACGAGCCGCACCCGGGGGACATTGATGCCCAGGCTGGCGGCCTCGACGTCGCCGAGCGCCAGAACGTCCAGGACCCGGCGATGCAACAGCAAGACGACCCAGCTGAGCACGACGTAGGGCGCGATCGTGACGATATCCGACCAGCCGTTGGTGCTGAGACGGCCGAGGATCCAGGTGTAGACGGCGAGCAGCGAATCGTCGAATCGCTGCTGGACGAAGGTCTGAATGGCACTGAAGAAGGCCGCCACTGCCACACCGGCCAAGATGATGACCGTCGAGGTTCGCCCGCCGCCGACCGTTGCGCCCAGCGCATAGGTGGCGCCGACGGCCAGCAGGCCACCCGCAAAGGCGAATGCCGGCACGCCGAATGCGCCGATGCCGCCACCGGCGGTGATCGCGATGGTGGCGCCCAGCCCGGCACCGGCCGAAACACCCAGCAGGTAGGGGTCAGCGAGTGGGTTGCGGAAGACGCCCTGGTAGGCGGCGCCCGAAACGGCCAGCGTGGCGCCGACGATGCTGCCGAGTATCACCCGGGGAAGTCGGATCTGCCACAAGATGGCCTGCTGCTGAGTCGTCAGCCCGGAATCGATGTCGACGCCGGGCAGTGCGTTGGCCAATTCGGCCAGCACGCTTGCCGGAGTCAGCCCGGCCGGCCCAACCAGGGCGCCGGCAAGCAGAGCTGCCAGCAGGACGACGACGGCGAGCACCCAGCGCAGGGCCCGCCGAGCCCGGCGTGGGGCGCTTGGCACGACCGCAGGAGCGGTGCTGGGCATCGTGCCCGTCACCGTTCCTGCGGTACGCGTGGTGGTCATGCGTGTTCGAGATTCAGCTGGGATGCGTAGGAGGAGATGGACTCAACGAAGTCGACGACGCGCGGACCCCAGCGGCTGACGATATCGGCGTTCAGGACGAAGACCTGGTTCTGCTGGACGGCGCGCACCTCGGCCCAGCCGGGACGCTGGGCGACCGATTCGGGAGTGACCCCACAGCATTGGGCGTCCGCAAGCAGGATCACATCGGGGTTGGCATCGACCACGAACTCCTCGGACAGCTGGGGGAATGCGTCACCGCCCGGGGCGGCGTCCGCGATGCTCTTCATGCCGAACAGCCCGTAGATCTCGCCGATGAAACTGCTGCTGGACACGGTGTACAACGTTGGGTCCAACTCGTGGAAGTAGCTGACACCGCTCAGGTCGGGAGCGGCAGACACGGCCTGTTCGATCCGGGACTTCATGTCCGCCACGAGTGCTGCGGCCTGATCGGTATTGCCGGTGGCCTGGCCGAGACGGGCGAGCTGATCGTAGGCCTCGTCCAGGGTGCTCGCAGGGGGCAACGCCAGAGTGGGGACGCCCGCGGCTGCCAGACTGGCGACGGTGTCGGGATCGGGCATCGCCGTGATGACCAGATCGGGGGAGTAGTTGAGGATCGCCTCGACGTTGGGCGTGTATCCCGACAGCTGCGTGACGGGAGCCTCGGCGGGATAGTTCGACTGCTCGTCCACAGCGACGACCTGGGCGCCGGCGTCGATGGCGAACAGCGACTCGGTCGCCGTGGGGCTGAGCGAGACGATCGCCTCCGGACGCTGGTCGACAGTAATCGTGTCGGTCGACCCGGTGGCACCGCTGACCACGTCGACGGGGAATCCGGACGCGCCGGGGCTTTGGGCGGGCTGGGACGAGGCCGAATCGTTCGGCGCTCCACACGCCGCCAGCATCGCCGCGAGCAGCAGCGCGCCCACGATGGCACGCGGTGATCGCGCAGAAGAAGAATGAGTCACAGTGGGAAATCCTCCGGTTTCTGACGGAGGACGAGGCAGTCGGGCGAGCCGGGTGGGCGAGACCCTGACGCACGAACCGTCCTTCGTCCGAGGAACAGAACGTGGTCGTGGACAGATGTCCTGGCTTGTCCGAAAGTATCGGCTTCACAGTTGCGGCACAGCACCGGACTCTCACCGGATTTCACTGCGACCCACGACACTTTCACGGGCGTGAAAGCAGCTTCAGTTTATCATCGGCGGCAGAATCCGCCTTCTGTTGCACTGTCAATTCGCGCCGGAATGCAGGAACGAGGGGGGCGTCCGGTTAGGATTGCCGCGATATGAGTGCACTTCAGACGCCGCCCAGGCTGGCCCCCGACACCTTGCGCATCATCCCACTCGGTGGGCTCGGCGACATCGGCCGAAACATGACCGTCTTCGAGATCAACGGCAAACTGCTGGTGGTGGACTGTGGGGTCCTGTTCCCCGAGGACGACCAGCCCGGCGTCGATCTGATCCTGCCCGGGCTGGATTACCTCGACGATCGGCTGGACGACATCGTCGGCCTCGTGCTCACCCACGGCCACGAGGATCACATCGGCGCGGTGCCCTACCTGCTGCGCCGCCGCCAGGACATCCCGCTTTACGGCAGCAAGCTGACCTTGGCGTTCGTGGACGGCAAGCTGCGCGAACACCGGCTGCGCGATACCGCCATGTATCACCAGGTGGTCGAGGGTGACACGGTGGTCGCCGGCCCGTTCGAGCTGGAGTTCTTCGCGGTCAACCATTCGATCCCGGATGCGCTGGCCGTCGCGATCAAGACCAGCGCCGGCGTGGTGTTGCATACCGGCGACTTCAAGATGGATCAGCTGCCGCTCGACAAGCGGATCACTGACCTGCGCGGGTTCGCGCGGCTGTCCAGTGATGAGCGGGGGGTCGACCTGCTGATGGCCGACTCCACCAACGCCGATGTGGCCGGCTTCACCCTTCCCGAGAAGGACATCGAGCCCGCACTGGAGCGGGTCTTCGGCCAGGCTCCCCAGAAACTCGTGGTGGCCTGCTTCGCCTCGCACGTGCACCGTGTGCAGCAGATCCTCAATCTGGCCGTGCGGCATGGCCGCAAGGTGGTCTATGTCGGGCGCTCCATGGTTCGCAATATGACCACTGCGCAAGAACTCGGCTACCTGAAGGTGCCCGGCGGCACGCTGATCGAGCTGAACGACATCGAGCAATACCCCGAAGACCAGGTGGTGGTCATCTCGACCGGTTCGCAGGGTGAGCCGCTCTCGGCTCTGGCGCGGATGGCCAATCGGGAACACCCGATCGTCCAGGTCGGCTCCGGCGACACGGTGCTGCTGGCGTCCTCGCTGATTCCGGGTAACGAGAACGCGGTCTACCGGGTGATCAACGGGCTGACCAGGCTGGGCGTGACGGTGGTGCACAAGGGCAATGCGCTCGTCCACACCTCGGGGCACGCCAGCGCAGGTGAACTGCTCTACACCTACAACGTCGTCAAGCCGCGCAATGCGTTGCCGGTTCATGGCGAAGCCCGGCACCTGGTGGCCAATGCCAAGCTTGCTCAGGCGACTGGTATCCCCGCCGATCACACGATCGTGGCCGAAGACGGCGATGTCATCGACCTGGCTGATGGCATTGCCAGGCGCACCGGGCGGGTGGATGCGTCCTATATCTTCGTCGACGGCACGACCGTTGGCGATGTCACCGAGACTTCGCTGACCGACCGCCGGATTCTCGGTGAGGAAGGCTTCATCTCGGTCATCGCGGCCGTCGATCTGCGCTCCCAGACCATCGTCGCCGGACCCGATATCAACGCCCGGGGGTTCCTGGAGGATCCGACGATCTTCGATTCCATCACCGAGGACATCCGGGGTGCGCTGAACGATGCCCTGGAAGAAGGCGTGGACGATCCGCATCGGCTGCAGCAGCTGGTGCGCCGGGTGATCGGACGCTGGGTCTCGCGCACCTACCGCAAGCGTCCGATGATCGTGCCCGTGGTGATCGCGGTCTGATCTGCATTCGTCGCGGTCGTGGCGGCGGCGGCGCGGGCTGCGGTCGCCTGACGGCGCCTGCCGAGCAGATTTGGCAGTGTCACCATCCATTGGCTAAGCTTGCGTGGTTGCGTCTCGACGGCGCGCTGCGAAAGAAACAGAACGTTATCCAGAACGAGGAGTGCTCCCATGGCTGCCGTGTGTGAGGTTTGCGGTAAGGGCCCAGGCTTCGGGCACAACGTCCCCTGGTCGAAGAAGAAGACCAACCGGCGCTGGAACCCGAACATCCAGCGGGTGCGTGCAGTCGTGAATGGTGCTCCCCAGCGCCTGAATGTGTGCACCGGCTGCCTGAAGGCCGGCCGCGTCACTCGCTGACGCTGCCTTTTCCGCTCGATGCCCGTTGTCCTGTCGGACAGCGGGCATTTTGCTTGCCGTTGAGTGTCGGTCGGCGCCGGTAGTCTGCTGAGGTGGCTGAAAAGAGGGCATCCGCACAGCAGACCTCACGCGCACCCAGCGGGCGGCGAGTGAGCGGGCCGTGGCGCACCGAGGCTTTCCGGCAGCTGGCCACGCCATTGGCCGAGGTGCTGGGTGCTCCGACCAGCAAGGCGCTTGCTGCCCTCAAGCTGGTCACGGTGGCCGATCTGATGGGCCACCTGCCCCGGCGCTACCTCTCGGGCACCGAGACCACCGAACTGGGTGGCTTGGAGCCGGGGGAGGATGTCGCTCTGGTCGCGAAGGTGGCCGAGATGATCGCCTATCCCGCACATACTCCGAACGGTCGCGGCCGGCTGGAGGTCAAGCTCACCGACGGCACCGGCTTCTTGAGGGCAACCTTCTTCGGCAAGGACCGCTACACGAAGTTCTGGCAGGCGCAGCTCAGCAAGGGGGTCAAAGGGATCTTCGTCGGTAAGGTCGGAGCCTTCAACTATCAGATGCAGATGAGCCACCCGAACTTCGTGATGCTCGATGCGCAGGGCAACATCGTGGGCCGCGCCGATCAGGCGAAGACGTCGATGGCCCATCAGGTGAGCCGCTCCGGATTGGTGGGCATCTATCCGGCGACCAGCAAGATGCCCACCTGGCAGATCGCGGAATGCGCCGATCTTGTGCTCGACATCGTGAAGGGGATCGATGATCCGATGCCCGCCGAGCTGCGCTCTCGGCTCGGGCTGCCACAGCTGTACGAGGCCTACCGGTCGATTCATCGTCCGGACTCGATCGAGGCGGCCGAGCGCGGAGTCGACCGGCTCAAGTTCGATGAGGCGCTGGCCTTGCAGGTGACCATGGCCTACCGCCGGGCGGATGCTGCCGGCCATACCGCGGCCCCGGTGCTGCCATCTGACGATGGCCTGCTCGCCGCTTTCGACCAGCGGCTGCCCTTCGTGCTGACCGCCGGTCAGGTGGAGGTGAGCGAGGAGATTTTCGCGGACATGGCGCGGACGCGTCCGATGCAGCGGCTGCTGCAGGGAGAGGTCGGCTCCGGCAAGACGGTCGTGGCCTTGCGGGCCATGCTCGCCGAGGTCGATTCCGGACGCCAGGCCGTCCTACTGGCGCCGACGGAGGTACTGGCAGGCCAGCACTTCGAGTCGCTGCGGTCCCTGCTGGGCGACCTGGGCGCAGGGCAGGTGCTGGGTGCACCGGAGAACGCTACTGAGATTGTCTTACTGACGGGCTCGCAGGGCGCTGCGCAGCGTCGGGCCGCGTTGGACGCCATCGCCGGTGGCGGGGCAGGCATCGTCGTGGGTACCCATGCGTTGTTGTCGGAGACGGTGTCGTTCGCCGATCTCGGACTGATCGTGATCGATGAGCAGCACCGTTTCGGTGTCGAGCAGCGTGCGGTGCTGCAGGGCAGGGCCGAACTGATGCCGCACCTGCTGGTGATGACTGCGACCCCGATTCCGCGCTCGATCGCGATGACCGTCTTCGGGGATCTGGAGGTCTCCACGCTGCGCGAGATACCTGCCGGACGTCAGGATGTGCAGACGACGATCGTCCATGCCCTGGTACGTCCCGCGTGGCTGGAGCGAGCGTGGCAGCGGATCGGCGAGGAGGTGGCGATCGGACGCCAGGTCTTCGTCGTCTGCCCGCGGATCAGCGCGAATGACGAGGTCGTCCCCGGCGACCTGCCCAATCCGAGCGTCGAGGAGCTGTCGGGCTATCTGGCGGACGGGCCGCTGCAGGGGCTGCGGATCGGAGTGCTGCACGGCCGGCTTGCGGCAGGTGAGAAGGACTCAGTAATGGCGGCGTTCGCTGCCGGTGAGCTCGATGTGCTGGTGGCCACCACCGTCATCGAGGTCGGTGTGGACGTGCCCAACGCGTCCATGATGGTGATCATGGACGCCGACCATTTCGGCATCAGCCAGCTGCATCAGCTGCGTGGACGAGTGGGCCGCGGCGCCTTTCCCGGGGTCTGCCTGCTGGTCACCTACACCGATGGCACGACCCCGGCCGATCAGCGTCTGGCAGCCGTGGCGGCCACCCGTGATGGGTTCGAACTGGCAGAGGTCGACCTGGAACAGCGCCGCGAGGGCGATGTGCTGGGTGCCTCCCAGGCCGGTGGCCGCACCACCCTGAAGCTGCTGCGAGTGCTGGACGATGCCGAGATGCTCGCCGAATCCCGCGAGATCGCCGAGATGCTGGTCGGGCGTGATCCGGACAAGTCCAGCGACTGGCTGGCCGATCTGGTCACCGAAACCGAGTTGCGGGCCGATGCCGACTTCCTGGAGCGGTCCTAGCAGCTCGGCGCGGACACCGTCTGGTATAACGGCCACAGCCCGCATCCGGCCCACCGAGCGATACCGAGGAGACCGATGACCCAGATCGCCTACACCCAACGCGCCTGCCACGACCAGGAGCGCATCACCGACTTCCTGCGCACCCAGCGCGTGGGGGTGCTCGGCCTGCACACCGATGACTATCCGTACCCGGTGCCGGTGAACTACGTCTGGCATAACGATGCCGTGTACTTCCACGGCGTGGGTTCGGGCCGCAAAGGCGAGTTGCTGCAACAGGCGCCCAAGGTCGGCTTCACGGTCTTCGTGGAGCACGGGACGGTGACCGCCCGCGTGGCCTGCCACGCCGACACCGCCTACCTGTGCGTGATGGTCTTCGGGACTGCGCAACAGGTCACCGATCCGGCGGAGGCGGCCGACGCTTTGCAGGCGCTGGTCGACAAGTTGACGCCGGGCTATTACCGCAGCACCATCACCGCCCGGATGATCGAGCGCTACCGCTCGGGCACCGGCGGAAACCCGGTCGCAGTCTTCCGGATCACTCCCGATCTCGTGACGGCCAAAGAGAACACCGCCACGGCCGACGAACTCTTCACGATCTGATTCCAGCCACGAACGCGACACCCCATGCGGGCCCGGCTGCGCAATCGGGTGACCGGCCTATGCGCGCGTCGGGAAGCGTCCCTCGGCCTCGATCAGCTTGTTCAGCTCGGCCAGGTAGAGATCGTCGTCGAAGGTCGTCAGATCGATGTCCTGCCCGGTCCATGCCGACAGGTGCATCGCATTGGCCAGCCGGACGCTGGTGAGCCCTTCCTCGGCGGGGGCGATCAGCGGCGTGCCGTCGAGAATGTGCTTGCCGAAGTTGTCGAGCAGCAGCGAATGCTGCTCACCCCAGGCACTGGTGTATTCCCGGGTCTCGCTGCTGAAGAAGACCGACCGATCGAAGGCGCCGGAAGGCACCAGTGCGGCGTCCTCGGCAGAAATGCTGCGGGCGATCTCGCGCTCGTCATCGACGAAGCGGTGAATCGTCATCCGCAGGCTGTCCTCGACGAGCACCCGCGCCTTGTCGAAGCTCAACTCCAGCCGATCGGTGCCCACCAGGTCGTTCGTGCAGGTCACGAAGACGCCGGACGCCTCGCCCGGGAACTCCAGCGAGGCACTCACCTCGTCCTCGGCCGGGATGTCGCGGCGGAAACCGAACCGGAGCCTGGCGAAGCAGCGCAACGGTGCTCCGCACAGCCACTGCCACAGGTCGAGCTGGTGGGGCGCCTGATTCACCAGCACGCCACCGCCCTCGCCGCCCCAGCTCGCCCGCCACGATGAGGAGGCATAGTAGGCATCCGGGCGCCACCAGTGCGTCAGCAGCCAGGAGGTCCGCCGCAGCGCCCCGAACTCACCGGAGTCGATCATGGATTTCAGATCTACGAACAGCGGGTTGGCGCGCTGGTTGAACATCATCGCCAAGGTGGTCTGCGGATGCTCGGCAGCAACGTCGAGCATCCGGGTCACCTGCTTGCCGTAGATGCCCGCTGGCTTCTCCAGCAGCACATGCACGCCTCGTTCGATGGCCTCGGCGGCAAATCGTGGATGCTCGAAGTGCGGGACGGTGATCACCACAGCGTCCACCTCACCCGAGTCGAGCATCTCGATGTAGTCGGTGAACAGCGGCACACCCAGCCCGGCAGCGGTGGCGGCGTGATCCTGGTGTGATCTGCTCTTCGGGTTGGCGCTGCACAGTGCGCTCAACCGTAGCGACGGCGCCCGTCCGGTTGAAACCAACTCGGCATACAGCCGGCCTTGGACGCCGACACCCACCACACCCAGGCGAACTTGGTCGTTCATTCTCACTCTTTCTACGAATAGGGAACATCCGCTGCGCTGAGCAGCCGGATCAAGGACTCGTGCGCCCGCGTCCAGGCATCGGCCCCGCTGAAGCCTCCGAAGGCTTCCTGCCTGGCCAAATGTGGTTCTACCGACAGAAATCCGTCGTATCCGTCGTTCTTCAGAGCAGCGAGCAATTCTGGCCACTGCCCATCGCCTTCGCCGGCGACACAGATCGTCCCATCGGACAGATGGGCGTCCTTGACATGAACATAGCGGGTGGCCTGCTGCACGACCGGGTAGGCATCAGAATATGGACGCACGTTCGCCTGTACGTAGTTGGCCGGGTCCAGGATCAGTCCGAAGCCCAGCCGGGGCATCTGGGACGCCAGGTCGGCGCAGCGCTGCGGGGTGGCACCCCAGACATCGGACTCGTTCTCATGCAGATAGCGGATCTGCGCCTCATCGAGGATGGCTACCAGCTGGCCGATCCGGTCGATCACCTCATCGCGGCAGGCCTGCGGGTCGTCGTCACCGTCCATGAAAAACGAGAAACCGCGCACGTCCGAGGTCTCCAGGTACCACGCGATATCTGCGGCCCGGCGAGCGCGATCCAGCTGCGCGCCGAAATCGTCGTCCAGTCGGATCTTTCCCAGATCTGTGCCCAGCGCGCTTACCGCGATACCGCTGTCGTCCAACATCTGTTTGATGCGGTGCACCTGGGTGTCGTTCAGGTCACAGACCCGCACGCCCCAGGCACTACGCAATTCGGTGAACCGGATACCTCGTTGATTGAGAAATTCGAGCTGCGCTGCGAAGTCATCTGCTACTTCATCGGCGAAGCCGCTGATGGTCCACAACGCTGATCAGGCCTGCTTTGGTTCGGGGCCGAAGACGAAATGGCGTCCGCTGATGCCGATCGTCGGGGTGACCCGCACGAAGATCGTCTTCACGGTGGGAATCCACGGCAGCAGAGGAGCCTTGCGAGCCCTGGCGAGTTCGTCCTCGTCGGTGATGCGTTCGGCGATGCCCTTCACCATGACGCTCCAACCGCCCTCATCGGTCCAGCCATCGACCTCGAAGACGACATTCTTGTTGAGCGCGAGCAGGTCCATCTTGCTGCCCTCGGCCGACCGGAAAATGACCGATTCGCCGTCGACGTAGTAGTTGATCGGGAAGATCTCAGGCACGTCGTGGGAGCTCACACCGAGCCGCCCGACCTCTTGCGAGGCGAGGTATCCCCAGCAGGATTCTTCCGGAATGATGGTCACCGGGCTGTTGTTGTCAGACATAGATCCATTCAACCGCACCCGCGCCTGCGCTGTCACAAAGAACGACCGCCGGGGTGTTCGCTCAGGGGCAAATGGTTCAGGCGGCCGGTGCACATGGTCGAGTCCGCGGGATGGCGGGTAGTGATCGATAAGCTGGCGCGGTGACCAGGATCATCGCCGGCTCGGCTCGCGGCAATCCGTTGCGAGTGCCACCGGGGGAGCGCACGCGTCCCACGACCGACCGCGTGCGGGAGGCGTTCTTCTCTGCGCTGGCGACCTGGGCCGGGGGCAGCGGGGCACCGGCCGATCAGCAATTGGCGGGCATCCGGCTGCTCGATCTGTACGCAGGTTCCGGCGCGATCGGTCTGGAAGCAGCCAGCCGTGGTGCGCGCGACGTCGTGCTGGTCGACAGCTTCCGGCCGGCGGTCGAGATCATCAGGCGTAATGCTGCCGCCACGAAGTTGGCCGACCGGGTCAGCGTGCGCGCCTCCGACGTCGGTGCGTTCCTCGGGGTGCCTCCGGCGGCACCATTCGATGTGATCTGGCTCGATCCTCCCTACGCGTTGGCAGGCCGCGAGTTGGACGAGGTGCTCTCCCGGCTCGCCGATGGTTGGCTGGCCCGCGACGGGCTGGTTGTGGTGGAGCGCGCCCGCCGCGATCCGGCTCCGGCCTGGCCGCCGGAACTGGCTGATCGCTGGTCGCGGCACTACGGTGAGACAGAACTGTACTTCGCACGTCCCGCACCAGTGTCCGTTGAGGAGGGCCAATGACCACCAGCGATGCCGTACCGGTTCGTGCCGTATGTCCCGGATCATTCGACCCCATCACCCGCGGACATCTGGACATCATCCATCGCGCCGCGAGTGTCTTCTCCGAAGTGATTGTGGCGGTCGGACTCAATACCACGAAGAATTACATGTTCGACTTCGACGAGCGGCTGGCGTTGACCGCTGACGCGGTGGCCGATATGGACAATGTGCGGGTGGCGCCGATCGAAGGGCTGTTGGTCGATTTCTGCAAGAAGCAGGGCGCCAAGGTCATCGTCAAGGGCGTCCGGTTCGGCTCCGATTTCGACTATGAACTGCAGATGTCGCAGCTCAACCGGCAACTGTCGGGGATCGAGACGGTGCTGCTGCCGGCCGGGCGCGAGTTCGGCACGGTCTCCAGCTCCATGCTGCGCGAGGTCGCCCACAACGGTGCCGACATCAGCGCCTTCGTGACTGACGCAGTCAACCGCGCGGTACTCGCCAAGGTTGGTCGCTGAGCCGACAGGTCTGCGCGTGGTGGGTCCGCCTCGGGCACCCTCTGTGACCTGGAACTGCCGGGCCCCGAGGCGACAGCGGGCCGTCGATTCGCTTGTTACGCCCTGAGCCCACGCCGTGCGGATGGCGTTTTGACGATTCGTGCGGCGCTATAGGCTGGCCGCGTGAACGAGCACCAGACCCTTGATCTGCGGTCGCCGTGGGTCATCAGCATCCATGAGCTGGTCCGCCGCCCCGGTGAACTGAAGGAATTCCATCGCGAGATCCCGGCTCCGGCGAACGTGGGAATCGAAATGATCGGAGTGCCGGAAGGCAGCCCCGTCGATGTCGACCTGCGGTTGGAGTCGGTGAGCGAGGGCGTGCTGGCGACCGGCGTGGTGAGCGCCGAGCTGGTGGGGGAATGCTCCCGCTGCCTGGGCGAGGTGCGCGAGGAGCGGGACTTCGACCTGCAGGAGCTCTACTACTACCCGGGCCGCGACGCCGAAGAGGATGCCCTGTTCGTCGTGGACGAATACATCGATCTCGATCCGCCGATGCGCGATGCGATCGTCCTCGAATTGCCCTTCACGCCGTTGTGCCGTGAGGACTGCCTGGGACTGTGCCCCATCTGCGGTTTCAATCTGAATGATGATCCCGAGCACAACCACGGCGAACAGATCGATCCCCGCTGGGAGGGCCTGGAACTTTTCAAGGCCGACTGACGCCCCGCCCAGCCCAGAACGCTTGCCATCACGACAAGACGTTGGCCGTCCGTACAAGAACGCTCGCCGCAAGTGTGGGTTCGCGTGGAACGCGAGCGAACCTACTTACGGCGAGCGTTTGGGTTGGGGATGCCGCAATCAGCCGGGGCTGCGGCAATCAGCTGGCGATGGTGACGGCAGCGTCGGCAGCCGTCATTCGCCGGCGGGTTCCTCCCGGCGGTCGAAGACCAGGCCCCCGGGCACCTGGAAGGTGGGCAGGATCTCCATCATCGAGACGTTCATATGGCGCGGCGCGGCGATCGCGAAATCGACGGCCGAGACGATGTCCGCGGTGGTGAGCGACTCATAGCCCTCGTAGTAGGTCTCCCACGCCTCTTGCAGGGCCTCGGGAGTGCCGCCCATATTGCGTCCGAAGATCTCGGTCTCGACGCGGCCGGGGCAGATCTCGGTCACCCGGATGCGGCGTCCGACCGTATCGTTGCGCAGCTGGCGGCTGAGCTGATGCACGGCAGCCTTCGTCGCATGGTAGGCGGTGTGCCCGTAGAAGTTGTAGATGCCGGCGATCGAACTGATGTTGATGACATGGCCGAGGTCGCGCTCGACCATCCCCGGCACGAGGATCCTGGCCAGCTGCAATATCGCGCGCAGGTTCACGTCGACCAGCGCATCCAGGTCGTCAGCGCTGGAATCCAGGACATTGCCCGGACGAGACACCCCGGCGCAGTTGACCAGAATGTCGATCTCCAGGCCCGACAGCTGCTCAGCGACGGCGTCGAGGTCGCGCAGATCGAGTGCGTGCGGGATGACCCCCAGCTCGGCGGCCAGCTTCTGCAGGCTGCTCTCGTTTCTCGCCACGGCGTGAACGGTGATGTCATGGGCAACCAAGCAACGGGTGATGGCCTCTCCCATGCCCGTCGAGGCTCCGGTGACCAGCGCTGTGCGGTAATCGTTATAGGGCATGCGTGTTCTCCTTCATCGGTTGTTACTTGTGGGAGTGGCCGACCAGCGCGGATCGCCGCTGGCGTTGTCGAACAGGCCGAGGGCCTCGAAGGCCTGGCCGACGGTATTCTGCAGGCGGTCGATCTGCGCCCGGCGCTGCCGCGCGTTCTGGGTGGCCCGCGCCAGGCTCACCCGACGGAAGCTCATCTGGTCACCGGGACGCAGTTGCGCCATCAGGTCCAGACCGGGTTCGGTGACCACTGACAGCACCGGATAACCGGCGGTCACGCCACGCCCGCGGTGCAGGACGAGCAGCTGATCGCCGGCCGGGGCCTCGACGGCTCCGACGGGAACGCCGCGGGACAGCACCTCAGCGGTGGTCTGCCGGACGGGCATCGGCCCACCGAGCCGCAGTCCGACGTGGTTGCTCTGGACACCGACGACATAGGGGGCCTCGAAGATGCGGTCCGCGGTGTCGCCGAACTCGCTGATATCGGGCCCATCGACCACATCGATAACGACCTGGCCGGGCAGCCGGGATATCTGGACCGGAATCCTGAAGAAGGGCACGCCGAGGCAGGGATTGGCCACGGATCGCACCTGCCGCACCAGATCGATCTCGTCGCCGTCGTTCAGCCGCAGGCCGAAGCCGAGCACCGTGTCGGGTGCGCAGCTGCCCAGCAGGCCGTGTCGATGACTGTCGCCCCGAGGTTCCGCATGGTCGCCTTGCGTTCCGGGCTGGTGTTCTCGGGCATCACCAAGGTGGTGCCGATGCCCAGCGCCGCACCGATCATGGCCAACGCGATTCCGGTGTTCCCGCTGGTCGCATCAATGATCGTGGGCAGCTGCTGCTGCGGCTCGTCGGGCGAGGGCAGACGCAGCAGACCGCGTTCGATCCCGTCCAGCACCATCGCGGCCGCGGCACGATCCTTGATCGACCCGCCCGGGTTCATGAACTCCGCCTTGGCGAACAGCCGGACTCCGTGAGGCAGCCCGCCGATGCGGCTGAGTTCGACTAGGGGAGTGTTGCCGATCGCTGCGAACAGAGGATGCAGGGTCGCGACTGGTCTGAGCGTTCGGGACGCGAGGCGGCTGGGCATAGGTGCGGGCTCCTAGGTGATGGTGATTCGGTCAGTCTCGGGAGGAGGCGGTTCGGATGCGGACGATGAGGCCGTAGATCTCGCAGCCGAGGCAGAATCCGATGGATGCGTTGAGGAAAGCGGCGACGAACGCGAAGCCGGCGGCGATCGGAACGGCCAGCTGGATGCCGGCCAGACCTCCGATCAGTCCGATGCCGGTGATGATCAACCCGACCAGCAGCGCGAAACGCGGCGGGGCGGCGTCTTCGGTCTGGGCCGGTGGTGCCAGGCGGGGCCGGATGAGCTTCGTGAAGACCAGGCTCCAGGGGTAGGCGGGCGACCCGGCGGCGCCCAGAGCGAACAGCACCACGATCACGGCGAGCAGGATCAGCGCCGCGACGTTCTGACCCGTGAGGGCCACCACGATGGTGACCGCGAGCAGGATGCTGGTGAATGCGGCGGCGACGCGTGGCCCGCGCGGATCGATCTGCTTGGGCTTATGGGTGGGGACAGCGGTTTCAGGCGTGGACATCGACGGCTCCTGGCTGGTTGGTGTCATTGGCCGGTGCGAGGGACTCGACGTGGTGGACGAGTTCATCCGGGTGTGGCAGTCCGCTGATGCGGACCCGGATGTTCCCGTGGGAGTCGAGCAGGAAGGTGGTGGGGGCACTCACGATCTTGAGCTTGCTGGCAAGGTCGGGATGTTGTGAGATGTCGAACTCGATGTGGCGAACGCCGGAGTTCTCGGCCGCAAATGCCTGGATCCGGCGAGCCGTCGCCCGGCAGGGTGCGCAGGACTGCATCCCGAATTGGACGAAGGTTGCAGTGTCACCCAGCTCGGCGTCGGCGATCGGCAGCTCGGGCAGCGAGCCGGCTCGGCTCGGCCGGACGACTCGTCCCCGGCCCCTGGTGCGGGCGAGCACGGCGGCGAGCGCCAGGCTCACGGCGATCAGGCCGGCGAGTACGGCGAAGGCTGCGGCGACTGACATGGACGTCTCCCTCGGGAGGATCTGATGCGCGGAACGTGAATGTGGACAGCCGGCCCGGTCAGTTGTGGATATGCGAAAACGACCTCATCGAGGTGAGGTCAGATCGCGGGAGGCTGCTGGTGTCCGGTCTTGGGGCTACGGTTTCAGCGCATTCGACAACAGGGCATGAAGACGGCCTTCGTGGTCGTCGGCATGAAGACCTGCTGCTCAGTCATGGCAGGGACAGTACAGTGCTCAAGCACCGCGATCAATTCGGCCGTGGGGGGCGTCTCAGGTAGTGAGACACGGAGGTTTGGTTGCCTTTTGCATCGGCTACTCCCGGCGGAGTAAAGTGTGCAGGCGTGCGTCCTCACGGATGCCACTGTACTTTGCCCACGATGGGCAGCCTCCGGCATCGGGGGCACAACGATTGAAGGAGAAACACCGTGGCTGTTCCGAAGCGGAAGATGTCCCGCAGCAACACGCGGTCTCGTCGGTCCCAGTGGAAGACGACCGCGGTGCAGACCGTGACCTGTGCCAACCCGGCCTGCCGTGCGCAGCACCTGCCGCACACCGCCTGCCCGTCGTGCGGCCAGTACGGTCCCCGCGGCGACCGCCGTCAGGTTCTTGAGGGCTGACCTGCCGAGTGCGCGCCGATAACGGCGGCAGTGCCGCGTCGCTGCCATTCTTATCGCTGATCGAGGAGCTTGACGTCCCATTGGACGCCGACCTCCTCGATCTTGCGTTGACACACCGCTCGTATGCCTATGAGCACGGCCAGATTCCGACCAATGAGCGTCTGGAGTTCCTCGGCGACTCGGTGCTCGGGGTCATCGTCACCGAGTACCTCTACCGCAGCTATCCCGACCACGCCGAGGGCCAGCTGGCCAAGCTGCGCGCCAGCGTGGTCAGCGCGGTCAGTTTGGCGATGGTCGCCCGCAAGCTGAACATCGGGCCGATGATCAAGCTCGGCAAGGGTGAGATCAGCACCGGCGGTTCGGACAAGAGCTCGATCTTGGCCGACACCACCGAGGCGCTGATCGGGGCCGTTTTCCTCTCCGGTGGCCGTGAGGCGGCCGAGAGGCTGGTCCATCACATCTTCGACCCGTTGGTCGATCACGCTGCCACGCTGGGCGCGGGCCTCGACTGGAAGACCTCGCTGCAAGAAGTCGCCGCGTCCTTGGGACTGGGCCCGACCGTCTTCGACATCGAAGAATCCGGTCCCGACCACGACAAGCGCTTCGCGGCGTGGGCGGTCTTCGGTGATCGCCGCTTCGGGCCCGGCAAGGGCCACAACAAGAAGCACGCCGAGCAGGAGGCAGCCGCCGCCGCCTACAAGGCACTGACGGCCGAACCCGCGTCGGCCGGGCCCGCCGGCGGCGATGCCTGAACTGCCCGAAGTCGAGGTGGTCCGCGCCGGGCTCGCCTCATCGGTCGGCGGCCGCACGATCGGTGCGGTGCGTGTTCTGCACCCCAGGCCGGTGCGCTATCACCTGTCCGGTCCGGACGCCTTCGCCTCCGATCTTGTTGGACGCCGGGTCGGTGTTGCCCGTCGCCGCGGGAAGTACCTCTGGCTGCCCTTGGACGACACCGATGCGCTGCTCGTCCATCTGGGCATGAGCGGCCAGTTCCGCATCGACGATGCGGACGCACCGCTGCTGCCCAATACACGGGTGCTGTTCGACTTCACCGACGGTGGTCCGCAACTCCGATTCGTCGACCAGCGCATGTTCGGCGGGTTGCAGCTCGCGCCGGGCGGCGCCGAGCTGCCGCGGCAGATCCAGCACATCGCCCTCGATCCGTTCGATGACGGTTTCGATCCCGACCGGGTTGCGGCGTTCCTGCGAGCGCGCCGCAGCACGGTGAAGCGGGCGCTGCTCGACCAAACCATGGTCAGCGGCGTCGGCAATATCTACGCGGACGAATCGCTGTGGCGTGCCCGGCTGCACTACAACCGTGCGACCGAGGGTCTCAGCCAGCGCAAAGCCGTCGAGCTACTGAACGCCGCCAAGCTCGTCATGCTCGAATCCCTCGACCAGGGCGGCACCAGCTTCGACGCCCTCTACGTCCATGTCAACGGGAACTCCGGCTACTTCAGCCGCAGTCTCCAGGTCTACGGCCGCGCCGGCCAGCCCTGCCCCCGCTGCGCTACGACCATCATCCGGGAGCCGTTCATGAGCCGGTCGAGCTATCGCTGCCCGCGGTGTCAGCGGCGTCCACCCATGTCATCTGCCGAACACGCGCGATAGGTTGTGTGCTCATGAGCGAAGAACCCCAACCCTCGCGGTCACGATTGCTGTCCACCGCGGTCCAGTTCATCAAGTTCGGCATCGTCGGCGGATCCGGCATCGTGGTGAACCTCATCGTGACGTACATCATGACCCAGCTCCACGGGGGTGTCGGCAACGACAACGCTGTCATCATCGACCTGCCCGGACGGTTCGCGTTCCGTTTCACCGTCTTGGTGTGGATCGTCGCTTTCATCGTGGCCAACACCTGGAACTTCCAACTCAACCGCTCGTGGACGTTCAAGCGGGCCCAGACGCGTAGTTGGTGGGCAGAGTTCTGGCCGTTCTTCCTGGTCGGCGCGGTCGCGGCCGCGATCGGTGCGCTGATCAAGGTGGCGCTCACCAACCCCACATCGCCGGTCTACCTGCCCAGCCCGATCTTCAATGACCACGAAGGCTTGCGCGCCCGTGCTTACTGGGCGCAGCTGTTCACTATTGTGCTCACCATGCCCATCAACTACCTGATCAACAAGGTATGGACCTTCCGGGCGGTCAAGGACGCCAAACCGGAGCCCGCGTCCGAGCCCTCGGAACACGAGGTCGTGTGAGGTGTACCTCAAGGGCCTGACTCTGAAGGGATTCAAGTCGTTCGCCTCGGCGACGAGCCTGAACTTCGAGCCCGGCATCACCGCCATCGTGGGGCCCAACGGTTCGGGAAAATCGAATGTGGTGGACGCGCTGGCCTGGGTCATGGGCGAGCAGGGCGCCAAGTCGTTGCGTGGCGCAAAGATGGAGGACGTCATCTTCGCGGGCACCTCCGGACGCGCACCCCTCGGCCGCGCCGAAGTGTCGCTGACAATCGACAACACCGACGGTGTACTGCCGATCGACTACACCGAGGTCACTATCAGCCGCACACTTTTCCGCAGCGGCGGTTCCGAGTACGCAATAAACGGCCACGCCGCGAGACTGCTGGACGTCCAGGAGCTGCTCAGCGACACGGGCATGGGCCGGGAGATGCACGTCATCGTCGGGCAGGGCCAACTCGACCAGATCTTGCAGGCCACCCCCGAAGCCCGCCGCGGATTCATCGAAGAGGCCGCCGGCGTGCTCAAACACCGTCGCCGCAAGGACAAAGCCGTCCGCAAGCTCGAATCGACCCAGGCCAACCTGGCCAGGCTCACCGATCTGATCGCCGAAATCCGCCGTCAGCTCAAACCGCTGGGACGCCAGGCGGCGGTTGCCCGCAAGGCCGCCACCGTCCAAGCCGAACTCCGCGACGCCAAGGCCAGACTGCTGGCCGACGACCTCACCCAGGCACGCCTGGCGCTGGCCGGCGATCAGGCAGCCGAACTCGAGTTGCAGGCCCGCAAGCAGGCAGCCGAGGCACAGCTGGCAGCTGCGCACGAAGCCGAACGGGCTGCGGAGCTGGCACTCGACGAACTCAAGCCCAGGCTCGCACAGGCTCAGGAGAACTGGTATGCGCTGGCCGCACTGGCCGAACGAGTGACCAGCACGCAGCAGGTCGCTGCCGAACGGATGCGGCACGGCGACGCCCAGCCGGCCACGACCAGTGGACGAGATCCCGACGCGCTCGAACAAGAGGCTGTCAAGATCGGCGAACAAGAGGCCGAACTGGTCGAGCAGGTGGCGGCAGCCGAGCAGGTACTGGCAGCGGCCACCAGCCGCCGCGAGGAGGCTGAGCTAGCCGAAGCCGCTGAGGCTCGCAGCTATGCAGCGCAATTGCGGGCGGTCGCCGACCGCCGCGAGGGCCTGGCCAGACTCACCGGGCAGGTCAACTCGCTGCAGTCCCGGCTGCAGACCCTCGGTGAAGAGGAGGCGCGGCTGCAGGCGCGGCTCGCCGAGGCCCTCGCTCGCGCAGAGGATGCCGAACACCAGTACGCCCTCCTGGAGATGCGTCTTGGCGGGGTGAGCGACGGCGAACTTGGTCTGGACGAACGATACGAATCGGCGGCTGCCGCCCAGGCGGCGGTGAGCGAGGAGATCTCGGCGTTGCGCAGCCGCGAGCAGGACGCGGAACGGTTGTGTGCCACGCTGGCCGCTCGTATCGACGCCCTGAAGCTGGGCCTGCAGCGCCGTGATGCGTCCGGCGCGCTGCTCGCAGGAGAGCTGGCGGATGGTTTGCTCGGCTCGTTGTCGGGCATGGTCAAGGTCGATCCCGCCTGGCAGCAGGCTGTCTCGGCTGCGCTGGGGACGGCGACCGAGGCGCTGGTGGTGACCGATCTGGTCACGGCTCTCGACACGTTCGACCGGCTGAAGACCGAAGACCTCGGCCGGGCGGGCCTGCTGCTCGGCGATGCCCCTGGCCAGAACCCTGCAGAATGGCCTGAGCTGCCCGACGGGATCGGCTGGGCGGTTGATGCGATCCAGGCTGATCCCCGGATCGTGCCCGGACTGTGGCAGTTGCTCGACAAAGTGGCGCTGGTGCCCGATCTGGAGGCGGCCCGGGCGCTGGTGAGTGCGCTTCCGCAGGTGCGGGCTGCTACCGCCGAGGGCGATCTGGTGACATCGTGGTTCGCCAGTGGTGGGTCGAGCGCGCAACCCTCGGTGATCGAGGTACAGGCCCGTATCGACGAAGCCCAGACCCAGTTCGACGCGGCCCGCCACGAGACCGAACAGATTCGGTTTGCGCTGTCTGCCGCGAATGAACGCCTGCGGCAGGCCGAGCAGCAGACCGCAATCGCTGCTGAGCAGCTGAATGAATCGGACGCTCAGATGTCGGCGTTGACCGAACAGCTGAGCACGCTGGGGCAGGCCGGGCGTGGCGCGCGTGCTGACGCTGCCAGGTTGCAGGCCGCGATCGAGCAGGCCGGACGTAATCAGGCGTCCAATCGGGAGAAACTGGCCGAACTCGAAGACCGGCTGGCTGCCGCCGGTAGCGAGCACGATCTGGCCGAGCCGGACGCCGCACAGCGTGATCGGCTGGCGGGCCTCGCCCGTCAGGCCCGCGAGACCGAGATGCAAGCCAGGCTGGCCTTGCGCACGGCCGAGGAGCGGGCCCGCTCGCTGGCCGGACGTGCAGACTCCCTGCACCGCGCCGCGCAGGCCGAGCGCTTGGCCAGGCAGCAGGCCCAGGCCAGAGCTGATCAGCTTCGGCGCGAAGCCGCCGCCGCCGGCGCCGTCTTCCAGGGCGCGCAGTGGCTGGCGGCCCGGGTCCAGCTGGCCAAGGCTGCTGCCGGTGCCGAACGGCAGGCGGTTGAGGTGGCACGACAGGAGGCTGAGGCCGCGCTCGGCCATCACCGCGCCGCCGCCCGCGCCAGCGCGAAGCAACTCGAAACGCTGGTTGAAGGCGAGCACCGCGATCAGATGGCCCGCATCGAACTCACCATGCAGCTGGAACGTCTCACCGAGCGTGCGCTCACCGAACTCGGTCTGGAGGCTGACGTGCTGGTCGACGAGTACGGTCCCGATCAGCTGATTCCGGTGCTGGTCAACCCGGACGGCAGCGCAATCGACCCCGAGGACGACGATCTTCCCGAACCGGTGCCCTTCGTCCGGGCGAAGCAGGAAGCCCGGCTGCGGGCAGCACAACGCAACCTGGATGCGCTCGGCAAGGTCAATCCGCTGGCACTCGAAGAGTTCGAGGCGATGAACGAACGTCACCAGTTCCTTGCCGAGCAGCTGGACGACTTGAAGAAGACACGCAAAGACCTGCTCGACATCATCGACCAGGTCGACAAGCGGGTTCAGGAGGTGTTCGCGGCGGCCTACGACGATGTGGCCAAGACCTTCTCCGAAGTCTTCAGTAGGCTTTTTCCCGGTGGCGAGGGACGCCTGGTGCTGACCGATCCGTCCGACATGCTCGCTACCGGTATCGAGGTCGAAGCTCGCCCGGCAGGCAAGAAGATCCGGCGGCTATCCCTGCTGTCCGGCGGCGAACGCTCACTGGTGGCCGTCGGGTTCCTGATCAGCTTGTTCATCGCGCGACCGAGCCCGTTCTACATCCTCGATGAGGTCGAGGCCGCGCTCGACGACATCAACCTGAGCCGCCTGCTGTCGATCTACGAAGAGCTCCGGGAGAACTCGCAGTTACTGGTGATCACTCATCAGAAACGCACGATGGAGATCGCCGACGCGCTCTACGGTGTCACGATGCGCGGTGATGGAGTATCCACGGTGATCTCCCAGCGGCTCAGCGAACGCTGAGCCGCACCGATGCTGTGACTTCGGTCGCGTGAAGGTGTGCGTCCGGCGTGGCGGCAGCGTCAATGTGCGCGGTGTGGCCCACACTGAGGGTGGACCTTCCTCTTCCCAGTTGCACCGGAGGCTCGCAATGGCTGTCTTCTTCGTGATGTTGTTCCTTGTCGTCATTTTCGGCTTGGCCGTCCTCTTCCTGGTGGCAGTGGACGCTGCCGGACGCGCCGGGGGTGATCAGACCCAATTGGCTGCCAGGCTGCGCAGAGTACTTCGTCATCTCAACGGGGAGGCCCAGCCACCGGCGGCGATCGCGACTGCGTTGACGCCTCAGGCCGCTGTTGCCTCCGCAGTTCAGCCGGAGCCGCACCATGCCGATCCTGCGGAACAGCAGGTCGTCGCGGCCAACGAACCCCCCGTTCAGGAGCCTCTCGCCGCGGCGACCGAGGGCGATGACGAGCCGCAAGAAGGACGGCATCTGGCCGCCTGATCTGGGTGTCGGGGCGGCGCCGCCCGGGCCGCGGCTGTTTGGTTTGGCTACCGAACCGGTAGTCTGACGTCGTGGAATGGATTCCCTGGACAGTCATTATCGGTGTTCTCCTGGTAGCCGCCATCGCGGGGCTGTCGATCGTCATCAGCAAGAAGCGGGCCGAGGCACGCGGTGAGCTGCCCAAGAAGGAGGCCCCGGCCGTCGAGGGAGTCGCCTCGGCCGAACTGGTCGAGACCGCTCCGCCTGTCGAGGTCGAGGCCGTTGAGGCCGAGGTCGTCGAACCTCAGATCGCGGCTCCCCTCGAGGAGACGGCGCTTGTCGAACCGATCGCGCCGGTCGTCCCCGAGATCGAAGAGCCGGAGAAGGCAGCATCTCGCCTTGCGAGATTGCGTCGCAAGCTGGCCGACAGCAACAACGCCCTGGCTCGGGCGCTTGCCGATCTGCTGTCGAGCGACCGCATCGACGACGAGACCTGGGACGATTTCGAAACTACGCTGATCACCTCCGATCTCGGTGTGGGCCCGACCGGTGAACTGGTCGGCGCGCTTCGCCAGCAGCTGCGCATCGATGGGATAGCCGATCCTGAGCAAGCCAAAGACTTGTTGCGCAGCGAGCTGATCAAGCTTGTCAATCCGGATCTGGACCGCACTCTCAAGCTGGAGCATGCTGACGGTGCGCCCGCGGTGCTGCTGGTGGTCGGCGTCAATGGCACCGGCAAGACCACGACCGTTGGCAAGCTAGGGCGGATGCTGGTGGCCGAGGACAAAACGGTGCTGTTCGGTGCGGCCGATACCTTCCGCGCTGCCGCCGCCGAGCAGCTGACCACCTGGGGCGAGCGCGTCGGGGTTGAGACCATTCGTTCGGACGAGGGCGCGGATCCGGCGTCGGTGGCGTTCAACGCTGTCGAGGAGGGCATCAATCGGGGTGTCGATGTGGTGCTGGTCGATACCGCTGGTCGGCTGCACACCAAGGTTGGCCTGATGGACGAGCTGGGCAAGGTCAAGCGTGTCATCGAGAAAAAGGCCCCGGTCAACGAGGTGCTTCTCGTGCTGGACGCCACCACCGGCCAGAACGGTCTCACCCAGGCCCGCATCTTTGCCGAGGTGGTCGACGTCACCGGCATCGTGTTGACCAAACTCGACGGTTCGGCCAAGGGTGGCATCGTCGTCCAGGTACAGCGCGAACTCGGCGTGCCGGTGAAGTTCATCGGACTGGGGGAGGGCGCCGACGATCTGGCCCCCTTCGACGCCGAACAGTTCGTTGACGGCCTGCTCGGTAACTGAGCGCCGAGTGATCGAGCCCGTCCCACTAGCGCCTGGGCGGGTGGCGCGGGGTAGACGGTATCGTTGGACATTGATATCCGCCACTTTTCGAGGACGCCCGTGTTCGACACCCTTCAAGATCGCCTTGCCGCGACCTTCAAGTCACTTCGTAGCAAGGGTCGGCTCACCGATGCCGACATCGACGCCACCGCCCGGGAGATCCGCATCGCGCTGCTCGAAGCCGATGTCAATCTCTCGGTGGTCAAGGAGTTCGTCTCACGCATCAAGGAGCGTGCGAGCGGAGCAGAACTGTCGCGGGCGCTCAACCCGAGCCAGCAGATCATCAAGATCGTCAATGACGAACTCGTCTCCATCCTCGGCGGCGAGACCCGGCTGCTGCGTTACGCCAAGCAGCCGCCAACGATCATCATGCTCGCAGGCCTCCAGGGCGCCGGCAAGACCACGCTGGCCGGCAAGCTGGGTGCTTGGCTGAAGGAGCAGGGCCATTCGCCGCTGCTGGTGGCCGCCGACCTGCAGCGCCCGCAGGCCGTCGAGCAGTTGCGGGTGATGGCAGAGCGGGCCAAGGCCGGCATCTACGCTCCCCAGCCCGGCAATGGTGTCGGCGATCCGATCCAGGTCGCCCAGAACTCCATCGACTATGCCAAGCATCACCTATTCGACGTCGTGATCATCGACACCGCCGGTCGGCTGGGTGTGGACACCGAGATGATGCGCCAGGCGCAGATGATCAAGGCGCTCACCAAGCCGGACGAGACCCTGTTCGTGGTGGACGCAATGATCGGCCAGGACGCGGTCAACACCGCGCTGGCATTCGAGCAGGGCGTCGGCATCGACGGTGTGGTGCTCACCAAGCTGGACGGCGATGCGCGTGGTGGCGCGGCGCTGTCGATCGCCCGGGTGATCGGCAAGCCGATCATGTTCGCCTCCAATGGTGAGAAGCTCACCGACTTCGACATCTTCCATCCCGACCGGATGGCCAGCCGCATCCTCGGCATGGGCGACATGCTCACCCTCATCGAGCAGGCCGAGAAGGCCTTCGATGCGGAGGAGTCGGCGAAGGCCGCCGAGAAGCTGATGGGCGGGGGCGGCCAGTTCGGGCTGGACGATTTCCTCGCGCAGATGCAACAGATTCGCAAGATGGGCCCGCTGTCCAAGGTCTTCGGCATGTTGCCCGGCGCCTCCAACATGAAGGCGATCTCCGAGATCGACGAGAAGCAGGTCGATCGGGTCGAGGCGATCATCCGGTCGATGACGCCTGCCGAGCGCGCCGACGTGGGCATCCTCAATGGTTCGCGGCGCGCGCGTATTGCCCGAGGCGCCGGCGTTGAGGTACGCGACGTCAACGAGCTGGTGAACCGGTTCGTCGAGGCTCGCAAGATGATGCAGTCGATGGGCCAGATGATGCCGGGCATGCCCGGCATGGGCGGTGGCCGCCGGCAGCCACCCAGGCAGCAGGCGAAGAAGGGGAAGGGCGGCAAGAAGGTCTCGGGCAATCCCGCCAAGCGGGCTGCGGAGGCGAAGGCCAAGGCCGACCCGGCCTTGCGTGCCCCGTCGGTGCCGGAGGCACTGCCTACTCAGGCCGAGACTCAGGCCGCCATGAAGGATTTCTCGCTGCCTCCGGAGCTGCAGCAGATGCTCAACCAGCAGAACAAGGGGCCGCGCTGAGCGCTGCGGCTGCAGGAGGAGGTGGCGATGGCCAGCTGGCATCTGAACGGTGTCGTTCTTCCGGGGACCGAGCCGGTCGATCTGTGGATCGACGACGGTCTGATCAGCGCCGAACCGGTGGCCGGGGCTGAGACCCTCGGCTCGGGATGGTGGATCATGCCCGGCCTGGTGGACGCCCACAGCCATATCGGGCTCGGTGCCGGCGGGGCCGTCGATCGGGTGACCGCCGAGCAGCAGGCCATCACCGATCGTGATTCGGGCGTCCTGCTGATCCGCGATGCCGGAGCCCCGGTGGACACCCACTGGGTCGACGATCGGGCCGATCTTCCGCGCATCATCAGGGCTGGACGCCATATCGCACGTCCTGGGCGCTACATCCGCAACTTCGCCGTTGAGGTCGAACCGACCGAGTTGGTGGCCGAGGTGGAACGCCAGGCGTTGGCCGGTGACGGCTGGGTGAAGCTGGTGGGGGACTGGATCGATCGTGCCGCAGGCGACCTGCGTCCGCTGTGGCCGGCCGATGATGCCCGTCGGGCGATTGCCCGGGTGCACGAGCTCGGCGCGCGGGTGACCGCACATTGTTTCGCCGAGCAATCGGTGACGGAGCTGGTCGCCGCGGGCATTGACTGCATCGAGCACGGCACCGGCATGAGCGCGGAGGTCATCGAGCAGATGGCCGCGCAGGGAACTGCTCTGGTGCCGACGATGACCAACCTCGAGTACTTTCCCAGCTTCGCGACCGCCGGAGAAGCGAAGTTCCCTCGATACGCTGCGCATATGCGGGCCCTGCATGCCTCGCGCTACGAGGTGCTCGGGGCGGCATTGGAGGCCGGAGTGCCGATCTACGCCGGCACCGATGCCGGCGGTTCGCTCGGCCATGGCCGCATCGCGCAGGAGACTGAACTGCTCGCCCGGCTCGGGGGCGTCGAGTTCGCGTTGGGCGCAGCCTCGTGGCGGGCCCGCGAGTGGTTGGGAGCTGAGGGTCTGGAGCCGGGTGCCCCGGCAGACCTCGTGGCCTACCGGGACGACCCGCGCGTCCATCTTCAGACACTGCGCGAACCGGCGCTGGTGATGTTGCGCGGGCAGTGCTATCCGCGTTAGCCGAATATCACAGCGCGGGCGCCCGCCGAATCACAGCGCGGACGCCTGCCGTCCGCGCTCGCCGAATCACAGCGCGGCTGCGACCTCGGCAGATGCCACCGGCTCGGAGAACATCGGGTAGTCGAAGGCGATCGCGTTCTCTTGCTCCGCGGTCGAGGTGGCTGCGGTGCAGTCGGTCAGCGTGATCACCCGGTAGCCGTTCTCGTACCCCGAGCGCATGGTCGATTCCACGCAGCAGTTGGTCAGGAAACCGGCCAGGATGATCGTGTCGATTCCCTTGCTGCGGAGAATGAAGTCGAGGTTCGTGGACGCGAAGGTGTCCAGGCCGCGCTTGCCCTCGATGAGAATGTCGCCGGCGACCGGAGTGAGGTCGTCGACTATCGCGGCGCCCCAGGTGCCCTTGACGAAGGCGTTTCCATCGACGACCCCCTTGAGGATGCCGTACGGATGCCGGGTCAGTTCGCAGTAGCCGGGCGCGAAGGTGATCGGAGCATGCATGATCGTCACGCCTGCCTCGCGTGCCTTGTCCACCAGGGCGGTCGTGTTGTCGAGCATCCCGGTGGAATCCATCACCTCCGCGACGGCGTCGTGCAGGACGCCCCCGGGCGAGGTGAACTCGTTCTGGAATTCGATGAGCACCAATGCGGTGGTTGCTGGGTTGATCGTCAGTGATTCAGCCATGTCATCATTGTGGGCCCGAACGCCCGCCTAGGACAGTGTTCTGTTCAGACGATTCTGCTGCGGAGCTCTGCGCGGTCGGTCGGGGCATCGGCCAGCACCTTGCGGGCCTTGTCGATCGAGTCCCATACGCCCAGCAGCAGCACCCCGACCGGACGCGATTGCTCGTCCAGGTAGTAGACGACATCGCGTCCTTCACCCAACTCGACCACCTCGGTGTCCAGCCGGGCATCCAGGCGTCCGATCGCCTCCCAGCCGAGCTCGAAGGCGTCCGACCAGAAGTACGGGGTGTGGTCGTAGGTCTCGTCGCTGCCTGCCATGGAGCGTCCAGCGGTGGCGCCGGAGTTCTGCGCATGGTCGACGTGCTCGATTCTGGTGCGTCCCAAAATCACGTCGGGGTATTCGGCGATGTCCCCGGCCGCCCAGATATCGGGGTCCGAGGTCTTCAGATGAGCGTCCACGACGACCCCGCGGTTGACCTCCAGCCCGGCCTCGGATGCCAGATCGAGTACCGGTTTGGCGCTCAGTCCCGCAACCACCACACCGGCGAAGTACTCGCTGCCATCGTCCAGGAGGACACCCGGACGCTGGTCAGCACCGACCAGCGCGCCCTTTGCCAACCTCCCGGGAACCAGTGTCACGCCGTGGTCGAGATACAGCTGGTGGAATCTGTCGGCGAGCTTCCCTGGGAAAACCGTTGAACCCAGGACCTGCTGGGGAAAGATCAGCGTCACTGCCACCCCGTTGGCTGCCAGCGCGGCCGCGATCTCGGTGCCGATGAATCCGCCGCCGACCACGACCGCGGTCGGGTCGTCGGTGACCAGTTCGCGCACCTTGCGGTAGTTCGCCAGCGAGCGCATGGCGATGATCCGCTCATCGCTGGCCCCGGCCAGCTGTGTTGGTGCCGAACCCGTCGCCAGCAGCAGCTTCTGGTAGCCGACGCTTTCTCCCCCGCTGATGGTGACCTCGTGGGTTGCGCGGTGGATGGCGCGCACCGGCGTGTCGAGCAAGATTGTGGCACCGGTGTCGGACGCGGTGTTCTCCGAAATGGTCTGCTCGTTGACCTCCGGATCTAGCCAGAGTGCCTTCGTCAGGGCAGTGCGGTCGTAAGGTGCGTCGGTGTCGGCGCTGATGATGCCGATCGATCCGGACGAGTCGAGCTCGCGGATGCCGTGCGCCGCTGCGTTGGCGGCCTCGCCGCCACCCACGATCAAGTAGTCGTATTCGCTCATCGTGATCAACCTCCTTGGAGGCCACGCTAGCCCGCATTTCGTGGTGGCTACAGTGATCTGGCACAATAGAGGATGCGTCTGGCGTCCAGGTGCCCTCTCATCACTGGCGACGCAGTCCACCGGCTCAAGCGAACGTGCCCCACACGTGAGTGAGCGCCACCCGAACTACCGGGAACCACCCGGGTTTTTCTACAGGAGATACCACACAAGTGGCCACCAAGATTCGTCTGAAGCGGCTCGGCAAGATCCGCTCACCGCACTACCGCGTTGTCGTCATGGACTCCCGTACCCGTCGGGACGGCCAGGCCATCGAGGAAATCGGGATCTACCACCCGAAGAACGAGCCGTCGCTGATCCGCATTGATTCCGAGCGGGCTCAGTACTGGCTGGGCGTCGGCGCTCAGCCGACCGAGGCCGTCGTCGCCCTGTTGAAGCGCACCGGCGACTGGCAGAAGTTCACCGGCGACGATTCGCCTGCCGGCATCGATCCTCAGCCGGAGCCCACCGACAAGCTGGCCCGTTTCAATGCCGCGCTCGCCGAAGCCGATGGAGAGCCGGCGGCCGAGGCTATCAGCCGCAAGTCGAAGAAGGCCGAGGCCGAAGAAGCTGCTGAGGCTACCGAGGAGGCCTGAGCATGCTGGCCGAAGCGCTCGAGCATCTGGTGCAGGGCATCGTTACCCATCCTGAGGACGTCCGCATCCGCGACAAGGAATTGCGTCACGGTCGGATGCTGGAGGTACGCGTTCATCCCGACGACGTTGGCAAAGTCATCGGTCGTCAGGGACGTACCGCCTCGGCGTTGCGGACTGTGGTGCAGGCGCTCGCCGGACGCGAGCAGGTCCGTGTCGACTTCGTCGACGTGGATCGCAAGCCCGGACGCGGCCGCCGCTGAAGAAGTCATCGCCGCAGACGCCCCACGCATCGTCAGATGGTGGGGCGTTTGCCATTGTGAGAGGAAGAACCAGATGAGTGAGACGGTCGAGGTGACTGTCGGAGTGATCTCGCGGGCGCACGGCGTGCGCGGTGAGGTCTATGTCGAACCCCGCACCGACGAGATCAAGCGGCGCTTCACCGCCGGGGCGCAGCTGCGCACCAACCAGGGCGGCACACTGACTGTGCAAACGGTCAAACAGCCGTCCGGGCGCCTGGTCGTTTCCTTCCGCGAGATCACCGACCGGACCGCCGCAGAGCAGCAGCGCGGATGCGTGCTCAGCGCGGTGGTGCCGGCCGATGAGCGGCCCAGCGGTCAGGAGGAGTACTTCGATCGTCAGCTGACCGGATTGACGGTGCTGCGCGCCGACGGCACCGCCTCGGGAACGATCAAGGAAATCGTCCATGGGCCCGCCCAGGATCTGCTGGTCATCGACCTCAACGGCAGCGAGTATCTCGTGCCGTTCGTCAAGGCGTTGGTGCCCGATGTCGACCTGGACGCCGGCAGCGTGCGGTTGGCCGATGTCCCCGGATTGCTGGACGACGGGGCGGAGGAAGGCTGATGCGCATTGACGTGTTCACGATCTTTCCCGACTACCTTGCCCCGCTACAACTCAGCCTGATCGGCAAGGCGATCGAAGACGGATTGCTCGAGGTGCACGTCCATGATCTGAGGCAGTGGACGCATGACCGGCACCGCACGGTGGACGACACTCCGTATGGCGGGGGAGCGGGCATGGTCATGAAGCCGGAACCCTGGGGTGAAGCCCTTGACGCGCTACTGGCGAGCTACGGCCCGATCACCGATGGCCCTCGCCCGGTGCTGCTGGTGCCCACGCCGTCGGGGCGTCCGTTCACGCAGGCGATGGCCGACGAGTTGGCGGCAGCGCCGCGGATCGCGTTCGCCTGCGGACGCTACGAGGGCATCGATCACCGGGTGATCGATTGGGCGCGCCAGTACTTTGATGTTAGTGAGGTTAGCCTTGGCGACTACGTCCTGAATGGCGGAGAGGTCGCTGCGCTGGCTATGATCGAGGCGACTGTGCGTCTGGTTCCAGGCGTGATCGGTAATTCGCTGTCCTTGGTCGAAGAGTCGTATTCTGCGGCGTCCGACCATCTGCTTGAGTATCCCGTGTACACCAAACCCGCTAGTTGGCGTGGCTTTGATGTGCCCGAAGTGTTGCTCAGCGGTCACCACGGTAAGGTCGCCCAATGGCGTCATGAGCAGTCGGTGGAGATTACCTCCCGGCGCAGGCCGGATCTGATTACCTAAGTTTGGCTAGCCCAAGGATGGCGGGGTCTGCCCATCGCCGCCGATGCGCACCCATTAGACTGCTGCCCGTGGCAACCAAACTCGTTACTCGCGATTCGAGCCGGACAGCCAACAACAGGGCAGTTCATTCGACGGTCTTCCGCAAGGTGCTGATGTCCGTCACAGGTCTGTTCCTCGTTCTGTTCCTGCTCATGCACATGTTCGGCAACCTAAAGCTCCTGATCCCCAATGTTGGGCTGCAGGAGTTCGATGAGTACTCGCACTTCCTTCGGACGTTCCTGTACCCCATGCTCCCCGAGAGATTCTTCTTGATGCTCTTCCGCGGTGTGCTGCTGCTGGCCGCAGTCGTGCACATCGAGGCAGCCGTGCGCCTGACCTTCCGTGACTACGATGCCCGGATGGGCATGGGTCGCTACCTGAAGCAGCGTTACCTGGCCGGCAGCTTCGCCGCCCGCACCATGATCTGGAGCGGCGTGATCATCATTCTCGGCGTGATCTTCCACCTGCTGCAGTTCACCACTCAGACGATCACGGTGGGTTACACCGGCACGGTCGAACCCCACATGCGCGTGATCCTCGGCTTCCAGCAGTGGTGGCTCGTGCTCGCCTACGCGATCTTCGTGGGCGCGGTCTGCCTGCACATCTACCACGGGTTCTACAGCGCTTTCTGTACCCTCGGCGCTCGCGTCGGTGCCTTCAGTGAGAAGGTCATCAGCGTCTGTTCTTGGATCGTGTGCCTGCTGGTCTTCTTCGGCTTCATGGCGAGCCCGCTGGCTATCTTCTTTGGATTGGTGACTGCGTGATGACTGAGACGACGACTCCCAAGTTTGCTTTCAGCGACGATGCCGATTACTTCATCGTCGGCGACGAGATTCACGACACCAAGGCCGACACCGCTCAGCCGATCGACAAGGTTTGGCCCGATCGTCAGTTCCGCGCCAAGCTGGTGAACCCCGCCAACCGGCGCAAGATCACCATCATCGTGGTCGGCACCGGCCTGGCCGGTGGCGCTGCCGCCGCGTCCCTGGGCGAGGCCGGCTACAACGTGCTGAACTTCTGCTACCAGGACTCACCACGCCGGGCCCACTCGATTGCCGCCCAGGGTGGTATCAACGCAGCGAAGAACTACAAGAACGACAACGACTCGGTCTACCGGCTGTTCTACGACACGGTCAAGGGTGGCGACTATCGCGCCCGCGAAACCAACGTCTACCGGCTGGCCAGCGTTTCGGGCAACATCATCGACCAGTGCGTCGCCCAGGGCGTTCCGTTCGCCCGTGAATACGGCGGTCTGCTCGATACCCGTTCCTTCGGTGGTGTGCAGGTGCAGCGCACCTTCTACGCTCGTGGCCAAACGGGTCAGCAGTTGCTGATCGGCGCCTACCAGGCGCTGGAGCGTCAGGTCGCGGCGGGCACTGTGGAGATGTTCCCCCGTCACGAGATGCTGGAGCTGATCGTCAAGGATGGCATCGCCCGCGGCATCGTCGCTCGCGACATGGTCACCGGTGATGTCGCTCCGTACACCGCCGACGCGGTGATTCTGGCGACCGGTGGTTACGGCAACGTCTTCTTCCTGTCGACCAACGCGATGGGCTGCAATGTGACCGCCGGCTGGCGGGCGCACCGCAAGGGCGCCTACTTCGGAAACCCCTGCTACACGCAGATCCACCCGACCTGCATCCCGGTGCACGGCGACAACCAGTCGAAACTGACCCTGATGTCGGAGTCGCTGCGTAACGATGGACGCATCTGGGTGCCCAAGAAGGCCGAGGACTGCACCAAGGACCCGCGCGAGATTCCCGAGGAAGACCGCGACTACTACCTGGAGCGGATCTACCCGTCCTTCGGCAACCTGGTGCCGCGTGATATCGCATCGCGGCAGGCGAAAAACATGTGCGACGAAGGTCGCGGTGTCGGCCCGCTGGTCAAGGAGAAGGACGCCAACGGCGTCGAGCACGAGGTGCGCCGCGGCGTCTACCTTGATTTCTCGGACGCCATCAGCCGTCTGGGCAAGCACGGTGTTGAGGTCAAGTACGGCAACTTGTTCGACATGTACAAGCAGATCACCGCTGAGGATCCCTACGAGCTTCCGATGCGCATCTACCCGGCCGTGCACTACACCATGGGTGGTGTCTGGGTCGATTACGATCTGGAGACCACCATCCCGGGTCTGTTCGTCGCTGGTGAGGCGAACTTCTCCGATCACGGTGCCAACCGGCTGGGCGCCTCGGCGCTGATGCAGGGCTTGGCGGACGGCTACTTCGTCCTGCCGAACACCATCAATGATTACCTTGCCGGTCATCACCTGGGCGGGTTGCCCGATGATGATCCGGCCGTGGTCGAGGCCGTGACAGCCACCAAGGTGCAGATCGACAAGCTGCTGAGCATCAAGGGCAACCGCACTGTTGACTCGTTCCACAAGGAGCTGGGCCACATCATGTGGGAGTACTGCGGTATGGCCCGCAGCGAGGAAGGCCTGAAGAAGGCCATCGGCATGATCCGCGACCTGCGGGCAGAGTTCTGGCGCGATGTCAACGTCACTGGCACCGCTGAGGATCTCAACCAGACCCTGGAGCGCGCCGGCCGGTTGGTCGACTTCTTCGAGCTGGGCGAACTGATGTGCATCGACGCCCTGCATCGTCGTGAATCCTGCGGTGGTCACTTCCGCGTCGAATACCAGACCGAGGAAGGCGAGGCGCTGCGTCACGACGAAGAGTTCGCCTATGTCGCGGCCTGGGAGTACACCGGTGCGGGCAATAAGCCCATCCTGCACAAGGAACCACTGGTCTACAAGGCAATCGAGCTGAAGCAACGGAGTTACAAGTGAAACTCACACTGAAGATCTGGCGCCAGCCTCGTGGCGCGCAGCAGGGCAAGCTTGTCGAGTACCAGATCGACAACATTTCGGAGGACACGAGTTTCCTCGAGATGCTTGACCAGCTGAATGAGGAGCTGACCGCCGCCGGTGAAGAGCCCGTGGCTTTCGACTCGGACTGTCGCGAGGGCATCTGCGGCATGTGCGGCGTGGTCATCAATGGCACTGCGCACGGACGCGGGAACTCTCCGGTTCCGACGACCACCTGCCAGCTGCACATGCGCTCGTTCAACGATGGCGACACCATCACGATCGAGCCGTGGAAGGCTCAAGCATTCCCGGTGATCAAGGACTTGGTCGTCGACCGCACCGCGATGGACCGTATCATCCAGGCCGGCGGCTTCATCTCGGTCAACACCGGTTCGGCTCCGGACGCGCACGCCAACCTCGCTCCTAAGTTGCAGGCTGACAGGGCCTTCGACAACGCGACCTGCATCGGCTGCGGTGCCTGCGTGGCGGCTTGCCCGAACGCGTCGGCGATGCTGTTCACCTCGGCGAAGATCACCCACCTGGGCAACCTGCCGCAGGGCCAGCCGGAGCGCTTCCTGCGCATCAAGAACATGGTCGGTCAGCACGATTCCGAGGGCTTCGGCAACTGCACCAACATCGGTGAGTGCGCTGCGGTCTGCCCGAAGGGTATTCCGCTGGAGTCCATCAGCGCGCTGAACCGCGACCTGGTGTGGTCGCTGTTCCGCAAGGACGGCTTCACCGCGTAAGTCAGTCAGCCACACTTCGCGAGTAACAGACGGCGCCGGGGTCTTACCCGGCGCCGTTTCGCGTGCTGGCCTGCGTGCCCGCCCAGATGCCCGCCGCGGGCCCTGCGCGCGTCCGGTCTCAGACGCCCGACGCAGGTCAGTCTGCTGCTCTGTTGGAAGGCGAGCGAACTCGTCAATGGCGAGCGTTTGCGGGCTGGCTGCGGCGATTACCGCCAATGGGCGTGGCTGTGGCATGATTGTCAGGTTGCTCTGCCGAATCGGCTCCTGCCACAGGGGGATTGATCGGAACGGCTGGGCCCGCGTACACGCTCTACCGCGAGGTGACCTGTGGCACCGACGAGGAAACATTATGAATCCGATCATTGCTGAGTTCGACAAGGCCTCGGTCCGCAGTGACATCCCCGAATTCCGTCCAGGCGATTCGGTGCGGGTGCACGTGAAGGTTGTTGAAGGCAACAAGTCCCGTATCCAGGTTTTCGCCGGCGTTGTGATCGCCCGCACCGGTTCGGGTGTGCAGGAAGCCTTCGTCGTCCGCAAGGTCTCCTACGGAACCGGCGTGGAACGTACCTTCCCGCTGCACTCGCCGATCATCGACCACATCGAGGTCGAGCGTCGTGGCGATGTGCGCCGCGCCAAGCTGTACTACCTGCGCGGTCTGCGCGGCAAGGCTGCCAAGATCAAGGAGCGCCGCGACTGACAGTCGCACACGTCTCACCGCAGTCCCGGCCATCCTCACTGGTGGCCGGGACTTCGCTTCGTCAGGCCATAAGATAGGACGCGGTCGTTGAGCGAGGAGTCGAGGCATGGGTCGTAGACGCAAGGGTGACGAACAGGTCGCCGAAGTGGACGACCTGGATGCACCTCCGGCTCGCAGACCCTCGAAGTTCAATCAGGTTGTGACGTTCGCGGGCGAGACCCTGCTGGCGATCCTGGTGACTCTGGTGATCACGGCACTGCTGAGGGTCTTCGTCTTTCAGGTCTTTCAGGTTCCCAGCGGCTCGATGGAAGAGACCCTTGAACTCAAGGACCGGATCGTCGCCATGCGTGTGTCGGATTTCGAACGGGGTGACATCGTCGTCTTCGAGGATCCGGACGCCATGTGGATGGGTGTGCAGCCGGCTTCGACCAACCCGGTTCGTGAGGTGCTCGAGGCGCTCTATCTGCTGCCTGACAGCAGCCAGGGCTATCTGGTGAAGCGGGTCATCGGCATGCCGGGCGACCATGTGGCTTGCTGCGATCAGCAGGGCCGAGTGACGATCAACGATGTGGCCATCGACGAGAGTTCGTACCTCTACAAGGACGCCAGTGGCTTGAGCGTGGCGCCATCCGATACGCCGTTCGACGTGATCGTTCCGGCCGATCGCATCTTCGTCCTGGGCGACCATCGCGACCGTTCGGGTGATTCCCGGCTTCACATGTGCGAAGCGACCCACAACGGGGTACCCGCAGGTATGTATGGTTTCATCCCGATCGGCAACGTCGTGGGTCCGGTGGTCGCCGTTGTGGCGCCGCTGAATCGCATCACGACCTTCTCAGTTCCGCAGACATTCGCCGGCGTGCCCGACGCGGTGGATGATCCGCCGGCCGCGCCGGTGCTGGGAGAGGGGTCCTGCGGAGGCTGATGTCCACTATTCGTCCCGGTAAGGGGATCTTCGGTTACGAGCGCGCGTTGTGGCGGGCCGGTTTCGATCTGGTGGCCGGTGCCGACGAGGCCGGGCGGGGCGCCTGCGCGGGCCCGCTGGTGGCGGGGGCAGTCATCCTGGACGAGCGTGCGGTGCGTCATCTGGACGGGCTGAACGACTCGAAGTTGCTCAGCGCCGCAACGCGCGAGCGCTTGTACGACGAGATCGTGGCCTGCGCGCTGGCCTGGTCTGCGGTTGAGGTTTCGCCGTCGGAATGCGACCAGCTCGGCATGCACGAGGCCGACCTGCAGGGCCTGCGGCGGGCACTGCTGCGGCTTGATCCGCAGCCGGGGTTCGCCCTGACCGACGGTTTCGCGGTGAGCGGCCTGGCCTGCCCAGGCCTGGCCGTGTGGAAAGGCGATCAGGTGGCGGCGTGCGTTGCGGCCGCGTCCATCATCGCCAAGGTCACCAGAGACCGCATCATGATCGACTATGACGCCCAGTACGAGGGCTACGGTTTCGCCGAGCACAAGGGCTACTGCACTGCCGAACACCAGCGGCGATTGGAAGACCTGGGGCCGTGCCCGATACACCGGCTGCGGTATGAGAACGTTCAGGCAGCGGCTAGAGTGGCTTCACAATGAGCAGTGACGATCTGGAAGCCTACGAGGCCAAGCTGGAACTCGACCTGTACCGCGAGTACAAGGACGTGGTCGACATCTTCACCTACGCGGTGGAGACGGAGCGGCGTTTCTACTTGTGCAACCAGGTCGATCTCAAGGTGCGCACCGAGGGTGGCGACGTCTACTACGAGGTCTCCATGGGTGATGCCTGGGTGTGGGACATGTACCGTCCGGCGCGATTCGTGAAGTCGGCGAAGGTGCTCACCTTCCGCGACGTTTCGATCGAAGAGATCCAGCACCGCGAGCTTGAGGTCCCCGACCAGGAGTGAACCTCGTCCGGGACCGATCCCGCGCAGCCCCTGAGATGGCCCGCCGAGATTTTCCTGTGGATAACTGAACGATCGGTGACACGGTTACCAATCATTCATCTCGAAGGAGAGGTGGATGATGCGACGTTCGGATTCGGCACTCGACAACAGAAAACAACTCGGCGGCTGGGGCGAAGACCTCGCGGCTGATTACCTGATGAGTCTCGGCTGGGTGGTCACCGACCGCAACTGGCGCTGCTCGGTCGGCGAGATCGACCTGGCATGCCTTGAGCCCTGCAGTGGGGACCTGCCCAACGGAGTCATCGTCGAGGTCAAATGCCGTAGCGGAACAGGTTTTGGTGATCCGCTGGAGGCAATCACCTACGCCAAACGACAACGGCTGCGCCAGCTCGCTACCAGCTGGCGGCGGGCCAGTGGCCTTGCGGTCTCGAGTCTGCGGGTCGACGCCGTCGGCATCCTCAAACTGCCGGGTTCGGCTCCGCTGATCAGGCATGTGCGAGGTGTGGCATGAGCACCGCAAGCGCCTGGTCGGTGGCGCTGCTGGGGATGGAAGGCACGCTGGTCGAGGTCGAGGCCGCGATCGGCGGTGGGCTGCCCCGTACAGTGCTGGTGGGCCTGCCGGATACTGCGCTCTACGAGGCGAGGGACCGCTGCCGGGCGGCAGTGGCCGGTGCTGGTCTGGCCTGGCCGAACCAGCTGCTGACCATCAATCTGACTCCCGCAAGCCTGCCGAAGGCCGGCTCGCACTATGACCTGGCGATCGTCGCTGCGATCCTGGCGGCCAGCGACGTGGTGCCGCGTCGCATAGCGGCGTCCAGCGTGCTGGTCGGCGAACTGGGCCTGGATGGGCGAGTGCGCGAAGTCCGCGGCGTGTTGCCCGCGCTGCTGGCCGCCCGCGAAGTCGGTTTCGGGACGGCCATCGTACCTGCCGGGCAGGTGGCAGAGGCGCAGCTGGTTGCTGGGATCACGGTTTGGGGGGTCGGTTGCCTGGCCGATCTGATCGAGGTGCTGCACGGGCGTCCGGTGCTGGGCGCCGGGCCGGAGCCCGCCCCAGCCGAGCCGCGGCCGTGCGCCTACGCTCCCGACCTGGCCGATGTGCGGGGTCAACGGGAGGCCTGTTGGGCGATGGAGGTGGCCGCGGCCGGAGGACACCACATCCTCCTGCACGGGGCGCCGGGGGTCGGCAAGTCGATGCTGGCCGAACGGCTGCCGGGCCTGCTGCCCGACCTGAGCATTGAAGAGGCGCTGGAGGTTTCGGCGGTGCACTCCCTTGCCGGGCACTCGTTGAATGATGGCTTGATCAGGCGTCCGCCTTATTCAAGTCCGCACCACAATGCGTCGATGGCCGCGATGGTGGGCGGCGGGGCGCGGGTGGCTCGTCCGGGAGCCATCTCATTGGCTCACCGCGGGGTGCTCTTCCTCGACGAGGCGCCGGAATTCAGTGTCCGGGTACTCGATGCATTGCGCACGCCCATGGAGACGGGGAAGGTGACGATCGCCCGCTCGGGCAGCCAGGTCTGCTACCCCGCGCGCTTCCAGCTGGTGATGGCCGCCAACCCGTGCCAGTGCGGCATGCTCGGGGTGCCGGGAGCAAACTGCAGCTGCACCCCGATGAGCCTGCGCCGCTACAACGAGCGGCTGAGCGGGCCCATCCTCGATCGGATCGACATTCATCACCGGTTGTTGCCGTCGCTGGTTGTGTCGAGCGACGTGACGGCGGGGGAGGCGAGTGCGACAGTCGCCGCGCGGGTGGCGGTGGCCCGCGAGCGGCAGTCGTCGCGATTGCGGGAGCTGCCTTGGCGGTTGAACGGCGACCTCCCCGGGGCCGAACTACGCAAGCTGCCGCACCCGCAGGGTATGTCGCTGCTGGACGATGCGGTGCGTTCGGGACGACTGAGCGCACGAGGGGTCGACAAGGTGCTGCGCATCGCCTGGACGCTGGCGGACCTGGATGCCCGCGACCGGATCACGCGGGCACATCTGGCGGCGGCGCTGGGGCTGCGGCAAGACAGCTGGAGGTGTGCGGCATGACTGACTGGGATGACGAGCGGCTCGCCCGGGCGGTGCTGACTCTGGTCTGCGAGCCGGGGCATCTCAAGCTGTCTCGACTGATCTCGGCGCATGGTGCGGCGGCGACGGTGGATGCGCTGCGACGAAGCGGAGACGAATCGGCCTGGGCGCAGCGCGCAAAGAAGGCCGACGAAGCGGCGCTGAGGCGCAACGCCGAGGCCGCGGGACTGCGATTCCTGATCCCAGGCGACCCGGAGTGGCCGGCCCGGCTGGACGATCTCGGAAACGCAGTCGAGGTGCAGGGGCTCGGCGGGATACCGGTGGGTTTGTGGGCGGCCGGGCCGCTGCGGGTGAACGAGGCGGCGGCACGCAGCGTTGCCGTTGTTGGTGCCAGGGCAGCGACCCGCTATGGCGAGGCAGTGGCCGGTGACCTGGCCGCGGGGCTGGCACGCGAATCCAATGGCTACGTCGTGGTCTCCGGTGGTGCCTACGGGATTGATGCTGCCGCGCACCGGGGTGCGCTCGCCAGCCAAGGTGAGTCGATCGGGATCTATGCGGGTGGGCTCGACGAGGCGTATCCGCGAGGCAACGGCAGGCTCTTCGAGGAGCTGAAGGCCGAGCATCTGGTGATCTCGGAGATGGCGCCGGGGATCAGGGTGACCAGGGCTGCGTTCTTGGCCAGGAATCGGCTGATCGCCGCACTCACGATAGGAACGGTAGTGGTCGAGGCGGCTGCCAGGTCGGGCGCGCGCAACACTGCGAGTTGGGCGAGCGAGCTTGGACGCGAGGTGATGGCGGTGCCCGGATCGGTGCATTCGGCGATGTCGGCCGGCTGTCACCGGCTCATCCGTGACGGTCAGGCGACGCTGGTTTCCGATGTGGACGATGTGCGGGCATTGCTCGCGCCGATGGGGCTCGGACCGGCCCTCGCCGACCGCGGCCCCGATCGGATGCTGGATTCGGTTGATCCCGAACTGCTGGCTGTGCGGGAGTCGATGCCGGCCAGGTCGGGGATCAGTGTGCCCGAACTGGCCGCGAAGTGCGGGCAGCCCGTGCCGCGAATCGTCGGGGCTTTGGTTGAGCTCGAGGTATTGGGATTGGTGGCACAAGACCAGACGGGCGCATGGCGGCTCAAGCGGTCGGCGCGCGCGTCCTGAATCCCGAAGGGGGCTCAGTTGGACCGGCGCGCTGGAATGGGAGCCATGAAGCTCACTGTTCCGATCGACGAAGACGGCCAGGTGGACTCCCGTTTCGGGAGGGCAGCTCGAATGGCTGTCGGCACCGTGACTGATGGCGGCCAACTGGCAGACTGGCAGGTATACGACGTCGGCTGGGATGTACTGCACGACCAGAGCGCGCATGGCCAGCATCATGCGCGAGTCGTGCGCTTTCTCAAGGACAACGAGATCGATCGGGTCGTCTTCGTCCAGGCAGGCCAGTCGATGTTGCACACCATCGACAAGATGGGTCTGCTGCTGGTTCAGGCTCCCGTGATGGACGCGAAAGACGCCATTCTGCAGGCGGCGGCTCTTCAGGAGGGCTGAGCGAGTTGGGGTCATGGGCCGGTCGGCGCCCGGCGAACGGATGAGGCATGCCGTGGAGCTGGCCCACGGACGGTCGTCGGACGCCGTGGGGCCGCGTGACGTGCCCGATCTTCGCTGGCGGGTTATCCACAGATGCGTGCGGGTGGCTTGACGCTGGCAGTGGGGTAGCTGAGACTGATGGTGCCTTGTCGTTTTGGTTTTCACCCCCGGGAGATCAGATGCACCGCTCCGTTTTCGCCGTCGTCGCTTTGGCGGTGTCGCTCGTGCTGGCGGGTTGTTCGCCGGGTGGGGTGGACGAGAGCCCCGATTCGCCTTCACCTTCGGTCTCTGTGCCGGCGCCGCCGAGTTCGGTCAATGCCGAGACGGAGGCGTTGTATGCCGAGGCGGAGTACGTGTTCCTGCAATCCATGGAGTTTCGGTATCGATTCGAACGGGATGGCGACTACACCAGTTTCCCGGAAGAGCTAGGCGACTTGTTGGCTGATCCCTTCTTGGCGTCGGTCCGTCAGCTCTATGACTATGGCCAACAACATGGCCTACATGGTCAGGCGGGAACACAACCGAAGCTGGCGATAAGACCGTATCCAGGCGCCAGCAAGGATGGTTCGGAAGTCGCATTGAGGGTCTGCCTAGACACGACGGAGGCTCCTGCGCTGGATGCCGACGGCCAGGTGTTCTCGGAGGGCGGGCTGTTCTTCATGGAGTTGTTCTTCAAGCATGTCGACGGCAGGTTGAAGCTCTTCAGCGGAACCACGACGGAGATCGAGCAATGCCCATTCGACTGAGTTACGGGTTTGCGACGCTTCTGTGTGCGGCGGCCTTGAGTGCCCTGCCGGTCGCGGTGGCTCACGCTGACTGCGTCAGCGCGCAGGGTGCCTACGGGAGTATTCAGACTTGCTCGGGTGGCTCGTCGCTGGACGTCAGTGCCGGAGCCACGGCCCCGGGTTCTTCGTCTGGTTCTTCTGGTGGTGTGGCGCCGGCGTCGTCGGTGCCGGTTCCGGAGGGTGCTGTGGTGGTGGGTGGGGTGGTGGTGTGTGTGCCGAATCCGGGTGAGGCGTGTTTGACGCCGATTCCGGTTGCTCCGGGGGCTGGTGGTGTTGATGTGGCGGCTTCGGCTCGGTCGGCGGCTGCGTCGTTGGGTGTTCCTGTTCCGGTGATTGGGTTGTCTCCGGAGCCGTCGGGTAACCGGTGGGGTGCGTTGGGTGTGGGTCTGCCGATTTGGGCGTGGGTGGATGATCCGGGTTCGTTGAGTGCGTCGGCTAGTCAGGATGGCATTGATGTTTCGTTGAGTGCGTCGCGGGGGTCGGTGGTCTTTGATTGGGGTGATGGGACGTCGTCGACGTGTACTCAGATGGTGCAGCGTCCGGTTGGGGTGGATCCGTTGATGCCGTCGCCTGTGTGTGGGCATGCCTATCTGAAGGCGGGGGATTACACGATTACGGCGACGTCGTCGTGGGATGTGTTGTGGCAGGCGTTGGGTCAGCAGGGTCGGGTGGGGTTGTCGTCGTCGGCGACGTATCAGATGCCGATCCGAGAGTTCGTCACCGTCGTCATCGGCTGAAGCCCGCGTGGACCCGTAAGGGGCGCGATGCACGGGTCGGCGGGATCGCCTTGCCTTCCGTCATTCGGTAGTGCGGCGTGCTCCCGGATGGCGCGATTTCTTGTAGGCCTCAACGGCTTTGCGCGTGCTGAGCCACTGGCCGTCGCTGCGTTGGTGAGCGTCGAGTCGTCCACGTTTGGCCGCAGCGCGCAGCGCGACGAGACTGAGGTCATGCTCGACGAGCGAGGCCAGAGGCACAAGCTTCGCAGGCCCGGCGACGTTGGGGAGGATGAAGCGGTTGAGGTTGTCGATCATCCCTCTGGCCAAGATCTCACCAAGGGGACCGAAGTCGCCCCCGTCGGCGCGCTGCATGGCCCGCAGATATGCGGCGCGTTGCTCCTTGAGGACTACGACCGGCGGATAGCCGAGACGGACCAGCACCAAGTTCAATGCGAGTCTGCCGGCACGGCCGTTGCCGTCAATGAAGGGGTGGATTCGCTCGAAGTGATTGTGGGCTTCGGCCAGGAGTTCGGGCAAATTGGCGCCGCCGCTGAGCCGAGTGGGGATCTCATTGATGGTGGTGACCCATTCGTCCAACAGGGAGGGCACCAGCGGCCATGACGGTGGTGTCATGCCTTCCTCAAAGGGGTGGATGTCATGGCGTCGGAAGTTGCCGGGCGATTCGGCGTCGGTTGCATCCGGATGTGGGGAAACTTGCCATACCAGTGTCATGGCCAAGTAGTGGATGTGCCGGACTTCCTGGAGGGTGATCAAGGCGTTGGCGGTTCTGTCGCCTGCACCCAAAGCCTCTCGATAGACCCAGGAGGCGGCGTCTCCGTAACCCTTGACCTCCATGTACTCGCGCAGAGGTTTGGCACCGACGGCCTTGCCCTGGTCAAGTAGGGTCTCGACCTCACGCAGGACGAGGGTGTTGCCCTCGAGGGCGGTGGAGTGGTGCGCCTCCAGATGCCAGATGTCGGCCCACACATAGGCCGATTCCTCAGGGGACGGCAGCCCCCCGAACCGGTTGCGGAGTTCGGTCAGCTGGCTATCGAGCCGGGCATAGACCGTCGCGCGCGACGGGCGTCCTCTCACTGTCGCACCTCCATCTCCTTGTTCATGTGAATGAGTAGCTAAATGAACTAAACAAACTTTATCCCCCGAGGCGCCTTGTTCACCGGTCGATGCAAGAGAGCGAACGGAATCACCTGGATGCGCGCCGTAGCGGGAGCACGCTTTGAGATGGCATTGACCAGCCCCGTTGCGCATCACGGATGTTGTCTGCTGCGAGAGCTCTTCGCTGGCGGGTTATCCACAGATGCGTGCGGGTGGCTTGACGCTTGTTGTGGGGTAGCTGAGACTGATGGTGCCTTGTCGTTTTGGTTTTCACCCCCGGGAGATCAGATGCACCGCTCCGTTTTCGCCGTTGTCGCTTTGGCGGTGTCACTCGTGCTGGCGGGTTGCTCGTCGGATGGGGTGGACGAGAGCCCCGGTTCGCCGTCTCCTTCAGTCTCTGTGCCGGCGCCGCCGAGTTCGGTCGATGCAGAGATGGACGCGTTATACGCTGAGGCGGAGAGCGTGTTCATGAGCTCACTTGAGTTGCGAGATCAATTTGAGTTGCGCGGCGACTACAGCGAGTTCCCAGCGGAACTCCAAGACTTCGTGGCTGACCCGTATCTTTCCTGGCTACGCGAGACCTTCGAATTCATGAAGGAGAAACGGTGGCGCGCGCCAGAAGGCGCGGAGCCAGTGCTCACCTTGCGGCCCTACCCAGGGGTTAGCAGAGACGGATCCGAGGTTGCTCTCCAAGCGTGCATGGATACTCGCGCAACGCCAGCCCTCGATGAGCAGGGGCAGGTCGTGTCGGAGGGTGCGATCGGATACCTGGAGCTCTACTTCAAGCGGTATGACGACAAGCTGAAGCTCTTCTACGGAACAACGAACAAGGTGGAAGTGTGTCCACTTTCTTGAAGTCTGGCCCTGCGATCGCGCTGTGCATGGTCGTCGCAGGTTTGCTCCCGGTAGCTGCTGCGCATGGGTGTGATGGCTCGTACAACATGCTCGGAGGAATAGAGACCTGCACCAATGGATCGGAAGTCGAAGTGAATGCAGGGATCTCGGCCCCGGGTTCGTCGTCTGGTTCTTCTGGTGGTGTGGCGCCGGCGTCGTCGGTGCCGGTTCCGGAGGGTGCTGTGGTGGTGGGTGGGGTGGTGGTGTGTGTGCCGAATCCGGGTGAGGCGTGTTTGACGCCGATTCCGGTTGCTCCGGGGGCTGGTGGTGTTGATGTGGCGGCTTCGGCTCGGTCGGCGGCTGCGTCGTTGGGTGTTCCTGCTCCGGTGATTGGGTTGTCTCCGGAGCCGTCGGGTAACCGGTGGGGTGCGTTGGGTGTGGGTCTGCCGATTTGGGCGTGGGTGGATGATCCGGGTTCGTTGAGTGCGTCGGCTAGTCAGGATGGCATTGATGTTTCGTTGAGTGCGTCGCGGGGGTCGGTGGTCTTTGATTGGGGTGATGGGACGTCGTCGACGTGTACTCAGATGGTGCAGCGTCCGGTTGGGGTGGATCCGTTGATGCCGTCGCCTGTGTGTGGGCATGCCTATCTGAAGGCGGGGGATTACACGATTACGGCGACGTCGTCGTGGGATGTGTTGTGGCAGGCGTTGGGTCAGCAGGGTCGGGTGGGGTTGTCGTCGTCGGCGACGTATCAGATGCCGATCCGAGAGTTCGTCACCGTCGTCATCGGCTGAACCCCTGCTCGCTTGGCGCACCCGGTCGCCGGAGAGCCTCAACGGCACGAGGCGCGATGTTGACCTCGACTGACAGCCCCGGCACCGATGACTTGGCCCAGCCCGGCAGTAAAATGACTGGACAATTGCTGGATGGCAACGTGGCTGAAGGACCCAGCTCGAAGCCAATCACCATTCGTCCTCGATCGCCGCAGCGCTGCTCTTGAGCGGCACTACAGCAACGACGCGATGTCCCGTCCGAGTTCGCGGTCACGCGTTCTTCGACCGGCTGCACGGCGCGCCCAGTCCCGAGCCGATCATCGACATGAGCATCTCGACAGTAGAACCACCTGACACCCGACGGCTCGGTCTCCAGCATCGTCTTCTTCGACGATTGTGGTTAACCACTGATGGGGGAGGAATCCCATGTCAACAGAACAGTCATCTGCTCACTTGCGCAAACTGATCGAGTCGGTGAAGGCCGACTGGCGGGGAACGCACCGGAAGCTACCCGATCCGGCGATCTTCGCGCTTCAGGACGAACGGGTCGTCGCTGCGATCGAGAGCAGGTTCGCCAGCGGCGTGCGGCTTACTGACATCCGCCAGCTCGAGTACAACTTCGCAACCGGACTCAACGCCCTGGTCTTCGACTTCGACCGGGCCGCCGACGATCTCGCGTCGCTGGCCACGGACGCATTCCTCGTCCTGCTCAACGGCGACGGAGCAGTGGTCGCCCTCGTCGATCCTTTCGATCCGGTGCAGCCGAACAAGTACGTCCCACCGCTCCCGACCACCGGGGAACAACCGTTCGTCCTGGAGCGGCCTTCCGCCACCGACACGGTCGCCTTCGAGGATGCCGCGGTGGGCCAGGCCGAGGCCCGGGCACGCGCGTTCATGTCGAGGCTGGGCGTGGTGGACGGCCTGCTCATCAACACCACCTGGTGTGACTACGCGACTCACACCCCGGTCGGGTGGAAGAGCGATCGCACCTCCGATGACTGCGCTCCCATCGACACCATCCTGACGTGACCTCGAGCGATCAGCGCCCCGTGCTGATCGTGGCGCCCACCGAAGACGTTCATGCCCGAGCGGTCGCCGCCGTGCTCGACCGCGATTTCGCCGTGCCCGCGGTGATCTGGGATCGGGCCACACTACCCAGGGACACCGCCATCGATTTTCGGGTGGGTGCCGCCGGCAGTACCGCGCAGCTGCACACCGACGCGGGCGACTTCCCATTGGACGACTTCCGCAGCGTCTGGTGGCGCCGGGCGCTCGGATTCGAGATCGACCCGGCGGTGAGCGACCCGCGCGTCCGCAGGTACTGCGCCACCGAATGCGATGCCTTCGTCAAGGGCGTCACCAGATCGCTGGCCGTTCCGTTCGTCAACGATCCATTCGCCGAGATCGTCGCGTCCCGGAAGCCGTTCCAGCTCGTTACTGCCAGCCGACTCGGAATCCCGATTCCAGAGACGCTGGTGACAAACAATCCGGCCGCGGTGACCGATTTCTGGCAGGCCCACCACGGCGATTGCATCTACAAGCCGCTGAACGCGCCCGACTGGACGCTGCCGGAGACCCGCGTCCTCACCCAGGACGACCTGACACATCTGGTAAAGCTGCGGCACGCGCCGATGATCGTCCAGGAGAAGATCGAGAAGGGAGTCGACGTCCGGGTGAACATCTTCGGCTCGCAGGTGTTCGCCTGCGAATTCGACTCTGCGTTGCCCGAGGCGCAGCTCGACTGGCGTCTCGACCTGACCGCGCAGTGGCGCGCGCATGACCTGCCAACCGCGCTCGGCGACCGACTTGTCGACCTGTTGCGAGTGCTGGGCCTGCACTATGGCTGCATCGATCTGCGACGTCAGCCGGACGGAGAGTACCGATTCTTCGAGGTCAACCCCTCGGGTCAGTTCCTGTTCGCCGAGATCGACACCGGCCAACCGCTGCTGAACGCCCTGGCGACCCTTCTCGTGGCGCAGGAGGCAGCCGCTTTCGAGCACCACCCAGAACCATCCGTTCGAGTTTGAGGAGCATGCAATGAACACCAGCCACGATGATCATCCCGATCCGACGGTGAATCCACTGGTCAGCGAAATGTTGGCCGCTGGGAAGGACCAGACCACGAGCATTGAGGGCTTTGTGGGCAAGGTCGAGGCAGGCATGGTCCGGATCTACGCCAATCTGGGGCTGAATCACTACATCGAGGTGCCCGAGGCCGCTCTCGTCCGCGTGGTGGAAGCGCGCGATCCGAAGGGGCCGGCCGTGTTGATACTGCGACGCGACGTGCCGATCACCTACGTCCAGACACACCACAGGGCCGGGATCTCGGTCAGCCAGTCCATCACCACCAGCATCGACGCGCTGAGCGCCATCGACATCGGTGACGTGAATGCGGCGCACGACTGTGGTTGCGGGCCGGTCCCGGCGCAGGCGATGGCGCGGCAATCGGGCGGCGGGCCCGAGGTGTCGATCTGTACCTGGAGTTGCCAGGAACGGGCGCTGCAGTGTCTGGCACGCAGTGGCCCTCTCACGTCGCTGTGGTGCTACCTCAACTACGGCCTGTGCCGGGTGGGCTGTGAGATTCCGCCGGTCATTTATGTCTGAGGCCACGAGACGCACTTGGCGTGATGCCTGCTGAGCCCGGGCCGCAATTGGTCACTCCGCACAGGTCGGTCCTGGTCCCATGGCCACCTAGAATGCAGCATCAACGCAGTTCCACGACCTTCGGTTTGCAGCTTGCGGCAGCTGAGGGCCCACAGTGATCAGGACCTCGTCCAGGAGTTGTCGCCCTCGGCGTGCGTCGCCTGATCTTGGCGCGGCTCGGCTTGATCGTGAGCCTCCCGCTTGGCCTCAAGGTCGACCACGGAGCGCCCCATGGGAACCTCGATCAAGGACTTGCTCGACAGATCCGGTGTCTTCCACCAGGTCATCTGCCCCCGCGAGATCGACCTGCTGCTGTCGGCTCTCGAGCTGACCGGGCCAGCGGAGCTCCCTCCCGGCGGCGTTCTCCAGGGAGAAGTCCGACTGACTCAAGACCTCAGCCAAAGTCCCATCCCAGGCTTCGACTTCGCGCTGGCCCTGCCCACCGGTGTCGTGCAGCCGGCACCGTTCAAGCTCGAGCTTCTGCCCGCGCAGGATCCGACGTCCTTCAAGTTCTGGCTGGTCCTGGCCGAGCAGGGGCAGGCCCGCTTCGTGTTCAAGTTCGTCGAGGGCATCGCGGGCATGGCGCTGACCGGCGCAAGGCTGGTCGTAACACCCGAGGGTGATGCCCACCTTCAGGCGCTACCGCCGGACGATCCCAAGCACGCGCCCGTCCTGGTCAGCCGTTCGGCGGAAGCCGGCGTCGTCCTGGGACCGGCGCTGCTTGTCGCCGGGTCCGCAGACACCCCGGCGAGAATCCGCTTCACTCCGGACACATCGTCTACCGCTGGGATCGTGGCCCTTGGACTCGAGCCGCCGACGGTGGTCTTCGGGTCGTCGAAGATCGGGTTCGACCTCCCTGCGCTGGTGATCGACGACAGCATCGAGGCCGGGGCGGCCGGAACGGGAGCGCCGGGGCTCGATCCACCGCTTGCGACCATTGCGGCAGACGAGCCATCGTGGCGGGGCCTGCTGGCTCGGCAACTCGACTTCTACCTGCCTGCCGAAGTGCCGTTGTTCGGCGGCCAACCGATCAAGGGCTATCTCGCCGTCCGGACCGGGGGTGGGGGAGTGAACCTGGTCGTGGAAACCAAGGTGCCGGCTCGTCCGGCCAGCGGCCAGCGCGGCGCACTCCCGGCGTATTCCGTGCGGATCGAGTGCATCGACCCCACGGCAAGTGGGCTGTCGGGGCTGCTGCCCACCTGCATCACCGCGACCATGGAGCTGCCTCTGGATGGTGCGAAGGCCGGCTTCAGCGAGCCCAGCGGAGCGAATCGGGAGATCACGTTCGCGGCCGGAAAGCCGGTCCGGGTCACGGCAACACTCGCGCGCGACCCCGTGAATGCGCCCGGGGAATTCAGGATCTCGGTTGGGGCAGCCGCCCAAGGGCAGGCCGGCATCCTCTCGGTCACCTCGACCTCGATGGGCGGAGCGAAGATATTCAATACGGCCGCCGCGCTGGCGACGGCGCTCATCGCCGACAAGGATGTCGAGCGCGCCGCCAAGGTCGGCGATGGTACCGGCGTGGTGCTCTACAGCCTCGTCGCGGTCGGGGCTGCGCTGTCGTCGCTGCTCACCGACGACAGCCGCTTCGTGCTGCACGGAGTGGAATTCGAGTCCAGCGGCCACGGGCTGCCGGTCGGTGGACCCTTGACGCTGAAGCTGGATTACTCCGTCGCGGTCCGCATCACCAAGGTCGACGTCGGGGTGCTCGCCGTCTCGATGCGTCCCGACCAACCCATGCGGATTCGGGTCCGGGACGCGCGGATGAGCATCGATCCCCGCAAGAGCGGGCTCCAGATGATCGGGCTGGACTTCGACCGCGCGCAGTTGGAGGTCGAGAACCCGGGCGCCTGGAACGTTGCCGGCCTCGAGTCGCTGTTCGACGTGCTGGGCAGCCGGTCGGGCCGCGGTTCCACCTTCGTGGAGGTCGACCTGCGCTTCAAGCTGAATCTGGGCCCCATTCGGGTGTCGGGCGCGACGATCCGGGCAACACTGAACAACAACGGCACGGTCGATGCCACTATCCGCGGCCTTGAGGCCGGGCTCACGATCCCGGGCGCGATCGAGGGGACCGGCCGGATACAGCTCCGCTCCGGAGGATTCGGTGCGGACCTGCTCGCACGCCTGCTTCCGCTCAACCTCGCCGTCGACGCCGGGATCGAGTACGCCCCGCCGATGATCGTGCTGCGGCTGGGAGTCGACCTGCCGGCGCCGATTCCACTCGCCAATTCCGGATTCGGCCTGTTCGGCGTGGGCGGGCTGTTCGGAATGGCCGCCGTGCCGCAGTATGCCGCCGACGCCGAGGACGACCCGGTGCTGCGCCAGCTCCAGTGGCAGCCGAAGGGTGTGGGCAGCTTCCGCGTGCTGCCCGGGCAGTCGACCTTCGGTTTGGAGGCCGTGGTCGGGACTCTGCCCGATCTCGGGTTCTCGTTCTCGTCCAGGGCCGGGCTGTTGATCTCGGTGCCCGATGTCGCAGTCCGAGGCGCCCTGAACGGGCGCGTGCTTCAGCCGCGCGTCCAGATCAGCGAGCCGAGTTATCCGCCGCCATCGGGGTTGAGTTTCCTCGGCTTCATCGGCGTCGACAGTACGGCGCTGAGTTTTGGGGTGCTGGGCGTGGTCGATCTCCGACCGCTGCTCGAGATCCGCGTCCCGATGGCTGGGCACTTCCCCCTCCAGGCCGACAGCGATGACTGGTACGTCTACCTGGGGGCCGACGGCGCCCCGGTGCAGGGCCGCTCGATGGGACCGATCTCCGCGAAGGTGCTGCCCGGAATACTCGATATCGGGGCGGACGCGTACCTGATGCTGCGGGGGCGGGGGATTGCCGACTGGCCCTACGGCCGCGGCTCCGCAGCCGCGCAGCTCACGATCACCGACGGGTTCGTGGCCACCTTCGGGTTCGGGGTGCAGACTATGTTCGGCGCCCGGCCGATCGCCTGGGCCGAGCTGTTCGCGAGCCTCGACCTGCTGCTCGGCACCAAACCCCCAACCCTCGCCGGCTTCGGCCGTGCGGGCGGCAGCCTGCATCTGGGGCCGTTCTCGCTCGGCGTGCAAGCGGCGGTCAACTTCATGGTGCGGGAGCAGGCCAGCTACCTGTGGGCCCAGGTCACCGGACGCATCGAGTTGCTGTTCTTCGACCTCGAGGCGACGGTGACGCTGGCCTTCGGAGATGAACCGCAGCTCACCCTGCCCGACGCCGACCGTCACCCGCTCGACCGTTTCGCCGGCTCCGTGCGCGACGGATCGCTGGGCGCGCTCACCGACGACAGCTACCGAGTGCTTGCCCCGCTCGTCGAAGACCCGAACCGGATCACCCCCGAGATGTATGTCTGGCCCGACGCCATCGTCTCGCTGCCCTTCGCCATTGCGCCGGTGATCGGACCGGACGCCGGCTCGCAGTTCCCCGGGATCCTCGGACCAGGCGCCCTCGCGCCCATGAAGGTCGGCAGCGAGATGCTCTGCTACCAGTGGCAGCTCGATGCGCTGACACTGCGGGACGTCACCGCAGAGCCCGACCCGACCGTCGGCGGAACCGTGCCGCCGGGCGCCGGGCTCGCGGCCAGCTGGCAGGTGCCGCGCATCGCAGGTGCCGGTTCGTCGGACGTCGCGGAACTCGTCCTGCTGTCGAACGGCAGGGATCTGTGGGTCAATCGCCTGGCCGATGCAGGCGAGGAACGACGGCCGCCGATACTGCAGGCGTCGGCCGACCTGTGCCGGCGACGGGTGAGCGCCCAACCGGGATGGGCGGTGGGGTGGCTGGCAGGCCCGGCGAATCCCGGCTTCCGGCTGCCGCCCGAACCGGTGACCACGAACCGCCTGCACAGCCGCGTCCAAGCCACCATGCATCACTTCGGGGTGGCTCTGGAGACCGGGCCGACGGCACTGGACGAGGTCTTCACGGTGCCGCCACCGTTCTGGATCGACCCTGCGCAGCTGATCGGCTGGCCCGCATCCGAGGAGATCAAGCACGTCTTCCACGGTCACCTGGACGCTCCGAACCTGCGCGCTCCCGCTGACATGACCGTCGGTGAGCTGATCGAGGCAGGCTGTGCGTTCGTCGCCCAGCAGATCACCCTCGATCCGGTGGAAACGATCCTCGACGGCCTGCTCGTCCTGGCTGCAGAACGTGAGTTGTTCGAGATCGGTGAACGATTCGCCGGCATCCAGGTGTGGGACGACCTGGGTGAGCAGTGGCCGGTCACCGACTTCATCGACCTGCCAACCGGGCAGAGCGCCGCGCTGCTGCGAGCGCCCTCGGCCGATGGCGTCTCGTCGATCACCGTGACCTTCCCGATCGGGGCGACGCTGGGCGTCGTCGGTCTGGGCGGGGTCACGGTGAGCGCCTGGGAGGCCGCGAAACGCGAGAACGACGCCATCGCCAGCGAGGTCAGCAGGCTTCAGCAGGCAGCCTCCCAGGGCCCGAAGACCGACCCGAGCGTGAACTCGCCGCACGAGCGCGCCATCTTGGCCCCCGGTCGGCTGTATCGCATCGACGTCGACATGTCCTGGTCCGGTGAGATCTCGAAACAGGATAAGTCGGGGCAGATCGTGGTGGTGGCGACCAGGTCGGACGAAACCACATACACACCCCAGGGCTCCGCCACCGCGCTGCCGACCCGGCGGCAACTGTTCTTCCGGACCGCGCCGGTACCGCAGCCGCAGCCACTGCCCCGTTACGGTGCGCAGGGCTACCTTCCATGGCTGCTCATCAGGCAGGACATGTTCCAGCCCGAGATGCTGGAGCGTTACCTGGGCGGTTACGAGCCTGCCCAGAGCGAGGCGTACCGGTTCTGCGATGACCCGCTGCGCGCGCATTTCCGTCAGGATCACGTTGCCGCGTTGGCCAAGACCTATGGCTTCGATCTGCGCGTCGCCGTCCGGCGGCTCGACCGGCCGGGCCCGCAGCATGCGCTGCCGCAGTTGTTGCCGATGGCGTGGACGGCTGCACTCCGTCCGGGTCACCTGTCGTACGCCGACCAGCTTCGCTGGAGCTATGCCGTCGACTCCGCATGCGGCGTGCCGAGACCCGGAGCGACGGGCAGCGCCTCGCTGCAGCTCGATCCCGAGGCCTGGTACGAGGTGTATGTGCTGGCGAAGGCCGCCAATCCGCTGCTCGCGGACGGGCGTTTGCCGGGGGTGACGTTCCGGACCTCGCGGTGGCGAACACCGCGCACGATGCTCGCCGGTCTGGGGTTCCCGACGGCGGGTGAACCCAGCCCGGCCGGTCTGGTCGTCGGAGATCTGCTGGTCAACACACCCGTGAGCGTCGGCGGTGGTTTTTCCGAGGACGACCAGGAGTACCAGCGGGCACTGTCGGCGCTGGGGCTCGAGGGCTGGCCGCTCGCCACGGTGCCGCGGCTGAGCCGGCTCTGGGTGCGGGGCGCGGGCGCCGGCTGGCTGCTGGCCGGTCTGATGATCGAGTCGCCCGAGCCGATTCACCGGCCCGGTCGGCTGACGGTCAGCCTCGCACTGAAATCCGCCGCCGGCGGTGAGACTTCGTTCGATATCGGACGAAGCGATCGTTCCGGATCGCGGCTGATCCACCTGGCCAGTCGGCCGTTCCAGGTCAATGATCCGCTGGGCGGGTTCGCACAGTTCGTGCTGAGAGCCAGGAGCTGGCTCGGCACGGAGGTAATCGATCTACGCGGTATGTCGGCCGTCCCACGCAGGCCCGCGTTCTGGGAGGACCCGTCATGAGCTCACTGTTCGCCCCACCCGAACTGCTGTCCGCCTACGCCATGGCCGAGGACGGCAGCGGCCCCGACCTGCCCTTCGGCACCCACCTGCGCATCTTCGCCGGGTTCGGCGCCAGCTTCCCGCTCGCCCCATTCGCGGTGTACAAGATCGTCAGCCAGCCATCGGAGCTGCTCGACGTCCGAGTTCTCGACCGCGAAGGCCGGCCTCATCGCGACCTCGACCTTGCTCGCCTGGGTGTGGCCGACATCCAGCTGGGACTCCACGACGACGACAACTGGCGGACCGTCCGGCTGGAACTGATCGACCCCGACGCCCGGTTGGAGGGTGCGGCAGTGCTGGGCCCTCGCGGCAGACGATTCGCCGGCCTCGTCCGCGACGAGCCACGCTGGCTGTTCTCCGGGCCGTTCATGCACCGGCTGCACCTGTGGGGCAGCTCCAGCCAACTCGGGATCAACCCGTGGCGCGTGCCCTGGTACGAGTTGTTCGAGGGCTCCCACGAGCTGGCCGGAGTGCTGGCTCTGCCCATCGACGGCGAGTACACCTGGTACGCCCACGGGGACTCAACTGCCGCCGAGGGACGAGTGGAGCGCGGCGCTCCGCAGCGCCTCAACCCGATGGACCGCCCGGACGGTCAAGACGTGGGCATCTCGTCGGATCAGGAACTGCGGCGGGTGGCGGCGATGCTGGCATCGGGGCAGTTGGGTGGCGGGCTGGAGACGCTGCTGGCCCACCTGGTCGACGATCGGCCGCCGCCCTGGAAGCAGCACGAGCACCAGCCGATGCAGGACCCGAACGGCAAACGGCAGGTTGTTCGCGCTCCCCGGCTCGGGACCCTGCAGACCGCGGTGATGGATCCAGGGTTGGCCCGCCACTTCGGCTTCGCAACGCAGTTCGATGATCTGCCCGACCTGGATGGCGGGGGCGGCTGGGACACCTTAGCCATCGTCGGCCTGCTGGCGCTGGATCCCCGCGAGTACCTTCGCCGAGGTCTGGACCTGACCGCCCTGCACGATGACCAGCGTCCGGGAACCCATGCCCTGCTGGAGTCTTTGATGTGGGCGCTGGAGAACTCGAGCGGGCTGGACCCTCGTCCGGCCATCGCGGAGCGGATGCGTTTCGTGCGTAACGAAGGCTTGGTCGCGGCCCCCTTCCTCACGGTGGTGGCACCCGTGCCGCCCTGGCTGCCGCCGACCCTCGCCAGACCCCAGGTCGTCGATCACCGCTGGCAGAGCGCCACCGATGGATACCCTTCGCGGCTGTACCGGGCGAGCCTGGCGTTCCCGCAGCCACAGGTCGCCTCCCTGGCCGCCCTGGCAGCTCAGTTCGACGGCGAGTGGACGGCGCGTCACGACCAGCTGGATATCGCCGATGGTGATCCGGGGCAGCGGGCCGTCCCGCGGGTCGTCGGCCATGAGACCGACCCGTCCGCTCGGGTGCGGGGGCTGGGTGGTGGCGCGCTGGAGCCGGCGGGCCTGCTGTCCGACAAAGCCATTCCCGACGTCGGCCCCCTCGACTACCGCGTCTGGGCGTCGGACATGTTCGGGCGATTTGGTCAGCCGGTCGATTTCACCGTTGAACCGCCGCCCCGCCCGGTTCCGCCACCGCCCGTGCTCAGATACCACCTCGAGCGAGCCGAGATCGACCCTTTGGTCAGTGCGGATGAGTCCCCCGGCGTGATCAGGCTCATGGTCGCGATACCTCACGCATTCCCCGCCAGCAGGTTCACCCCGGCCGAGTCGCAACTGCTGGGATCGGCGATCGTCGTCCCCCGCATCGACGATCTGGCCGCAGGCTCCTGGACGATCGAGTCGTTGACCCTCAAACTCGGAGGCAGCAATAGAACAGTAGGAACCACAGATAGCGGGTTCACCGAGGTCGAACTGCCGTTGCCGCGCCTGTCTCCGCAACAGCGCGGACGCTGGACACTGACCGGATACTTCACGGACACCACCGGTGTGCATTCCGAGGTCGCGACACTGCCCATCGAGGTGACCGACCCGCGTCCACCGAAGGTCTACCCGACGGGCATCGGGTTGTTCTGGAGTTCGGCGCCGGGTCCATCGTCCGAGGTCGAACTCATGCTCACCTGGCCCGCTGTGGACGGGTCGAAGCATCGGGTCTATTTGAGCGACCAGCAGGGGCTGAGGCTTCGGCCCCAGGACGTCGCGGAGGCTGTCGCAGGGGTGGCGCCCTCACGTGGCCGCGTCGCGGCGGCGGGCTGCCGGCGGGTGCTCGACGGTGGCCAGATCGACCGCACAGCGTTTCGGCTGCTGACCGAATCGCCGGTGGTGGCCGGAGCAGACGGGGCGGTCTTCACCACCCGGCTGCCGCGCAGCCTGGAGACGGTGCAGTTTCTCCGGATCGTGCCGCTGGGGCCCGACGGAGCCGAGCCACCCTTCGACAGCTGTGGCATCGTGGCGGTCGCCGTTCCCGACAGCCGTGGCCCGGTCGCCCCACGCATCGACGGTCACGTAGATCCGGCCACGGGTGCGGCGACGCTGCGCGTCGTGACCGATGGATTCGACCGTAGCGCTCTCCAGCGGGACGAGCCCGGTCTGTTCGATCCGGGTGTGGCGGGGACAGAGCCCCCACGATTCCGGATCAGGCGCGCGGTCGGCCCGGTCGCAGATCCGGTCTACGCGCGGGTGCTGCGGGAAGGACCGATGCAGATCCTCAACTCAGCCGCGACGCCCGCCGTGTTCGAGGCGACATTCCTCGACGATGGCGGCGTCGGTCGAGGGCTGGAGCCCTTCGTCCGGTACGTCTACTGGGCAGAGGTTCGGCTGCCGCCCGAACGCCGGATCCCGGCCGGAGTCACCCTGCTCGACCCACCGGGGGGCGTCACCGTGCCGAATCCGGCGGCCAGGCAGCCGCACCCACGACCGCTCAGCCCACCGTCGGCGCCGCGCGTCCTGATGCACCTGCCTCCCAACCCTCCCGACCGGCCCGGCGTCGACACAATCACCGTCCTGCGGGAGCCCGGAGACGCCGTGGACGAGGTGAAACTCACCATCACCGTGGCGGACGCGCCCCGATCGCACGCCTTGGCGATCGGACCCTACCGGGCCGCCATCTGGTACCAGTGGCCCGGCCACACCATCCGCCCGGCGGTGGCCGAACTGGCGTGGCCTGAACTGTCTGACGGCGTCGTCCCCATCGTTGTGAAGGTGCCGGTGGCGGTCGACCCGGATGCAGTCCTGGGCCTGCGGGTCGCGTTCGTCGATCCTGCCGGCCGAATCGGCGAGATCGCCTCGCTGAACGTCTGAACAATCCGAAACCGGTCGATCCTGTTGGATCAGTCCCACTCAGAGTAGGAGCAGTCATGCACGAGATGGTTCGGCAATCCTGGATGCGCTTCAATGAGCCCCTCGAGGGCATCGTCAACTTCATGTACCTGGACGTCAAGGGCTGGGTCAGCACCGGCATGGGCAACAAGATCGACGAGACCGTGCGGCCGAACTCGGCACCGTCGGCAGCGGAGCGTCAGGCATCCTTGCGGCTGGCCAATCAGCTGAACTGGTACGACCAGAGCACCGGCGCAGCCGCTTCACCAGCCGAGGTGGCGGCCGCCTGGGACGCGGTGAAGGCACGCCTTGATCTGGCACCGCAGGGACACAGGGCCTTCGAAGGGCTGACCCGACTACGGGTGACGAACGCGGAGATCGCGCGCATCGTCCAGCTGAAGCTGTTGGAGATGGAGCGCACGCTGATCACTCGTCCGGAGTTCAGCGGCTTCGCGGCATGGCCGGCCAATGCGCAACTCGGCACCCTGAGCATGAGCTGGGGGATGGGTCCGATGTTCCGCTTCCCCAAGTTCCAGGCGTTCGTGGCGAGCGGGCGGTGGGCAGCGGCCGCGGAGGAGTGCAAATTCAACCCGGACGAAGGCACCATCCGCTATCGCAACAAGCTCGACCGAATGTACTTCCTCCTTGCTCAGAAGGTCGCCGACCAGCACCTGCCCGTCGAGTACTTGGTCATTGCGCTCGACTCGGTCTTGGCCGTTCAGCACGGCCTGTGGATGCTGGGCTACAACCCCGGTCCCCAAGACGGTGGGGACGGCCCGAAGACCCAGGCCGGAGTCAGGTCCTTCCAGACCGCCGTGGGTCTGCCGGCCAACGGCGCCTGGAATGACCCGGCCACGCAGATGGAGTTGGCCGGCGCGCTGGCCTCCGACGGATGGACGATCGCCGGCTGACCAGTCCATGCGGCCTGAACGAACACTCACCGAAACTCAGGATCATCTCAACGAAACGGAGTCCACCATGTCATTCACCATCGAAATGAGTCATCCGCTGGGTCCCGCATCGCAACAGGGCGGTTATGGCGGGCCAGGGGTCGGCGGTCATCAGGGTCCGCACTGGTACATCGCATTCGGCATGGATCTGGCGGCACCCGCCGGCACCAGCGTGTTCGCCGCATTCGATGCGCACCTGACCAAGGTGCAGCAGCACGTACCGGCCGCCGACACCGGCGCCGTTTACGGCGCCCAGCTGTTCATGCGCTCACCCAACGACATGATGGGCGCCTTCTACACCCACATCACAGGCGTGCCGGCCGCGCTCACGGTCGGGTCAAGGGTCTCCCGCGGCGACTACCTGGGCCGGATCTACGCGTCCGGAGGAATCCCGGCGCACCTGCACATGGCCCTCGTCGAGATCATCGGCGGCGCCCCGAACGGCCAATACACCGGTGTCAACCTCTACAACAGCTTCCTCAACACGCCGGGACCGTGGACGGTCACGTTCTTCCAGAACGGCACCCCGCCGAGCATCACCGCAGGCGGTGGGGGACCGACCACGATCGACCTGTCGTCCCTGCGCGGCGTTCAACAGGGTCTGGCCGCACTCGGGTTCGATCCGGGCCCAATCGATGGGATCAACGGGCCACGGACGCGAGCGGCCGTCTCCGCCTTCCAGAGCCAGGTGATGCTGATGAGCCCGCCGACCGGATCGGCCGATCCCGTGACCAAGGCCGTGCTGGCTGCCAAACTCCGCCTCGCCGGCTTCGTTGTGGTGGGCGCCTAGCGTGGCCCGGACTGTCGGACGATGTCGTCCCAACCATCCACCTCATTGAAGGATTCGAGGTCATCATGGAAAAGTGCTTCGCAGGTTCTGCTTCGGGAGCGAACACCGAAACCCTGTCGATAGTCGGCAACATCGTCGAGGTGGTCGTCATGGTGGACTACCTGACCCATCGAGTGTCCAATGGTGGTGCTCCGATCGTCTTCGACGCTCCCGGTGCAACGGACTTCTTCGATGTCAAGGGAGATCGCTGTGAGCAGTTCGCCCGCTTCCTCAAGCTCAAGAACGCGCACGTCGACCAGGCACTGATCGATGCCTTCTGCCGTCAGAGGAAGGTCCGCGATGGGGACAAGAGCATGGTCCCGGACATCATCACCCACGAAGGCGCCCTCAGGGAGTTCTACGAGGTCAAGCCCGCCTCAACGACGGGACGAAGAGACGGCCGGCAGAAGATCCGCAACTTCTGCGAACTGAACGCCGGCCACGGCATGCCGTACTGTTCAGACCCCAACCCGGAAGGGGGCGCCGTACCGCGGGGGAACACCTACAACCCGAACTACCGCAGAGTGTTCTGGAGAGGGCAGTACAGCAGCATTCCGGCTCAGGTATCGCTGCGCTTCGAACGCGATTCCGACTCCTTGGTGCTCTACCGGTTCTGCGTCGAAGTGACCCCGGAGGTGGTCAACGAAACGGTTCTCCTGTTGCTGGTGAAGGCGGCCATCGTCACACTCATTCTCACGCGTGGTGCCGCCATAGGTGTGCTGGTGCCCGCGGCCGCCGCCTATCTGCTTTTCATGCGATCGCCGTTGCTGGGCAGCGTGGGCCAAAATGGCGCCAACGGGCGGGCCGACGCCAAGTACGCGCAGCGGCTCTTGAATCAATGGCGAGCGCCTCGCGGATTGCCTCTGCTTGCTGTGGATGGCGTGCCGGGCAACAACACCATCACCGCCATCCGTGACTTCCAGCGCGCCGAAACACCTGCCTGGGTCGACGGTCTCATCGAACCGGGGAGAAACACGATCAAGCGAATGGAGACGCTCTTCCTCAACTCGCTCAATGACGGCTTCGACGCGTCCATCATCAACGATGGTGAACGCCGGGAATGGGTGGACGATGTCACCTACGCCGCGGCCCTGTTGGCACCAGGCAATCAGGATCCTGCGCCCGCGCCGGGGGAGGCCGTGGTCGTGCCGATCGAGCCGAACGCGGTCGTCGTGACCGAACTCCAGCAGATCCTCGACATGGTGCATGACGCAGATTTCGGCCCGAATCAGTAGCGAGATGGGGCAAGACGGCCAGTGCGCCTTGGCACTGGCCAGACTGTGGAAACGGCCTGCCCTCAAGCACCCGGCGCGTGCGTGAACTCAGAGTTGGAGATGGACGCGGAGCGCGTCGTCCAGTTCGGCCATCAGGTGGTCGAAAGACGCCCGATTACGCGGCCGAGCCGCTCGACCGAGACCGAACGAACCTGTTCGGCCTGGGCTTTCGAATCCACGTGGATGCCCGTTTCGGCAGCGGGGAGGAGAACTTGAAAGGGGAAGACCCGAGTGGTGTTGCTCGTCACGGGGACCACGGTGACCACACCACGACCCAGCCGGGCTGCGGTGGCGTTGGCATTGTCATTGCTCACGATCACCGCTGGCCGACGCCTGTTTGCTTCGCCCGTTCCTACCACGGTAGCTTTCCCGCTCGTGTCCCCTTGCCCACTCTTGGGCGCGGATCAAGTGCGTGGGGGTCGGCCCGCCGGACTGGCCGAGTTCCATGAGGACCGTCGCGAGAATCGGCGATCAAACGGCTCAACATGAGCCGCGAACACGGCCCAACTCAAGTGCTCTGTCGGCTCACTTCCAGTTGACACAACGCAGCTAGTTCCAACCGTCGGCGGACGGGCGGGGCCGTCGGGAGGAGGGCCCGTGAGTTCCCGGCGCGGATACGCGGTAGGGTCCAGTCATGGCTGATCGTGGGCATCTTTTCGTGGTGCAGGCGGATCTGACAAGGCTCGCCGCCGATGCGTTCCTCATCCCATGCGACAGTGAGCTCCATGTGACTGGCACGTGGCGTCCATTCGTCGAGCCCGGCGCGCCCTGGCAGGCCAAGCATGAGTGGTTCCGGCCCGAAGGCGTCCAGCTCGAGGACGGCGTCGCGGTGCTGCCCGACCCGACCCCGAAGGACCCTTCCCCCGACCAGGTGGTGGGCCTGCGGGTGCTGGTCGATACCGTCGGCGTCGAGAGCATCCCGGCGATGGTGTCCAGGTCGTTGGACGCCGTGCGCCGCGCGGCCGCCCGCGCCACCCGGCACGGCGGCCGGGCGCTGCCGCTGGTCGCGTTGCCGATCCTCGGCGTCGGTCAGGGCAAGTTCCCCGGGCGCCGGGCCGAGGCCGTCCGTGAACTGGTCGGTCAGCTGCTCGACTTCGTGACGATTCACCCGGTCGACGTCGCCCTCACCCTGCGGCGCACCGCCGACTTCGCCGCCGCCCAGTGGGAGCGCCAGCGCAGGACCCGTGACTTGGGCGCGGACTTCTGGCCGGAGCTGACCCCGGAACAGGGAGAGCTGGCCGATGAGCTCGGGACGAAGGCCGCCCACGGGGAGTTGTCGGTGTTCGCCGGAGCCGGCGTGAGCCGCCCGGTCGGGTTCCCCAGCTGGAAGGACCTGCTCCAGGGCCTGTCGCCTGACCAGAAGCTCGTGTTCACCGAGGAGACCGACTACCCGCAGGTCGCCCAGGACCTCAACCGGCCGGACCTGAACGACGAGGTGGCCAAGAAGCTCACCACCGGCAAGCACGCCCTCGCCCACGCGCTGCTGGTCGACCTGCGGACGCCGTCGCTGGTGACCACCAACTACGACCCCTGCTTCGAGAACGCCGCCATCGTGATCCACCAGGATGAGCCTTTGCGGGTTATCGCCCGCCAGTTGGTCATCGGCGGCGGGCCGTGGCTGCTCAAGCTCCACGGTGACGTCGCCTACCCCAAGACGATCGTGCTGACCCGAGGCCAGTACGACGCGCTCGAGAATGATCTCCCGGCGCTGCGCGGCGTGGTGCAGACCCTGATGCTGACGAGCCATCTGCTGTTCGTCGGGTTCGGGTTCGCCGACGACGACTTCCTCGCCATGTCCCAGGCCGCGCAGAAGGTGCGCGATCTGGCCACCGACCAGCCCGCAGACGCCAAAGCTGGCACCGCGATCGGGTTGTGCCAGGCTAAGGGGCGCACGTATGCCGAGCTGGATTACCACCATCTGCGCAGCGATCACGACCTGACTGCCGCTGCCCGCCAGCTCGAGATCCTGCTCGATCGCGTTGCTTGGCGGTGCCAGATCGCCGGACGTGGCCGGGCCAGCTATCTCCTCGACCCGGGCTACCAGCAGGACGGCACCGATCAGGACCGGGTCCTCGCGGAGGCTCTCACCCAGCTCCGTGCCACTGCCGAGCAGTGGCAGGGCAGTTCCGGCGCCCAGGCGGTGCGCGACCTGATGGACGACCTCGGCTGGCAACCCTCGGCAGCCGACCGGTAGCGCGCTCCTCCAGCTTCTGCCCACACGTTCCCCGCTCGCTTGGCCGGGCACTGGAGGGAATCGAGAGTACGTGGACCGATTTCACCGTCGTCCCATATGGGCTGTTCCCGGCGATACCCGCATGGGTCCACTCGGGAATCGTGGCTGCCGAAGTCGAACTCATCTGCGGAGGCAGGTATGAGATACCGGAGCCTATCCACGCAGAGGCGGATCCACAACGGTTCATCTGCGTTTCGTCGGCCTCCCCCGATGCCCGCTCGGTCCCGGGCTAGTGATGAGTTCAGTTTTAGTGGACGAGACAACGCATTGACATAAAACCATGAGCAACGAACTGGATCCGCTTGACGGCGGCCTGAATGCCATGAATGCAGGCACCGCATCTTCGACGATGTGAAGAAGACGCTAGCCCAGTTCATGTCCAAGCCGTGAACACAGCCAAGGGGTGGAGGGCCTTGTCTGTGCAGACGTCCACCCATCTCGATGCCAGAGAAAGGATTTGAACCTCTCACGGATTCGCACAGATATTGCGCTGACTAGGAAATGAGCTTCTGGCTTTTGGGCGTTCTTAGGCATCAGGGGCTGGATAGGGCTTGATTCAAGTTCTCTCCGATCTCGTACGAAGGCCGGCACCGGCCTGGTCAAGGCCATGCTCCACTCGGTCTACGACCAGCCCGACGCCCACGCCGTCCACGCCCAGTTCGACCGGTTGCTCGACTACACCAGCGACAAGCTCCCCGCCGTCACCGACCACCTCGACCACGCCCGGGCCGACATCCTCACCTTCACCAGCTTCCCCGTCGAGGTCTGGCACCAGATCTGGTCGAACAACCCCACCGAACGCCTCAACCGGGAAATCCGCCGCCGCACCGACAGCGTCGGGATCTTCCCGAATCGCGCAGCGATCGTCCGGCTCGTCGGCGCCGTCCTGGCCGAGCAAACCGACGAATGGGCCGAAGGACGCCGCTACCTCGGCCTCGAAATCCTCGCCAAGAGCCGCATGGCCCTCATCACCAACCAGCCCGAACAGGAGACCACCATGCCCGCACTCGCCAGCTAACCCCGCCCTACAGGATCACCAACGGCTACACCACTACCCGGGACTTGACCGAACGATCAGGCTTGTGCCAACAAGGATGCAGGTTCTGGCCAGTGCACCCCTAGGTCAGCCAACAATGAGTTGGTTTCGCGGGCAGAGAACTGAGCGCCGTAACGGTCCTGCCACACGTGCGCGTTGAGCAGACAGTTGCGCACCGCCACGTCATCCGGATGCTCGGTGAAGTGCGATTCCAACAGGGACCGGAATGCGGAGCTGGGGACTTGCCTGCAGGGGGCGGACACCAAGGCGTGGAGGGTCTCCATCGACGGGCGATGGGGGTTCATGATATGGAAACTGTGACTGTCGGGAAGCATGGGCGCATGGACCAGAGCGCTCACCGCGTGGGCCGCTGTGTCCACGTATGACAGATCAGTGATTTCCGCGAGATTGTCGGGGATCGATCCGAACCTGGCGATGACGTTGATGAGCGCAGCATAGGTGTTCGCGAGCCCTGTCTGGGCCATGGCCCCTGTCCGAGAATCGAAGCACAGATTACCCAGTCGGAGCGCAGCACCGTGCAGCCCGGAATCGAAAGCCTCGAAGCACTGCTTCTCAGACTCGAATTTGCTGTGTGAGTACTGGTCCAGGAAACTTTGCCCGACGTCACGGCACAGCTCCCCATAAATTCCGGACTCCTCTGGGGGAACCCCCATGACCTGGGAGGTCGAGACATGGAAGAGCCGAGCGCTCGCATGGCGGGCAAGATCAATGACGTTCTCCACTGCCCGCAAGTTGCGGGCGTCAATGGTCCCCGGAGCGGCGAAGTGCGACACGTAGTAGAGCCCCCTAGAGTGGTGTAGCCCCCACAGTGGCCGTGGCCGTCGATGACGGCAGGGCGGTCACCGTGGGATCCTTCGAGTTCACCTACCAAAGCTCTCTCAAAGGAAATCAACCACGATGACCGCTCCTCACATTGTCGACCCCGCCCGCGTGCTGGGCAACCTGCTGACCGAAGCCTCTCCGGACATGATGCGCCAGCTGCTGCAGAACATGATCAACGCCCTCCTCTCGGCCGATGCCGACGCCGTGTGCGGCGCCGAATGGGGACAGCCCTCAACCGAGCGGGTCGCGCAGCGCAACGGCTACCGCCACCGCCCGCTGGACACCCGCGTCGGCACCATCGACGTGGCCGTCCCGAAGCTGCGCTCCGGCAGCTACTTTCCCGAGTGGCTGCTGGAGCGCCGCAAACGAGCCGAAGCGGCCCTGATCACGGTGATCGCTGACTGCTACCTCGCCGGCGTCAGTACTCGTCGGATGGACAAACTCGTCAAGACCCTGGGCATCGACGGCCTGTCGAAGTCACAGGTCTCACGCATGGCCGCCGACCTCGACGAACACGTAGCGCAGTTCCGGCACCGCCCCCTGGGCGAGGCCGGGCCGTTCACGTTTGTTGCAGCTGACGCGTTGACGATGAAGGTCCGCGAAGGCGGACGCGTGATCAACGCCGTGGTCCTCGTCGCCACCGGCGTCAACGGCGACGGACACCGCGAGGTCCTGGGCCTGCAGGTCGTCACCTCCGAGACCAAACCGGCGTGGAACACGTTCTTCGCCGATCTGGTGGCCCGCGGCCTTGCGGGGGTCCGACTGGTCACCAGCGATGCCCACGCCGGGCTGGTGGAGGCGATCGCGGCGAACCTGCCTGGCGCGTCCTGGCAGCGCTGCCGAACCCACTACGCCGCGAACCTGATGTCCGTGACCCCGAAGAGCATGTGGCCCGCGGTCAAAGCGATGCTCCATTCGGTCTATGACCAACCCGACAAAAAGTCGGTCCAGGCGCAGTTCGACCGTCTGCTCGACTACACCGCCGAGAAGCTACCCGAGGTTGCAGAGCACCTCGAAGCCGCCCGGGCAGACGTGCTCGCGTTCACCGGCTTCCCCAAGGACGTGTGGACCCAGATCTGGTCGAACAACCCCGCCGAACGCCTGAACCGTGAGATCCGCCGCCGCACCGACGCGGTCGGGATCTTCCCCAACCGGGAAGCGATCATCCGCCTCGTCGGCGCTGTCTTGGCCGAGCAGACCGATGAGTGGGCAGAAGGGCGCCGCTACCTCGGCCTCGACGTCCTCGCACGATGCCGACTCAGCACCATCACCAACGCCGTTGAGGAGGTGACCGAACCCCTCGCCCTCACCGCCTAGACGAAGGAACCGCTACACCACTCCACTGGACTTGACCCGACACGTCCGCAGCTGCGTGGATGATGGTGTCCACGTTCATACACGAGTCCAGCTGTGCTTCGTCCAGCCCAAGGTTGGCGCGTTCCATGTCCCCGACGACAACGTGCACCCGATCTGTAAGTGTGTCTGTCACCTCATCGCCGAAGCGTGCTCGAAGTATCTCCCACAGACGTTTCTCGGCCTCGTCCTGGGACCCGCCCCGAACCAAGCACCACAGTTCTGTATCCTGCGGCATCTCCTGAATCATGAGGTAGCCGCCCAGGAAGCCGGTAGCTCCGGTTATGAGTATTCGCTGTGGGTCGGGTTGCCTGAGTAGGGCGAGCCCTCCCCACGCGCGGGCATGATCGGCTGGGTCATACAGCCGCCCCGAAATGGGCTTTGCTGCAGGCCGACACGAGGCGGTCTCAGGCACCTGCTGGCCCACCACTGTGGCCAAGGACTGAACAGTGGGGTTCTCGAAGACGTCGTATACCGACACCGTGAGACCAGCGGCTCGCAGGGTCGCATGGAACTGAATGACCGAAAGCGAGTCCGCGCCTGCCTCGAAGACGTCGTCGCTGAGCCCGAGATCGTCCAGATCCAGCACATCCAGCCACACCCTCTGGATGAGGCGTTGTTGCGGGGTCCACTTCTGAGTCGTCGACGCGGTGTGATGCCGTGGTTGAGGGACAGGCAACAGTGCAGTGTTGACCTTTCCGTTGCTCGACATGGGAATGCAGTCAACCCGCATGACATGGGACGGCAGCATGTACTGGGGGAGCCGGGCTCGCAGGGTGTCCCTCACATCGCTCGGGGTGAACTCCTGGTCACTGACGTAATAGAGGCATAGGACGCTCTTTGAATCGGGCGGGACTTGTTTGACCGCCGCCGCCACGTGGATGACATCCAGCTCACGGATCGTGGCGGACTCGATCTCCGCCAGCTCGATCCGGTGGCCGTTGACCTTGACCTGGGAATCCCGACGCCCGAGGAACTCTATCTCGCCATCTTGGCCCATACGTCCGAAGTCGCCCGTTCGATAGACGCGACCCAGCTCAGGTGTTGACACAAAGGCTTGGTCCGTCTGCTCCGGTGCATTCAGGTAGCCGAGGGCAACTCCTTGACCTCCGATGCAGATCTCGCCGATGCATCCCACTGGGCTGACCCTCTGGTGATGATCCGTGATCCACATTGTTTGGTTGCGCATCGCATGTCCATAGGGAATGCTCCGCCATGTGGGGCTGACCTCGGCCACATCGAACCAGATGGACCAGATTGCCCCTTCAGTTGCGCCGCCGAGACTCAAAACATGCGCTCCGGTGGCAAGACGAGAGATACGATCCGGCAGATCCACCGGGATCCAATCACCGCTGAGCATGACCAGGCGAAGGTCCCAAGGGACTGAGAACGCCTGAGATCCGGTCGCCTTCCAGTACGGTCGCAGGAGCCCCGCGCCAGTTCGTTCCAGCTCCTCGACTACGAGTCCCATGATCGCTGGAACCGTGTTCCACACGGTAATCCCATCCTTGACCAGCCCGTTGGCCAGTGTTGGGATGTCACGCTGGTCCTCATACAGAAACAGCTGGGCCTGCGAGATGAGGGCCCCGTGGATGTCGAAGACAGACAGATCGAAGGAGAATGAGGAGACTCCGGCGATTCGGTCGGATGGGCCGATGCTGTGGGTTTCGATGACATCCTCGATCGTGTTCATCACGGATCTGTGCGAGATGACCACCCCCTTGGGGGTGCCAGTGGTGCCCGAGGTGAAGATGGCATATGCGGGACTGTCGAGGGTCACGGTGTCGCGCTTGCGAGGTGATTCCTTGTGCAGCTCGATCGTCCCCTCGGGAGTGATCCGGGCTCGTGCCCGGCTGGTGTCCAGAATCTGTCGGTGGCGGGCTGGAGGCTGTCCCGGATCCAGAGGGATGTAGGCGGCACCCGTCTGAAGGACGCCCAGCATCGCTGCGATGGTTGAAGCCCGTCGATAGCCATCGACCGCTACGTAGTCACCCACGCCCACACCCATCGCGACCAGTTGTTGGTGGACGAGCCGTGCGTGATCGAGTAGTTCTCGATTGGTGTGCCAGCCTTCGTTGTCGCAGACGATTGCGTGGTCGGGTCTGGCCGCCATGGCTTGGAGTGCCGCTTCATGGAGCAGACGGGTGCCCTGACGGCCGCCGGTGGAGTTCACCGTTGTCCATACTGTCTGATCACCCTTCGGGAGTCGGACGGCTGACACCGGATCCTCGCCGTCGATGATGGCTTCCAACATGGCGACCACGTCATCAAGGATCCCTTGCGCGATTCGATGGGTGATGTAAGGCTCGCGATAGTCCACCGACAACGCGACGCCGCGATGAGACTCCAAAAGCTGGAAGTCAACGAGCACCTGTGGGGTTGAGGAGCACGACCACACAATCTGGCCAAGGGATTCCGAGCCATCGTTGAAGCCACGTGAATCCGCCATCATCGCAGTGAACACGATGGGCAATCCACCACTGATGGTCTCCCCGGTTCGGTCCCTGAGCTCTCGAGCCAGATCAAGAGTGCTGAAACCGCTGTGGGCCAGGCATCGGCCCAAATGAGTCCAGTTGTTCGACGCGTCCAACCAGAAGTCGTCGTCGGCAGCCCTCACCGGGAAAGGCATCGTTGACGTGTACTCCCCCAGCACCATGCCGCCAGGATGATGACGTGAGGGACGGTCGGCGGTCGTGAAGTTGACTGTGAACTCGGCGGTGCCCGACCATCGACGCAGCGCTTCGACATAGGACTCGATGACTACAGCAAGAGGCGGCAGGCTGCGAGCAGAGGCGGCTGTGCGGAGCCTCTCCCAGCGCGGGGAGTCCAAGACGGTGCGTACTCGGCGGAAAATCCCAGTAGGCCTTCCGGAGGTAGGAACTGCGACTGGCAGATGTGGGGCCTGCGGGACGGAGGAGAACTGGCTGGTCCAGAATGCCCGGTCCACGTCGAGGTGTCTGGCGTGTCTGGCGGCGATGTTCATACAGAGGTCGGCGAAGGTGGGTTCGTCGTTGGGGCGTTCCGTCAGTTCATGCCCATTCACAACATCATTGATCTCCTTCAACACAGCGAAGATGCTTGGGCCGTCGAGGAAGAAGAGGTCGAAATCAACGGCGAGGATCTGTCGGTCACCGGGAAGCCGTACGACAGTGAAACGGAAACAGGGCCATGTCGTGACGTCCATGACCTCCGAGACCCTGTCGTCCCTGAACTGGTCAAGACGCTGCGCGGCATAATCATCGTCGAGTCGGCTCCAATCGACGACCTCGACGGTGTACGGGGTGGTTTCAACCGGGCGCTGGACTCCGTCATTCGGTGAGGCAACCATACGCAGCATCGGATGACGGGCCACCACTTCGTCTATCGCGTGGCCAAGCGCCTGTGGATCCAGTGCACACTCGAAGTCATGATGCCCTGCTGTCGAGACTCCTCCGAGTGGGATCTCAGAGCTTCGACCTTGGAGGTATGCCGTCTGGAGTTGGGTCAACGGCACTGAAGTGGTCACTCGACTGGACGCCATGAGTCAGCTCCTCTCGTCGATTCGACCGACTTCGATTGAATGGACAACTTGCTGGGTTGGTCGAAGCCCGAGCATCTCGTGGGCCCGATCGAAGTCGAGGTCTCCGATACAGCAGGATCCGAGTCCACAGGTGCAGGCTGCCAAGCTGATAGTGGCGGCAAGAACCCCGGCATCGATGAGCGCCAGCGGATATCCCATGTCGTGGTACTTCGGCATGATGACTGCCAGGTCGGCAATCAGGATGAGCGACAACGCGGACGATTGGTGGATCATTCGGTTGGTGAGGAAGTGGAGTGACTCGTCCCACGAGCGAGCGTCGCTGTGGCGCACCAGTCGATTGTCGATGGGATCGACCGCATAGACACCGGAGGGCACTCCGGTGACCCGATTCGACTTGATGTGCACGTAGCAGTCGATGGCGTACAGTCCGCCAGCGCTCGGCCAGCCGCGTCTGCCCTGAGGGAGATCGTCGGCAGGGCGATGTCTTAGGCCGGACAGCAGAGTGGCCAACTGTGCAAGCTCGACGGGCTCGTCGTTGAAGGAACGAATCGTCCGCCGTCGGGCGAGCCAGTCGGCGAGTTCAACATCCGGTAGTTGAACCGTTGTCGTGCCACGAGGTTGTCTGGTCGCCTGCGTGGTCCGGTAGGCCGTCGCATGCTCGCTGTCCGCCAGTGTCTGGTCGTCCATGAGCAGATCGCCGAGGGTAGCTGACAGGCCATGTGCCAGCTGCCTCAGGCCCGGTGGAGAAGTGACCAGGGCACCCAGTTCGGTAAGGGCATCGATGAGCTGTTCGCTTCGTTGAGGCTCAAGGCCAAGCAATGAGAGCACGTCATCCTTCGTCGCTCCCGTTTGGGTGAGTTCCGCAATCGCTTCGATGGGTTCCCCGCAGGATCGCGGGAACATGCATCCGGCGATCACGCAGCCATCAGAAGTCGGGCGGACATTGACCGCCTCATTCCAGAAGAGCTCCTGTACATGAGACAGGGCACCTGAGCTTGGCGTGGGCATCTCGCGTCGCTTCTCCTCTGTGGATGTGCATTGTGCGCGTCGAGGACGTGGCGGTTCGTCGTCATTGGCTGGGAACCTCGCCGTTCTCTCCGATTGGGTACTACGCTACTGCGGGTAGCGTAAATACGCCAAAAGGGAGGTTATCCCATGAATGGGCAGCTTGAAGGTCATAAGCGGTGGACGGTCCCGCTGAGTCTCGCGTTGTCATTCCTCGCCAACGACGGTGAGGAGCTCCTGACCATCGTCCCATCGTTACCGGAGACCCTGGACAGAGTGTCTGAGCGAACGGCGGGCAGAGTCCCGATTCCCGGGCTGCTGCGAGACATCGACCAGACCCACATCAACGTGGGTGTCGCCATGATGGGTGCCCTGTGTGCCGCTGCCGTGGCGGACGGCGTGCGCAGCCGGGGCAGGGGCGCGCTGTACCAGGACTTCCAGTGGGTTTTCGGGCTGCACGGCCTCAGCCACATCGGCGCCTCGCTCGTCACCAAGGGCTACACGACAGGAGTGCTGAGTTCGCCCACCGTCGTGCTCCCGCAATTCGCCTACGTGATGCGCGCCCTGGATCAGGCACAGGTTCCCCATCGAATCCATCCTGTCCGTGCGATCAGCCGGGTGGCTGGCTGGTTGGCCGTGTCCCACCTGACCGGCTACATCGTCTCCCGGGGTAGGCGGACGGCCCGATGACCGACACGGATCGCGCCTGGGCCTGGACCGCGCTGCTGCTCGGCATCCACCAGAGCGAGGAAGTGGCGCTGTCCATCGCCGCATGGCTCTCCGACGTCGGCACCACCGGGATCGGCTGGTTCGACGAGCACATCCGCACCAACCCGCTGGCCGGAACCAATCCTGCAGCTCGTGCGGGGGTCGTCGCCGGGCAGGGCGTGGCGCTGTGGGTGGTGTATCGACTGACCCGCGACAGTCGCACCCTCACCAGGTGGGTCACCAGTGCTCTGGTGCTCAGTTGGGCGGCAGCCTTCTGCATGCATCTGGGCATGTCAGCCCGCACCCGCTCGTTCATGCCGGGCACGGCGACGTCGATCATCCCCGGAATCCCCGGGGCCATCTGGGTGTTGCGCAGGATCCGTGAGTTGACGGCGTGAGACCCCGGGTACTGGTGCAACGATGCAATGTCCGGCTCGCTCCACTCCCGGCGTGAGGCCATGAGTGGGGGAGACCGGTCTGTCGCCGCCACCGCACCGATCCGACTTCGCGTCGGGTCACTGCGTCGGCACAGCCCAGGGTTGGGCTTCCTCAGCGCCCGTTCTGGTTGGCCATCGCGTCCAGGACCGGGCGCAGCGCCATCCACCACTGCTCGAGGTGCCGGGGGCGGTGAAGGTCCTCGAGGGCGTGGCCATGGAGCTCGAGGACTGCGCTTTCCCGACGCTGTGCGGGGTGGAGATCGGCGACGGGGCCAACCACATCTTCGACGGCGCGAATGTCGCGATGCTGGTCGGGGCCTCGCCCCGCACCAAGGGCATGGAACGTTCCGATCTGCTGGGGGCCAACGGGGCGATCTTCGCTGCCCAGGGCCAGGCGCTGGCGGCGAACGCGGCCAGTGATCTGCGTGTGGTGGTGACCGGTAATCCGGCGAACACGAACGCCTACATCGCCTACCACAACGCGCCGGGTGTCCCGGCTGAGCGGTTCACGGCGTTGACCCGTCTGGACCACAATCGGGCCCTGCACCAGTTGGCGGTCAAGGCGAAGCGGCCGGTGGGTGAGGTGACGAACATGACCATCTGGGGCAACCATTCGTCGACCCAGTATCCGGATGTGTTCAATGCGCGGATCAACGGTGAGAATGCCGCCTGCTGGGTCGGTGACGACGCCTGGATCAATTTCGAGTTCATCCCGACCGTCGCCAAGCGGGGGGCTGCGGTCATCGCGGCGCGTGGCGCATCGTCGGCGGCGTCGGCGGCGGATGCGACGATCAAGCATGTGCGGGACTGGTTCGCGGGGACTCCGGCTGGTGGTTGGACGTCGATGGGTGTGGTCTCCGACGGGTCCTATGATGTCCCTGCTGGGTTGGTGTCGTCTTTCCCGGTGACGACCTCGAAGGGTGACTGGAAGATCGTGCAGGATCTGCCGATTTCGGCGTTTGCCCGGCATTTCATCCAGACCTCGGTGTCCGAGCTGGTCAGTGAGGCCGAGGCGGTGAAGGAGCTCGGCTTCGTCAAGTGAGGCAGTGCGCCTGATACAACAGGGTCGGTCACCGCTGTGGTGGCCGACCCTGTGCGTTGACTCCAGAGGAACACGATGGCGCGGGCTGGGTACTGCTCGGGGAGCACACGACGGGTGCCGAGCATTGAGCACGTCGAGGGGTCCCGAACGTCACGACCAACCCGACCCCATTGGGTGATGTGACGGGCGCGGAGACCCGTGTGCCACGTCGAGGCGCGCCAAGCGACCCCGGGCTCAGCGGGCTGTCAGCAGACCACCAATGATGGTCGTCACCTCATCCTCAGTGAGAGGTGAGTGCAGGAACACCAGTCGATAGACAGTGCCTCCGATGAGCATGTCGGCGAGCTGATCCGTAGGTATGGTCGTCGCCAGACAACCGGCCAGGGCCGTGCGTTCCAGAACCTCGGCGAGTAGCTCTCGAACCGGATCGATGATGCGTTCTCGGTAGCGGAGGCGGAGTTCAGAATCACTCTGCTCGTGAAGACTCAGTGCGATGCTCACCCATGAATCTTTTCCCGCATTGACGGACTGCACGAGCATGGAGGAGACAGCTCGTAGGTCCGCGACCGGATCGTCCGTCGGTGTGAATGTGCGGTCGCCGATTCTGGAGACCACTGCGTCGACGACGATGTGTGCCAAGGACGGCCACCGCCTGTACAGGGTGGTCTTGGCAATGCCACATGATGTCGCGATGTCATCTATCCTCAAAGCGGAGTAGCCCTTCGTTGACAAGAGATCCCACGTAGCCGCCAGCGCTCGTTGAGTGACCAATGGATCCCGTGGCCGTCCAGTCCGCATGATGGTTCCTCCCCACTTGAACCCCTCCCTGTTACGCTACTCGAAGTACCGTAAGTGTGTGAACGGAGGTTACGCATGGCGTGATGGTACTGCTCGGTGGTCGGGAGTCAACGAAAGGTGCGTCTGCCGGCGCGATGTGACCACGACGAGTGACGCCCAGTGTTCTTGTGGTCTCGAATGGCGGGGCCGTTCACTGTCTCAGGAAAAACGCGGTGGTGACGTGTTTGTTGCGCAGTCGACAGTGATTGCGGTGTGCCGGGAACTCTAGGTCGTGAGCTCGTCTTGATTGCGAGAAAGCCACGCCACAAAGGCTCGTCACGTGATCGTCGCTGATGTCAAAGGAATGATTATGGCGCTTATCGCTGCTCGGGACGTGCGCCGGGTGTATCGCACAGGCAATGTTGATGTCCGTGCGCTGGATGGTGTGTCGCTGAACATCGAAAGTGGTCAATTGACCACGATTGTTGGCCCTTCCGGTTCAGGGAAATCGACCCTGCTAAATATTCTCGGCGGAACGGATCAGCCCACGTCTGGTTCGGTTGTCTGCGATGGTGTAGAGATCGAGAACCTGTCTGAAGCTGGGCTGACCAAGTACCGGCGCGAACGTGTGGGGTTCGTTTTTCAGTTCTACAACCTGATTCCCACCCTGACGGCGGCTGAGAACGTCGGTATTGCTTGCAGAGGCATCAAGGGCGCCATCGAACCATCCGAGATCCTGGAGACTTTGGGCCTGGCGGGCCGCGAGCGGTCGTTTCCCCATGAGCTGTCGGGTGGCCAGATGCAGAGGGTGGCCATCGCCCGTGCGCTCGCCAAACGGCCAGCTCTGTTGTTGTGTGACGAGCCAACTGGTGCCCTCGATTCCAAGACCGGTGATGAGGTCATGAGGACTCTGCGCCAGGCTGCCGAGACCTCGAATGCGGCTGTGGTCGTTGTCACCCACAATGAGGGTTACTCGCGGTTGGCGGATCGAGTTGTCAGGCTGCGTGACGGAAAGGTCTCGACGGCGCGACGGATGCTTGAGACGGATATCTGATGCACGCGTCGGGAGCCAGGTACAAGCGGGCCATGCTTCGGCGGGGCATGGCTGGCTCATGGACCCAGTTCGTTGCCGTGTTCTGCATGGCGATGCTCAGCGTCCTCGCATACACCGGACTGGAAGGTGGATGGCGAGGGATGCGGGTCAGTTTAGACGACTATGCGAGGCAATCGCAGACCGCCGACATCTGGGTGACTCTGGCTCCGGGGGTCGCCGACGTCGAGTTGCCCGAGGTCCGCGACACGCCTCATGTGGTCGGGGCGGAATCGCGCCACGCCTCCGTTGCTCGAGTTGTCACCGATGCTGCAGACACATGGCTGTCCCTGACTTCCACTGAGGATGTGGACTTTTGGTCCATCAGCCTGCCCCGCCCGGTTGAAGGGAGTACGCCTACGGATGGCGGCGAAGGAGTGTGGCTCAGCGAAGGGTACATGGACGCCCATGGCTTCGATGTCGGAGATCGGCTCATGATCAGGTCGATCACCGGTCAGGATGTCCAAGTGATGATCCGGGGAGAGGTTCTGTCGCCGGACCAGTTGTACGATGTCGAGGAGTCCGTGTTCTTGGTCCCCGAGCAGGACATGTTCAGCTACGGGTACGTGACTCCCGCGACGGCGACCAAGTTGTGGGGTGAAGGCTGGACCAATCGCACTCCAGGCCGCGTTGTCGTGAGGGCCGATGACTCCGACGCGGCCGTGGACGCGTTGTGGGGAAGCATCGGTGACCGCGCTTCCCGGATCACCACTCGTGAAACCGACCCGCACATCGCCCCTGCATATGATCGGGTCAAGGTGATCCGCAACGTGTCGGTGCTCTTCGCGTCGCTGTTTCTCCTTGTGGGGATCCTTGCGATGTACTCCTCCACGAAACGCTTGGTGGATCGCGAACTCAAAACTATTGCAACCCTCCAGTCCATGGGCTATGGACGCGGAGAGTTGCGTCTCCACTTCTCCATGTTCGGTGTGATCACCGGCCTTGCCGGGTCAGTGGTGGGCCTGGGACTGGCCCCAGTCCTGTCGAGAGTCGTACTTGCCTCACAGTCAGGCCAGTTCGATCTGCCCTCATGGCGTGTCAGCTACACATTGGTTCCGCTTGTGGTCACCACATTGGTTGTCACCGCCTGCGTTGCTGGTGGGTTCTTGGCATCAGGTTCGGCGCTCACGGATGCCCCGGCACTTCTCATGAGGCCGGGACTGGTGAAGGTCTCATCGGCCGCTGTGAGAATGCGCAACATGGGCTCCGGAAATCACTGGGGTGTGCGCTGGGCGTTGCGGGACACTGCATCCAATCTCATGCGATTTGTCATGGGAATTGTGGGGGTTGCCGGGTGCCTCATGCTGCTGTTCACGGGTTTCGGTCTTCCGGACACGATGCAGAATCGAGCGGATACGTCGTTCAGTCCCACCTCGCTTGACTATGCGTATCGAGTCACTGTCACCGGGATGTCGAGCCGTCCAGTGGCCATCGAGGGGCTCGGTGCTCTGCCCCAGTACCTCATGCAGATCCCAGTCCTCACCGATCCGTCTGACGGATTTGACAGGGTACTCACCATCTTGGACGAAGGCGACAGGTTCCGACAGAGAACCTCCGACGGGCCTCTGCCTGCTGAGTCCGGCCTGCGGGTCACCGAGGACACTGCCACGCGTCTCGGTCTGGCCGAGGGGTCCAGGGTCGTCTTGGATCTTCCAGGCGATCTTGGACGGTTGGACCTGGAGGTCTCGGTAATCGTCGCCACGGAGATGCCTCAGGGGTTCTTCATGTCCCGCGCTCAATGGGAGTCCTTGGGGCAGCAGTTCTCGCCTTCCGCGATCCTGGTGGGTGATGATGCGGTCCCCGACGTGATCCAGGCCGATCCACGAGTGGTCAATGTGGTCAGCCGAGCCTCCCAGCAGGACAACGCTGTCAACATCAGATCCAGCCTTGGAGGGATTTTCAACCTCATGAGGGTGATGGCGATCATCCTGTGCGTCATTGTTCTCACCTCCTTGGGAAATCTGACCTTCGATGAGCGGCGCCGTCAGTACGCGACATTGAGCGTTCTGGGCATGTCATCGGGACAGTTGCGCCGCCTCTCCTCCCTCGAAGTGCTGGTGTCTGCCCTGATCGGAGTGCTGCTCGGAATACCCGGTGGCCTGTGGTTCCTGGGGATCTATGTGAGGCAGGTTGCGAGCCCGAGGCTGCACTACGCGCCGGTCATCACGCCCAGGTCGGTGGGAATCGCGGTTCTGATCGCTTTGCTGTCAGCCTGTGCCACCGTCATCCCGTTGGGTCTTCGCATTGCACGGATCGACGTGGTCGAGGCCTTGAAGGAGGCAGAATGACGAGGACAGAAGCCGCGGTGGCCCCGAGCACCGGTTGCGGAGAGCCCGGTCGTCCCACGTCGTGGCCTCAGAACACCATGCTCAGACAGTTCGAGCTCAATCCCGCCGACACCACGCTCACGTTGGTGCGCCTGATGCGAGTTCGTGGCGAAGTAGATCCTGAGCTTCTTCGGTGCGCGGTCGACTCGGTTCTGCGTCGGGATCCGGGTCTCGCTGTACGCCTAGCCCGCACTCAGTCGGGGTGGAAATCCATCCCGGGTCCTCACCCTGACCAGCGGTGTCGACTCGTGGAGATGGACCCGGAAACAACAGAGGGCGATGTGATCACAATGGCCCGTCATCTCCAAGAGATGGCGATGCCGATTGAGAATGCCCCCCTGGTAGACGCAGAACTCATCGTCACTGACAAGCGGGCGACATACCTGCTGGTGCGGGCGTCTCATCTGGTCTGGGATGCGCGTACCGGATACCTGGTGTGCGATCGGGTGGGGCAACTGTGCGCGGGCCATGATCCCTACTCGGACCCTGACGTCGCAGGTGCTGTCCTGGATCCTGTCCGTGCTGATGAGGCGGAGATGGAGAGGGCTACCGAGTCCTTTCGTCAGGATTTCAAGGACTTCGCGACCTTCGGGCATTCGGCGATGCTGGGCGTCAAGGACGAGAAGGGACGGTTGACTGGTCGTCGCGATGAGTTGGTCCTGGATGGTGAGTTTGCATCGAGCCTGCGGTCCACGATGTCAACTCACCGGATTCCGGCGAGCGCCTTCTTCATCGCAGTGGCGGCGCTGCTGCAGGCCCGACTGACCGATGAGGAAGTCGTGGTCTTCGGCTGTCCGGTGAGCACCCGAGTCTGTCAGCAGGCCTGTGGATGTCATGTGAACACCCTTCCGGTGAAGGTTGCGGTTGAGGGCGGCCGTACCTTCTTGGAGTACGTCAAGACGGTTCAGATCAGCATTCTGGAATCGTTGCGTCGACGTGGAGTGGACTACTCGGCGACGGGGATGACTCCGGTCCTTGGAAGTCTGGCTTCCTGCTTCACACACCAAGGTGTGGAGCCCTCAGGGCTCGACGAGGAGATCAGGCTCGAGCCACTGCAGGTCCCGCTTGGTCATGTTGCCTTCCCTTTGTCGGTGGTGTCCTCGGAGTTCATTGACGCAACGGGAGGAGGATTCCGATGCGTGATCGAGGTGGGCAGCTGGGCTGACGACATCGACGTCGTGGGTGCGTTCAGCAGCCTCATTCGTCAGATCTTGTCCGACCCATGCTCTCCGTTGGACTCGATCGGGCTGGTCGATCCGGACGGACCAAGCCCGGTTCTCGAGGCCCTGGCGGCGTACGGGCGGGGATCGACAGCCACGGTGGTCGACATGATGGGGCGGACGGCCCAGCGCTATCCGGACCAAGTGGCGCTCATCGAACCGGGCCGAATCGTCAGCCACCGGCAACTGGATGTTGATGGCAGGCGTCTGGCCTCTGAGATCAATGCTCGGTGGCCCGAAGCGGAGCATGTTGTCGTCTGTCACAGGTGGGGCATCGACGAGGTCCTCGCGGTGACGAGTGTACTCCGAAGTGGACGAGCATATGTTCCGATCGACCCCGATCTGATATCGCGAATCCCGTCTGTCTTCGAGACACTGGGTCGAGTACCTGTCATCGGGGATTGCGAGACCGTCGCAACACTGGCGGATCATGGTGTCACCGCGGTGGAGCTGTCCGAACTCCTTGCAGGGGCTCAGGACACTGTTCCGGATCAAGCTGAAGTGGATCTCGATGCTCCGGCCTACGTCATGTTCACCTCCGGATCCACGGGACGCCCCAAGGGTGTGGAAGTTTCCCACCGTGCCTTGGGGGCGTTCCTCACTTCATGGCTGCAGGTGGTGACCTGTGGCCCGGGTGAGTCATGGGTACGGCTCCATCATCTGGCCTTCGACGCTTCAGTGCTGGACATCTTGGTGCCGCTTGTTTCGGGTGGGGCAGTCCACTTGCCCGACCTTGATGTGGTCCGCGATGTCCAGAGATGTGCTCGCGCCCTGGTCGATTCGCGTGCGACCTCCGTACTGCTGACGCCCAGTCTTGCTGATCAGATCATGCGATTCCTTCCCGACGAAGGGTTACCAGCGCTGCGCGTCACGGTGCTGGGTGCAGAAGCGGTGCCGATCGCAGTGGCGTCCCAGTGGGCGACTCGCGTGATGCCCCGTGGCGGTCGCGTCCTGAACGCTTACGGGCCGACGGAGTCAACCGTCGCCTGTATCACGGGGGATCTGACATCTGATGACCTGAGTCAGGACGGTGGGGGTGCCCCCCTGGGTACTCCTCTTCCTCATGCTGGCGTGGCCACGGTGGACTCAGCGCTGCGCTTGGTACCGCCGGGTGTCCCCGGCGAGTTGCTCGTCGCCGGAGAGAGCTTGGCGACGGAGTACTTGGGTATGCCCGAGGAGACCCAACGTGCGTTCATCACGGATCCCGGACGGTTGAAGGGGCGGTGGTACCGCACCGGAGACCGAGTGAGGTTGTGCAGAGACAACAGGTTCGTGTTCTTGGGGCGAATGGACGGCCAGGTGAAGCTCGGTGGGTTCCGAGTCGAGCTCGGAGAAGTGTCGGCGGCGCTCAGGCGCGTGACGGGCGCTGCTGTCGTCGCCGCCTTTATGGATCCTGAGCAACCCTCGCGGCTCATGGCTGCTGTGGTCTCTGACAGAGCCAGGGACGTGCCCACGTGGAAAGCGGGAATGCGCCAGTTGCTTCCCGCGTGCATGGTGCCGCAGCGCATCGCGTGCGTGTCATCGATGCCGACCAACGGTAATGGGAAACTGGACGTGGCTGCACTGGCAAGGCTGATCGCCCATGAACAGGTGCCGGCACGGACCATCACTGATCCTGTCGAGCGGGAGATTCATCGAACTGTCGCCTCAGTGATCGGCCACGAGGATTTCACATGCACGGAGAACCTCTTCGATGCAGGGCTGACATCCCTCTCGCTGATTCAGGTGTTTGACGTGCTGCAGTCCGCCTACCCCGAGGCTGGTCTGGCTGTCGTCGACCTGTTCCAGAACCCGACGATCGAGTCATTGGCACTTCGCGTGCGTCCTGCCCGCGAAGTGGAACTCCGGGATCGAGAACTTCAGGAAGCACGCGAGGCGGAACGTAGGGCTCGGCGCGAGCACGAATGGCAGAGAAGACGCGAGATCAACGCGAAGCACCACCGGAGGGATGGCTAATGAGCGGGTTCGACGTTGCGATCACCGCTGTGGCGGGTCGCTACAGCCAAGCAGATTCGACTCGCGAGCTGTGGGAGGCGTTGGTCGACGGGAGGGAACTGAACGTCAACGCTCCCGATCCGGTGTCCGATGGCCACATTCCGCGGGTACCCAGTGTGGCGAACATCGACGAGTTCGATCATGAGTTCTTTGGGATATCCCCAGCTGAAGCGGAACTGATGGATCCGCAGCAGAGGCTCATGCTGACCTGTGCGTTCGAGGCGCTCGAGAACGCGGGTCGCGCCAGTGGCGATGAACTGAGATGGGGTGTGTTCGCCTCAGCATCGTTCAGCACATACCTGCTGAACAACGTTCTGTCCGCACGTCCTCAGGTGGTTGAGGACTCCAACATGCTCGCCCTCATCGGGAACTTGCCGGATTCGGTCGCGACGCGCCTCGCCTACAAACTGAACCTGGTGGGACCGGCCATGACCGTCCAGACAGCGTGTTCTTCATCGTTGGTGGCGTTGCAGGTGGCATGCCGGAGCCTCCTCGACTATGAGTGTGATGGGGCCATCGTCGCGGCGTGCTCATTGACGGTGCCTCAAGCGCGGACCCGATCGCGTGGTCGCGGGCCGACGACCCCGAGCCAGGCTCCTGAGGACGAGGCGAATTGCGCCGACCGCCGGGTCAGTTCGATGCCTACCAGGGCCCCTGGCCTAGGAGGACGCCCAGGTCATCGCCCCCGGGCAGCTTAGGATCGGGGTCACGATGGCGCGAGGAGACTGACAGTGACAGCATCATCACCCGGACAGTGGAGCGTGCCACCGCAACCTCCATCGAGCGAACCACTGTCGAAGAGGAAGGCAGCGTTGTTTGCTTTCTTTCTTGGTGTCTTTGGCGTCCACAACTTCTATCTGGGCCAGCGCAAACGCGGTTTCGGCCACATCGTGCTGCTCGGCGTCGCGTTGGCCGGACTCCTCGCTGCGATGCTCTACATGCTGTTCATCGTGTTCTGGTACTCAGATCTCTACCTCGGCAACACCATGGATCGCAGGGCCGAGGTTCTGCTTAACGTGCTGGTGGTGCTGCCTCTCGTGCTCATCGGCGCCAACCTGGCCTGGGCGATCATCGAGGGGATCGCGATCCTGGCTGGCCGGAGTTCCCAGAGCAAACCGGGGCCGTCACCTTGATTTGGGTCTCGAAAGAATGAACCTGTACCGGGAATTCGCGCCTCGTGTCGAAGGGCCCTGAGCAGTTCTCGGGCCGGGCCGGCTTGGGGGGTTGCCACACGAGATTTGGAGCCAGTTGCGGCTGGCCCCGAACACTTCCCGAAACGACAAAACCCGGACCTACCAGGAAAGATGCCTAGTAGAGCCGGGTCGAGACGAGTGTCCGAGAGAGGACTTGAACCTCCATGCCCTAAAACGGGCACTAGCACCTCAAGCTAGCGCGTCTACCTATTCCGCCACCCGGACCGGTGTCGTTGCTCATTTTTCGAGCGCCAAGAAACAATAGCATCAAAGCGCCCCGAACCGCGAACTGGTGGTCGTAGCTGGTCAGCACTCAATGAGCCGCCGATTCCGTCCGTAGCGTCGATGCCTTGGCTCGGTCTTGCAGCGACCGTGCAGCACCATCACGGAGCGCCATCACGGTGCATTCGGCAGATGCGCACACTCTCACGCAGGCGGCATCCTGGGCGCAGAGAGCGGATATCCCCCCACCGTCCCCACGCTGGTGGCACGATAGGACATCAACCGGATGCGACTCATCTTGGGAGGTGTGATGGGAGAACCAGCCACCACATACATCACGTCGTGGTCGTTGAGGAAGGAGTTCGTCTCGGGGGCCGAGTTCGAGGTCGGCCAGATCAGCCTCCCCAGGTGGATCACCAACCGGCAGGTGCAGCGAGTGCTCACCGAGCAGGCCGAGGTGGGTGGCTGGGAGCTCATGAGGCTTCGCCGATATCGCGACGGTAGCTGCCAAGCCTGGCTGCGACGCAGGATCATCCGAGCCAGGCCCACTTACCCTCTGTGAATCCGCTCGGTTGCGACGCCGCCGACCTCCGCGAGTAGTCCTCCCCGTCGCGTGCGCCCGCTGCCTGCACCGGACGAACGGTCAACTCTGGATGTCGATGACCAGCCGGTTCGGCGCCTCCATACCGAAGACGTAGAAGCCGCGCTGAGCGTCCAGGCCGATATTGATCACCGAGATCCCCTCGAAGACCGGGTCGAGATAGACCCCGCGAATCCCGCCGTGCGCGCTGCCGTCCAGCAATCCACTGAGCACCGTCTCCCCGTTTGGAATCCTGAGCCCATGCACGGTGACGCCGAGCACCGCGGACGCGCCCGGAATCACGATCGGTAGGCCGCTGCCCTGCGCGCGGGGATCGGTCACATAGCCGGCCGACCAGGCCACCGAATTCGAGGCGCCGGCGTCGAATTCGATCACGACCCGGTCGAAGCCGTCATGGGCGCCGGTGCGCACATCGGTGATCAGCAGGTCGCTGAGCGCGCCGGCAGGGGCTGCCGAGGTGGAAGCGGTCGCATATGGAGCGGGACTCACCGGATCGTTCTCATCGGTCGGGTAGACCGTGGTCTCCACGGTGACCGTTGTCGTGGGAGCTGGCGCCATCGGCGTCGTTGTCGGCGAGGGTTCAGGCGTGCCGTATGATCCGCACCCCGATAGCACGAGCGCGACCGCCGCCGCGCACACCGCCACGTTCATTCTCATGCCTGATTCTGGCATCACTCCCGGCCAAGATGAGGCCCTCCGGTGACATCGTCCAGCGCAGCCACGATCGGTTTCGGCAGGGTCTGATCGTCCACCGAGAGCAGGGACGACAGCTGCTGCACGGTCCGAGCCCCCAGCAGCGGCGCGGTCACGCCCGGGGCGTCGCGCACCCACAACAACGCCACCTGGGCAGTCGTCAATCGCAAGCCATCGGCGGCGCGGGCCACCGCATCCACCACGGCATTCGAGCGGGCGTCCAGGTAGGGCTCGATGAACCACGCCATGTGGTCGCGTCCGCCGCGGGAATCCCGCGGAGTCCCACCTCGGTACTTGCCGGTGAGCACGCCGCGGCCCAGTGGCGACCAGGGGAACAGCCCCATCCCGTGATGCTGCAACGCCGGCAGCACCTCGACCTCGGCGCGTCGCGCCAGCAGCGAGTACTCGATCTGGCCACTCACCAGCCGGGCCCGGCCGGGCACCGCCCGCTGCCAGGCCGCCGCCGTGCCCAGTTGCCAGCCGATGTAGTTGCAGACCCCCACGTACCGGACCATTCCGGCGCTGACGGCCTGGTCCAAGGCTGCCAGGGTCTCCTCCAGAGGGGCATCGCCCCAGGCGTGCACCTGCCACAGATCCACGTGATCGGTGCGCAGCCGCCGCAACGAATCGGCTAGATCGTCCAGCAGCGCGCCCTTCGAGGTGTCGACCACCTGGGATCCGCCATGGGTACCGAAGCCGGCTTTGGTGGCGATCACCAGATCATCGCGGCGCAGATCGCTGCGCATGAACCGGCCGAGGAGTTCCTCGGCGCGTCCACCGCCGTAGGCGGGGGCGGTGTCGACTAGGTCGCCGCCGGCGTCCACGAAGGTCCGCAGCAGCGCCCGCGCAGTGTCCGGAGCGACATCTCCGCCCCAGGTCATGGTGCCCAACCCCAGGCGGCCGACGCTCAGCCCGCTGGCGCCCACCGCACGTCGTCGCATGGGCTTCAGCTTACGCAGCCGGTGACGATCGGGGCCTGCGGATCGAGGTAGCCGGTCAGGAGCAGCACGGCGAGCAGCACGGCCAACCCCAGCCGGTAGAGCACGAACGGTGTGAACGAATGCGTGGTGATGTAGCGCAGCAGCCAGGCGATCACCGCATACCCGACGAAACCGGCGATCAGGGTCGCCAGGATCGTCGGCCCCCAGGCCACGCAGGCGTCTTCGCCGATGTCCTTGAGCTTGTACACACCCGATCCGAAGACCGCGGGGATCGCCAGCAGGAAGGCATAGCGAGTCGCCGCCGGGCGCGAATAGCCCAGGAACAGGCCGGCCGAGATGGTGCCACCGGAGCGGGACACCCCCGGGATCAGCGCGCAGGCCTGCGCGAGGCCGTAGATGATCGCGTCCCGCCAGCTCAGATCGGTCAACCCCTTGGGGCCCAGCTGCCGGCGCGCCGCGCCCGGCACGGGCTCCCGTCTGGCGGCCATCCGGTCGGCCCAGCCCAGCACCAGACCGACACCGCCGAGCATCGCGACGGTGATCCACAGATTACGCAGCGTGGTGTCGATGGCGTCCTGAAAGAACAGACCCAAGATGATGATCGGCATCGAGCCGGCGATCACGAACCAGCCCATCCGGGCGTCCGGATCGCTGCTCGGGACCTTCTTCACCAGCGACAGCGCCCACTGCTTGATGATGCGGACGATGTCGTGCCAGAAGTAGATGAGCACGGCGGTCTCGGTGCCCAGCTGGGTGACGGCGGTGAATGCCGAACCCGGATCGTGACCGGAGAAGAAGAGCTGCCCGACAACCAGTTGGTGGGCGCTGGAGCTGATCGGCAGGAACTCGGTGAGCCCCTGGACGATGCCCAGCACGATGGCTTCTAGCCAACCCATTGGCGATCCTTCCGACGCGCAGACAGCCCTCGGCAGGGCCAATCCCGCCCGCTAGCCTAGCTGTCGGCCTCCCCCCGGCCTGCGCACACGCCCGTTCGCGAGCAAGCCCCGAGCTGATCCCTGGCACAGATTCAGCGAACCGGTGCTCAATCCCAGCGGCCCGTCGCCAAGACGCTTACCCTGAGTTTCATGGAGCTGACCCATCGGTACGCCTTCCCTGACAGGTTTGTCAGTGGCGCCGTGGGCGAGCCCGAAAAGCGGGTTTTCTTCGTGCAGACGCGCCAGGGATCGCGGATGACCAATGTGGTTTGCGAGCGCCAGCAGATCCGTGTGCTGGCCGAACACATCAGTCAGGTACTCACCGAACTGGAGCAGATCGGTGGCATCCGCTCCGATCGTGAAGCCGGTCGGGCGCGTCCCTGGGACAGCGATCCTCTCGATGTTCCGCTCGATGAGGATTTCCGCGCCGGGACGATGGCCATCACCTGGGTGCCGGAGACCTCGTCGTTGAAGGTCGAGTTGTTCGCGCAGGGGGTCTACCGCAAGATGGCCCATCCCGGCGCACTGGGCGAGGACGACAAGGTGCTCCAGGTGGTCATCACGCTCGATCAGGCGCGGGACTTCATCGTCCGCACCGGCAAGCTGCTCGGCTCGCACAATCCGAGCTGCCCGTTCTGCGGTCAGCCCATCTGGCCGAACGGGCATCTGTGCCCGCGCTGCAATGGTTACCGCAAACAGCTGATCGACTTCGCGTAGTGAACCGGCGGCCAGCCGGATTGGGTGCTACCGCTAAATTTAGGGTCATGCATGCCTGGCCTGCCGCTCGCGTTCCGAACCTGCCCCGCAACACCAATCCTGAGATCGATGATCGGGTCCGGGTGTGGGACACCGAATCCCGTGCGCTGAAGGCGGTAGGGCCCCAGACCGGTTCTGCCGGTCTCTATGTCTGTGGCATCACCCCGTACGACGCCACCCATCTGGGTCACGCGTTCACCTACCTGACGTTCGACCTGCTGCAGCGGGCCTGGCGCGACCTGGGGCTCGATGTCACCTATGTGCAGAACATCACCGACGTCGATGATCCGCTGCTCGAGCGCGCCGAGGAGACCGGCGAGGACTGGCGGGAGCTGGCCGCATCGCAGGTCGAGCTCTTCCGCACCGACATGCGCTCGTTGCGGGTGCTGCCGCCCGACCACTATGTGGCGGCGACCGAAGCCCTCGACCTGGTCATCGGCACCGTCCAGGAGCTGGACGCCAAGCAGTTCGCCTACCGGGTCGCCGATGAGCAGTATCCGGACTGGTACTTCCGCTCCGACGCCGTGGAGGGATTCGGGCAGATCTCCCATCTGACTCGCGCCGAGCAGTTGGCCGAGTTCGCCGAGAAGGGTGGTGATCCGGATCGTGCCGGCAAGGTGGACGCCTTGGACTCGCTGGTCTGGCTGTTGAAGCGGGACGGTGAGCCGTCGTGGCCCTCCGCGCTGGGGCAGGGGCGCCCGGGCTGGCATGTGGAGTGCACGGCGATCGCGCAGCACTACCTCGGCTCGGACTTCTCAGTGCAAGGCGGCGGACGCGACCTGGCCTTTCCGCATCACGAGATGTGCGCGGCTGTCGGACGCGCGGTCACGGGGGAGCGCTTTGCCCAGGCATATGTGCATGTCGGCATGGTCGCTCTCAACGGCGAGAAGATGAGCAAGTCGCTGGGCAATCTGGAGCTCGTCTCGCGGTTGCGTGCCGGGGGAGTCGCGGCGCCGGTCATCCGGCTGGCACTGCTCGCCCATCACTACCGCAACGATTGGGAATGGTTCCCCACCGACATCGAGAGGGCGCAGCGGCGGGCCGACGCCTGGGTCGCCGCATTCCGGGCACCCGCCGGCACTCCCGCCGGACCGGTGATCGATGATCTGCGTCGTGCCATGCGCGGTGACCTCAACTCGCCTCGGGCGCTTGCCGCGGTGGACGAATGGACGGCCGCCGCGCTGGCCGGTGATGGCACCGACTCCCAGGCGCCCACCCAGGTCGCCGAGGCTGTGGACGCCCTGCTGGGGGTTTCGTTCGACTGAACAAGAACCATCGTGTGGGATTCCTGGCAGGCAGGAGTCCCACACGATGATCATTCAAGCGGTGAGTTGCGCCGGTCAGTCTGCGCTGGTGCCGACCGACTCGGAATGAAAGTCGTCTTGCACCGGACGCTCGATTCCGGCGATCTTGTAGACCTCGGCCTCGTCCAACGTCTCCTTGATGAGCAGCTCGTTGGCGATGGCATCAAGCTTGTCCCGATTCTCATTGAGCAGCTCAACCGCCTTGGCATGGCACTTGGTGATGATCGCCCGTACCTCTGCGTCCACCACCGACAACGTCTCGTCGGAGATGCCGAGCTCGCGCGGGTTCACATCGTCGAACAGCACGGTCATGGGGCCGACCTTGGCCGACATGCCCCACTTGCCGACCATCTGGCGGGCGATCGAGGTGGCCGAGCGCAGATCCGACTCGGCGCCGGTGGTGACCACGCCATAGACCGCGGCCTCGGCAGCCATGCCGCCGAGCGCGCCGACGATGCGTCCGAGCAGGTACTGCTCGTCATAGCCGTAACGGTCGGTATCGGGTGTCGACAAGGTGACACCGAGTGCCTGGCCGCGCGGGATGATCGACACCTTGCGCACCGGGTCGGCGCCCTTCTGCAGCATGCCGAGCAGCGCGTGACCACCCTCGTGGTATGCGGTGCGGCGCTTCTCGTCCTCGGGGATGAGCACGCTGCGCGCCACACCCAGCTGGATCTGCTCCAAGGCGTTGGTGAAATCAGCCTGGTAGACCAGCGTGTCGTTGCGCCGTGCCGCCCGCAGCGCCGCCTCGTTGGCGAGGTTGGCCAGGTCGGCGCCGGTGGCGCCCGGCGTGGTCTGGGCCAACGCCTTCAGGTTCACGTCGGTGGCCAGCGGAATCTGGCGGGTGTGCACCTTCAGGATCTTCTCGCGGCCGATTTGGTCGGGCGGGCTGACCGTGATCACTCGGTCGAAACGCCCCGGCCGGGTCAGCGCGGGATCGAGCACGTCGGAACGGTTCGTCGCAGCCATCACGACCACACCTTCGGTGCCATCGAAGCCGTCCATCTCGGTGAGGATCTGGTTCAGCGTCTGCTCGCGCTCGTCGTTGCTGCCCGAGGCGCGGCTGGAGCCGCGCGCACGTCCGATGGCGTCGATCTCGTCGATGAAGACGATCGCGGGCGCTACCTTCTTGGCTTCGTCGAACAGCTGACGCACCCGCTGGGCGCCGACGCCGACGATCATCTCGATGAACTCGCTGGCCGAGGCGCTGAAGAAGGGCACATCGGCCTCGCCGGCGGTCGCCCTGGCCAGCAGCGTCTTGCCGGTGCCGGGTTGGCCTTCGAGCAGAACCCCGCGCGGCGCGCGGGCTCCCACCTTCCGGTACTTGTCGGGGCTCTTGAGGAAGTCGACGATCTCGTCCACCTGCTCTTTGACCTCGTCGATGCCGGCAACATCGGAGAAGTTGACTCGCACCGCCGTCTTCTCGATGGGCTTCACCTCGCGCTGCATACCGAAGCCGCCGAGGCCACCGCCCGCCTTCGCGATCTTGCGGAAGGCCCAGATCGACACACCGATCAGCAGGCCCCACAGCACCAGCGAGGAGATCAGATTCGCGACTGCGCCGCGCTGCTCGACCACCGGTGTCGCGCGCACGACCGCCCCGTGGGCCTGCAGATCGGACAGCAGATTGTCCTGCGCAAACGTCGGGCGCTCAGTGGTGAACTGGGTGTAATTGCCCTCTTCGGTGCTGTCGTCACCGTCGTCAGGCAGCTTCGCCTCGTTGGTCAATTCGCCCTGGATGGTATCGCCCTGGGCGTAAATCTCCTTGACGTTTCCGGCCTCGACCTGCGAGATGAACTCGGTGTAGGGGATCGTCGGTGGCGCGTTGCTGGCGTCCTGCCAGGTCAGCAGACCCCACAATCCGAGCAACGCTATCCCGGCTATCACCCAGAACTGCCACAGCCGCGATTTCTTCGGCTCCTTCTTGCCGTTCTGCCCCTTGGACTCCTTCGGCAAGCCTTCGGTGCGCCACGGGCGCGGTGAATCCAGCGGCGGCGGGCCCGAAGGCGCCTGTGAGCGGACGGGACGATGAGGCTCGTCGGACGAGCGCTCTGGCGTGGGTACCTCGGCCTGTTGCGACGGCTGGGGATCGGTCATGAAACCTCCTGCATGGTTCCTCAATGCTAGACGCCGCGGCTAATAGGGTCTCAGTGGTTGACTGGTGGGCATGAAGAAGTTAATCAACGATCCTGGCACTGTCGTTGCTGATGCGTTGCGTGGCATTGAGGCCGCGCATCCCGGGACGCTGAAGGTAGACCACACGAACCGTCTCATCGTCCGCGGTGATGCTCCCCGGCCCGGCAAGGTCGCTGTCATCTCCGGTGGCGGGTCCGGACATGAGCCGCTGCATGGCGGATTTGTCGGCCCGGGCATGCTCGACGCAGCAGTGTGCGGCGAAGTCTTTACCTCCCCCACGCCCGATCAGGTGCTGGCCGCGCTCCAGGCCGTCGACTCGGGCGAGGGCACCTTGATGATCGTCAAGAACTACACCGGCGACGTCATGAACTTCGAAATGGCCGGCGAGCTCGCGGCGGCCGACGGCATCGAGGTCACCAGCGTCGTGGTGGCCGATGACGTCGCAGTCACCGACTCCCTGTACACGGCCGGACGCCGAGGTGTCGGCGGCACGGTCGTCGTGGAGAAGATCGCTGGTGCCGCTGCCGAGGCCGGGCGCAGCCTGGCCGAGGTCACCGCGCTCGCTCAGCGAACCGCCGATGCCGCCCGTTCCATGGGGCTGGCCCTGACCTCGTGCACCGTGCCCGCGGCCGGACGTCCGACCTTCGACCTCGCCGACGACGAGATCGAACTGGGCATCGGTATCCATGGTGAGCCGGGACGCAGTCGCGAGAAGCTCGCTCCGGTACATGACCTGGCGGCCCGGCTGGTCAATCCGATCCTGGACGATCTCGACTTCACCGGCGCTCCGGTCATCGTCATCTGCAACGGAATGGGTGGCACGCCGCTGATCGAACTCTACGGGCTGTATGCCGAGGTCAGCGATCTACTGGCTGCCCGAGGCGTGCAGATCGCCCGCAATCTCGTCGGCAACTACATCACCTCGCTCGAAATGGCCGGAGCTTCGATCACCTTGGTCAAAGCCGACAGCGAACTGCTCGACTACTGGGACGCCCCGGTGTCGACCACGGGCCTGCGGTGGTAGCGAGAATGGAGCTGTCACCACAGATACTCGGCGGCTGGCTGGATGCCTTCGCAGCCGAGGTCGCCGAGAACGAGGCACTGCTGACCGATCTCGACCGTCAGATCGGCGACGCGGACCATGGCGCGAACATGGTCCGCGGCACCAAGGCGGTCGCCGCGCTCGATCCGGCCGACTTCGCCGACGCCCGCTCATATGCGAAGAAGACCGCCATGACACTGATCAGCACGATCGGCGGCGCCTCCGGTCCGCTGTACGGCACCTTCTTCCTGCGGCTGGCCGCGGCTCTGCCCGACGACGGCCCGATCGGGCACGCCGCCTGGCTGGAGGCGCTGCGAGCCGGCGTCCAGGGTGTCATGGATCGAGGCAAGGCGAACCTCGGCGACAAGACGATGCTGGATGCGCTGATCCCGGCCACGGATGCCTTCGAGAATGAACCCGACCATCCCTGGCAGTCGGCGGCCGACGCGGCAGCAGCAGGCCGCGACGCCACGGTGCCGATGGTGGCGCGCAAGGGCCGGGCGTCCTATCTCGGCCAGCGCAGCGCCGGAGTCGCCGATCCGGGCGCGACCAGCGCCACCCTGCTGCTGGTTGCGGCGGCGAGGACGCTCGCGTGATCGGAATCGTTGTCGTCTCGCACAGCCGTCCGCTGGCCGACGACGTAGTGGCCTTGGCCCAGCAGATGGTCCCGGCGGATGCACCCAGAATTGCGGTGGCCGCCGGCATGGACGACGGCAGTTTCGGTACCGATGCCGCGGCCATCGCTTTGGCGATCGCCTCGGTCGATTCGCCCGATGGTGTGCTGGTGCTGCTCGATCTGGGCAGCGCGGTACTCAGCACCGAGTTGGCGATCGAGTTCTTGGATGGTGACCTCGCCAAACGGGTCATGATCAGTCCCGCGCCCTTGGTGGAGGGGCTGTTGTCGGCAGTCGTGAGCGCCTCTACCGGCGCGTCGCTGGTCGAGGTCGATCAGGAGGCTCGGGGTGCGCTGCAGGCGAAGTCCGCTCACCTGACCGACGGCAAACATAGCCCCGAGCTGTTGCAGGTGGCGCGTCCGCCGGCGAAACAGCCAGCGCCCAACCACCGAGTGGTCTGGCGGGCGACGGTGCGCAATCCGCACGGCATTCATGTGCGGCCGGCAGCGATGATCGTCACCTCGTTGCGCGGCTTGGACGCCGACGTTACTTTCAGCAACGCCTCCACCGGCAGAGGCACCGCACGGGGCGACAGCTTGTCGAGCATCGCAGGACTAGAAGTGGCCTGCGGACAGATCCTCGAGGCGCGGATCTCGGGACCGGACGCCGACACCGCCCGCGATGTGCTGGCCGGACTGGCCACCCAGAACTACGGTGAGGATCTCAAACCCCGGGCCGCACGCACGAGCGAGGCCGGCAGCGGACACCCAGGACGCGCCGCCGCGGTACGGGCATTCGGTGACGTCCCGGCGGCCGCCGAACGCCGAGCGGTCATGGCCCCGGTGACCCAGGTCGGCCTGCGTCCACCGGTCGGTGACTACCGCCCGCTGACACCCAAGGACGAACTGGCGCGCTTCAACGGGGCCGTGGCAGAGGTCGACGAGTTCTTGGACAGCATCATCGCCGGCGGCGAAGCGGTGCCGGGCATCCTCGAGGCTCAGCGGATGATGCTGGCCGATCGCGAGTTGCAGCACGGCGTGGTCGGGCGGATCACCGCCGGTTTCAGTGCCGTCGATGCGGTGGACGACCAGCTGACCGGCATGGCGCGTTCCTTCGACAAGTTCACCGATGCCTACCTGCGTGAACGTGGCCAGGACCTGCGGAGCCTGCGGCGGATGCTGCTGCTGGCGCTGCTCGGGCGTCGGCTCGAACAGGAGACTCCCGACGAGCCGCGGATCTGGGTGCTCGAAGAACTCGACGCGGCGACCGCGATGCGGCTTGATCCGAGGTTGTGCATGGGTGTGGTGACCATCGCCGGCGGTTCCAGTGGGCACGGCATGCTCGCCGCTCAAGCCCGCGGTATCCCGGTGCTGACCGGCTGCCGGGAGGCCGCCGAGATCACCGACGGCCAGTTGGTGGCTTTCGATCCGGTTGCCCGCGAATTCTGGCCGCATCCCGACCAAGCCCTGCGCGTCGAACTGGCACGCCGTAACGCCGAACGCACCGCAGCCGCCGAGCGAGCGCAGCTGCGCGCTCATGAACCGGCGGTCACCACCAGCGGCCAGACGATCAAGGTGGAGGCCAACATCGGTTCGGTGGACGACGCTCAGGCGGCGGCTCACCAGGGCGCCGACGGCAGCGGCGTGGTGCGCACCGAGAACATCTTCGCCAAGGACCTCACCGCTCCGAGCGTTGAGGCACAGACCGAGGTCTTCGTGCGGATCGGTCAGACCATCGGGGGACCGATCACGATCCGGACCTGGGACCCCTCCGGCGACAAGCCGCTCGCGTTCATGCCCAATCAGCCCGAGGACAATCCGGCATTGGGGGAGCGGGGCATCCGGATGATGCGGAAGGTGCCTCAGATCTTCCGCGATCAGATCAAGGCGGCATTGCTGGCCGCCCAGCAGGTGGACTTGCAGTTGATGATCCCGATGGTCACCGACCCCGAGGAAATGGCCTGGGCGAAGCAGCAGGTCGAGACCGTCCGGGCCGAACTGGGCGTTGATCCGGTGCCGGTCGGGATGATGATCGAGGTGCCTGCCGCCGCGTTGCGGGTTGCCGAGTTCGCTGCACTGGTCGATTTCGTCAGTGTCGGCACCAACGATCTCAGCCAGTACACGCAGGCTGCGGACCGCACCAATGACGCGGTCCGGCAGCTGGCCAGGCAGGATTCGCCGGCGGTTCTGGAGCTGATCCGGCTGATCAGAGCCGCATTGCCCGGCATCCCGATGGCGGTCTGCGGCGATCTGGCCAGCGACCTCGACGCCACCCGGACCCTGATCGAGTTGGGTGCCGATGAGCTGTCCGTGCGTCCGGGCATGGTGGCCGAAATCAAGGAGGTCGTCAGGGCCATCTGAGCGCTGCACTAGGCTTAGCCCACGTGAGCAAGACTTTCGAAGACCTGTACGCCCAGCTGACCGAGATCGCAGCCACCCGTCCCGAGGGTTCGGGCACTGTGGAACGACTGGACGCCGGCGTCCACGCGATCGGCAAGAAGATCGTGGAGGAGGCCGCCGAGGTGTGGATGGCATCGGAGTACCAGACCTTGGACGAGACCGCCGAAGAGATGAGTCAACTCATTTATCACGTGCAAACGATGATGGTGAAGCTTGGTCTGACACCCGATGACATTTACCGCTATCTGTGACTTTCACCTGCGATATCCCGACGGCAAGAAAGAACTGACGTGCCAGAAATGCTGAGAATTGCTGTGCCCAACAAGGGTGCTCTCTCGGAGTCCGCCGCCGCCATGTTGAGCAAGGCCGGTTACCGCCAGCGCAGCGATACCAAAGACCTCGTCCTGGTCGACGACATCAACAATGTGGAGTTCTACTACCTGCGTCCGCGTGACATCGCGGTGTACGTGGGAGAGGGCACGCTCGACCTGGGTATCACCGGCCGCGACATGCTGCTCGACTCAGGGGCCAATGCCGAAGAGATCATGGCGTTGGGCTTCGGCGCCTCGAAGTTCCGCTTCGCTGCGCCCGCCAATGGGGCCTGGACGCTCCAGGATCTCAACGGCAAGCGGATCGCGACCAGCTACCCGGGCCTGCTGAGCGACTACCTCCACGCGCGCGGCATCAGCGCGCGACTGATACATCTGGACGGGGCCGTGGAATCATCGATCCGGCTGGGCGTCGCCGACGCGATCGCCGATGTGGTCGAGACCGGAACCACCCTGCGCAAGGCCGGGCTTGAGCTGTTCGGTGATCCGATTCTGCTGAGTGAGGCCATCTTGGTGCAGCGCCCCCAGAACAGGGGCGACATCGATCCGCTTGCGCTGGCCCACCTGCAGCAGCGGCTTTCCGGGGTCATCGTCGCCCGCGACTATGTGCTGATGGACTACGACATCCCCGTCGAGCAAGTCGAAGAGGCCTCGGCGCTGACCCCGGGCCTGGAGAGCCCGACCATCTCGCCACTGGCGAAGGAGGGCTGGGTCGCGGTCCGCGTGATGGTCCCGGCCAGAGGCCACCAGTTGCTGATGGATCATCTGCACGACCTGGGCGCTCGCGGCATTCTGGTGAGCGAATTGTCCGCCTGCCGTTTGTGACAGAGCTGGGCCCGACAATGTGAATGCCCACCGGCCGCTGGCCGGTGGGCATGTCGTCTACTCGATGTTGTGTTTGCGCAAGATGTTGGCCACCTCGTCATCGGGGTCGGTTGATTCGCCGGCGCCGGGCGCGGCTGGCGGCGGAGCAACCGTCGGCTCGGCGGGCTTCGGTGCAGGCCCCTGGGCCTTCTTCGCCAGGCGGTCGGCCTTCGCTGCGGCCTTCGCGTCCTCCTCGCGTCGCTTGGCCTGTCGCTCATACTCGCGCAGCTTGGCCTCGTCCTTGGTGGGGGCCTTGATGGCCCCGCCAATGAAGTAGGCGATCAGCCCGAGCGCGGCCAGCCCAAGACCGATCGAGATGGTGGTGGTGAGCTGTGCCAGATGACGCATCCACTCGACGACCTGCCCGGTGAGACCGGCGAACGCGGCCCCCACGACCATCAGAATGACTCCGGTAGCGCGCATCAGGTAGCGCGCACTGCGCCGCGAGTTCCATTTCAGGACTGCCCAGACAACTGCGACCGCTGACAGCGCGACGCTGATCAGCACGATGATCGTCGTATCGTTCATAGTGAAAGCCTGTCACGGGTGAGCACCAGTTTGGGTCCCGACACCCGATCGCGGTACAATTCACCATGCTGATCGGTCTCGTGCAGACCGGAGCCAACGAAGTGAGGGCCTGACCCTCCACCCACGACGGCAGAACGCTGGTCTTGGGTCGGTACCGCAGTGGTTCCCGGGAGAAGGATACCCGGGGAGGGCGGGTGCGAGAGCGCCCATGACGCCCGTGAGCCACTCATCGTCAGGTCTTCGCGTCCGCGAAGGCCTTTTTTCATGACCGCGACCGGGCCGCCCAAGCCGATCAGCCAAACCAACGACATATTGGAGGACAGTCATCAGCAACGAATTCCGTATCAATGAGCGGATCCGGGTACCCGAGGTACGCCTGGTCGGACCGCAGGGCGAGCAAGTAGGCATCGTGCGCATCGAGCAGGCACTGCAGCTTGCTCACGAACACGATCTGGATCTCGTTGAGGTCGCCCCCAGCGCACGTCCGCCGGTGGCGAAGCTCATGGACTACGGCAAGTTCAAGTACGAGAACGCCCAGAAGGCCCGCGAATCGCGCCGCAACCAGGCGAACACCGTCATCAAGGAAATGAAGCTGCGTCCCAAGATCGACGAGCATGACTACGAGACCAAGAAGGGTCACGTCGTCCGCTTCCTCAAGGGCGGCGACAAGGTGAAGATCACCATCATGTTCCGCGGTCGTGAGCAGTCGCGTCCCGAGTTGGGCGTCAATCTACTCAGACAACTCGCCAATGACGTCTCGGAAGACGGTGTGGTTGAGCAGGCTCCCCGCCTGGAGGGCCGCAATATGCACATGGTGCTGGCTCCCACCCGCAAGAAGAGCGAGGCCAAGGCAGCCGAAGCCGTCCAGCGCGAGAAGCGGATGGCCGAACGCCAGGAGGCGGCGGAGGAGAACAGGCGCGTCGAGGCCGAGCTCCGCTCGAAATCTGCCTCAGGCCAGCCCAAGAAGAAGAAGGGGCCCGCGGACAACATGGACCCCGACGTCCTCCTATAAGACCCAGAGGGTCTCGTAACGGACCCTGCCCCGGTGCGGCATCCCGCCTCGGGACGATCGAGAGAATGGAGCGGCACCATGCCGAAGATGAAGACGCACTCCGGTGCCAAGAAGCGGTTCAAGGTAACCGGCAGCGGCCAGCTGAAGCACAAGCGTGCCGGCAAGGGCCACCTGAACGAGCACAAGCCGTCGAAGCGTACCCGTCGGCTGAACGTGGACGGCATTCTGGAGACTCAGGATGCGAAGAAGATCCGCAAGCTCATCGGTAGCTACAAGCCGAAGTCGAAGCGCGGCTGACGTCGCCATCCACCCGAACCACTTTTCAAGGAGCACGAAATGGCACGCGTCAAGCGCGCAGTCAACGCACAAAAGAAGCGCCGCGAAGTATTGGAGCAGGCCTCCGGTTACCGCGGTCAGCGGTCCCGCCTGTACCGCAAGGCCAAGGAACAGACGCTGCACTCCGGTGTCTACTCATTCCGCGACCGCCGCGCCAAGAAGGGCGACTTCCGCAGCCTGTGGATCCAGCGGATCAACGCGGCCTGCCGGGAGAACGGCATGACCTACAACCGCTTCATCGCGGGTCTGAAGGCCACCAACGTCGAGGTCGATCGCAAGATGCTCGCTGAGCTGGCGGTCAACGATCCGGTTGCTTTCGCCGGCCTCGTAAAGGTCGCCCAGTCTGCTCAGCAGCCTGTCGCCTGAGGTAGTGACCGACATCCACGGCGGGCCGAATGCCCTCGCGCCGATCTCCCAGGCGCAGGTGCGTTCGGCCCGCCGACTGCATCAACGCAAGGGCCGCCAGGCCGCCGGCGAGTTCCTGGTCGAGGGCACTCAGGCCGTCCGGGAGGCGCTCGCCGACCCCGAGCAGATCAGATTGCTGATCGTGGACGATCCCGGCCGGCATCGCGAGATCCTTGCGCTCGCCACCGGCATCCCGCTCGTCCAGGCCGGCCAGCGCGAGATCGCCCAGTTGGCTGACACCGTCACCAGCCAGGGAATCTTCGCCATCGTCCACGACACTGCCGCCCGGCTCGAGGATCTGCCCTCCGGATCGCGGCTAGTGGTCATCTGCGCCCAGGTGCGCGACCCCGGCAATGCGGGCACCGTGATCCGGTGCGCGGACGCGTTCGGGGCCGACGGGGTGATCCTCACCCACGGCTCGGTGGAACGCACCAACCCCAAGACGGTGCGAGCCTCGGTGGGCAGCATCTTTCACCTTCCGGTGGTCAGCGGACCCTCGCTGGACGAAGCCGTGAGCTGGGCGCGCGACCAGGGCATGCAGGTGCTGGCCGCCGATGCCGGCGGTCGCGGCCTCGACCGGATTCCGCACGCCGAGCTCGCGCGTCCGACGGCCTGGGTGATGGGCAACGAGGCGTGGGGGTTGCCCGCCGACGTCGTCGATCTGGTCGATGAGGTCGTTTCGATTCCCATGTGGGGGCGCGCGGAGAGCCTCAACCTGTCGACCGCGGCGGCGGTCTGCCTGTACGCCACGGCCAGCGCCCAACACCATGCGATAGCATGAGCCCATGCTTGTCGGTGCAATCTTCCGTGGAGCCAGCCGGGTCGCTGGAGTCGCGACGTTTATCGCGCAGGTCTAGGCCTGCTCTTCGATCACCGACCATTGCCACCTCGCCAGTCGATATGTCGGCGGGTGGCCCAGCAAACTGACGACCATGCCCGTGCGCAGCAGGCTGCGAGCGGCCTGATGCCGTCGAGAATCAGAAACCCGAGGGGAGCCCATGACTACCTCAGAATCCGCAGACCAAGACCCCAATCCGCTCGATGTCGGCGAGATCATGCGACTGGTTGATGCCGCGCTCGCAGCTGTCGGCGCCGCAACGACCACCGCCGAGCTCAAGCAGGTGCGCATCGATCATGCCGGCGACAAATCGCCGCTTGCCCTGGCGAACCGTGCTATCGGCAAGCTGGAGCCCGGCCAGCGCAAACACGCCGGCCAACTCGTTGGACAGGCCCGCGGCTCGGTGAACGCTGCAGTGGCGGCCCGGCAGAACGAGCTCAACGCGGCCGAACTGGAGGCCGCCCTGCAAACCGAACGCGTCGACGTCACGCTTCCGGTCGACATGCATCCCGAAGGGGCCCTGCATCCGATCACCGCGCTGATCAACGACATGTGCGACGTTTTCGTCGCCATGGGCTGGGAAGTAGCCGAAGGACCCGAACTCGAGTCGGAATGGCTGAACTTCGACTCGCTCAACATCGGCCCCGATCATCCGGCGCGCGGGCTGTCGGACACCTTGTTCGTCGAGCCGGCGTCCGATCACAAGCTGCTGCGGACCCAGACCAGCCCGGTCCAGATGCGTACTCTGCTGAGCCGTGACCTGCCGGTCTACATCGTCAGCCCGGGCAAGGTCTACCGTGCCGACGAGTACGACGCGACCCATCTGCCGGTCTTCCACCAGCTCGAAGGACTGGTCGTTGACAAGGGCATCACGATGGGTCACCTGAAAGGCACCCTCGATCATCTCGCGCAGGCGATGTTCGGCGAGGTGCGCACCCGGCTTCGTCCGCACTACTTCCCGTTCACCGAGCCCAGCGCCGAAATGGACCTGGAATGCTTTGTCTGCCACGGCGATTCGGTGGGCAACCCCGACCGCCCCTGCCGGACCTGCAAATCGGAGGGCTGGATCGAATGGGGTGGCTGCGGCGTGGTCAACCCGCGCGTGCTCAAGGCGGCCGGCATCGACACCGACGTCTACTCGGGTTTCGCGTTCGGGATGGGCGTGGATCGCACGGTCATGTTCCGTAACAACGCCGCCGACCTACGCGACTTCGTCGAAGGCGATATCCGGTTCCCCCGTTCACTGCAAGGAGGCGCCCGATGAGGGTTCCCATGTCGTGGCTGCGCGAGATGGTCGCGCTGCCGGCAGCTGTCACCACCCAGCAGGTCGCCGACGCGCTCACCCGCGTGGGCCTACAGGTCGAGCGCATTGAGGTCACGGGCGCTGAAGTCAGCGGCCCGGTCGTGGTCGGACGCGTCCTCGAATCCGTGGACGAGCCGCAGAAGAACGGCAAGGTCATTCGCTGGTGCCAGGTGGACGTCGGGGAGGCGGAACCCAGAGGCATCGTCTGTGGTGCGCACAACTTCGCCGCCGGTGACGCCGTCGTGGTGGCGCTGCCCGGTGCGGTGCTGCCTGGGGGATTCGCGATCTCCGCCCGTAAGACCTATGGTCACATCTCCGACGGCATGATCTGCGCGGTCGATGAGCTGGGCATCGGCGAGGACCACACCGGGATTCTGGTGCTTCCCGAGCTGGTGGACGGCAAACCACCGACCCTCGGTGCCGACGCGATGGACCTTCTGCAGGCCCGCGACGAGGTGCTCGAGATCGATGTCACCCCCGATTGCGGATACTGCCTGAGCATGCGAGGCATGGCCCGCGAAACGGCGCAGGCCTTCGGCGTCGAATTCACCGATCCGTACGCCGAGGTTGTCGCCACCCAGACCGATGCCGGATATCCGGTCCGGCTGGATTCGTCCAACTGCTCGCTGTTCAGTGCGCTGACCATCACCGGCGTCGACCCGCAGGCGCCCACCCCGCTGTGGATGTCACACCGGCTGGCTGCGGCGGGCATGCGTTCGATCAGCCTCAACGTCGACATCACGAACTACGTGATGCTCGAATCCGGGCAGCCGCTGCACGCCTACGACGCGGACGCACTCCAGGGCACCATCGTGGTGCGTCAAGCGGTCGACGGTGAGCATCTGGTAACCCTCGACGATGTCGACCGGACACTGTCGGCCGAGGATCTGCTGATCACCGATGATTCCGGCCCGATCGGCCTGGCCGGCGTCATGGGCGGCCGGACCACCGAGCTCTCGGCGTCGACCCGCAACATCGTGCTGGAGGCGGCTCATTTCGATCCCGCCAGCATCGGACGCACGTTCCGCCGTCACAAGCTGGCGTCGGAAGCGTCGGTCCGCTTCGCCCGGGGCGTCGATCCCGCGTTGCCGCTTGCCGCGGCACAGGCAGCGGCCCGGCTGATGGCCGAACTGGGTGGCGGGAAGCTGGCCGACGATTACACCTTGACCGGTGAGGTCCCGGTGATGCCCACTCAGCGGATCCGGGCCGACCTGCCTGCCAGGATCCTGGGAGCGCAGATCAGTGCGCAGCAGGTGGTCGACGTGCTGAGGGCATCGTGCGTCGAGGTCACCGAGCAACCCGATGGCTGGCTCGACCTGGTGCCGCCGACCTGGCGCGGCGACCTGGTGGATCCCTACGACTACGTCGAAGAGGTCGGATGCAAACTCGGCCTCGAGCTGATCACCGCCGAGGTGCCGCGTGCTGCCGCGGGACGGGGGCTGAGCTTCGAACAGCGTTCGCGTCGTGCGGTACTCGCCGCGATCGCGCAGGCCGGATTCGCCGAACTCATCACGCTGCCGTTCATCAGCTCCGAGGAACTCGACAAGCTCGGGCTGAGCCCGGACGATCCGCGCCGCGCACTGGTGCAGCTGGCCAACCCGCTGGCCGATACCCAGCCATTCATGCGAACCACCCTGCTGCCGGGGCTGTTCACCGCGGTCGCTCGCAACACCTCGCGCTCGCAGGACGATCTGGCACTGTTCGAATGCGGTTCGGTGTTCTGGGCCAACGGCTCGGCCCCGGCTCCGGTGCCCGATGTCTCCCATCGTCCCAGCGACGCCGAGATCAAGGCGGTGACCGGCAACCTGCCCGACCAGCCGCGGATGCTGGCCGCTGTGCTCACCGGCAACTGGCTACCGGCCGGCTGGCAGCATCCCGCGATCAGGGCGGACTGGACACACGCCGTCTACTTCGCCGAGACGGCCGCCTCGGCGCTCGGGTCGACACTGGTTCGGCGGGCGGTGGCCCACACACCCTGGCATCCTGGTCGCTGCGCCGAACTCGGCGTCCAGGTCGGCGACCAGCTCGTGGTGATCGGGCACGCGGGAGAACTGCACCCATCGGTGGTCAAGGCCTACGGTCTGCCGGAGCGGGCCTGCGCGGTAGAGCTGAATCTGGATGTCCTGATCGCCACGGCACCACGCGGCGGCGAGATCGCGCCGCTGTCGTCCTACCCGATGACCAAGCAGGATGTCGCCTTGATCGTGGACGTCGACGTGCCGGCCGCCGAGGTTCAGCGAGCGCTGATCGACGGCGCCGGCGAGCTGCTGGAATCGATCCGGCTCTTCGACATCTACACCGGGGCGCAGATCGGGGAAGGCAAGAAGTCCCTGGCCTTCGCGCTGGGATTCAGGGCCGCCGACCGGACGCTGACCGAGGCTGAGGCCGCCGTCGCGCGGGAGGCCGCCGTGGCCAAGGCCGCTCAGGACTGCGGGGCCAGCCAGCGCGCTTGAGGCGCCCAGGTCCCGGTCGCCCCGTGGCCGCCCATCGGGCCAGCCTGCGGCCCTCGCCAACGGCCACCCAGAACAGCGTCCGCTGCCGAACACTCGGCAGCGGACGCGATTGTCGGAGGCTGTGGTGTGCTGGACGAGGCGCTCAGTCGATGACGCGGGTCTCCTCGCAATACTCGGCGATGCGTCCGACGGCCTCGCGCAGCACCGACTCCTCGGGCAGCGCCACCAAGCGGAAGTGATCCGGATGCGGCCAGTTGAAGCCGCGGCCATGGCTGATCAGGATCTTCTTGCGGCGCAGTAGACCCAGCGCCCATTCCTCGTCGTCCTCGATGTCGAACATCTCGGCATTGAGGTGCGGGAACAGGTAGAGGGCACCGCGAGCAGGTTCGCAGCTGATCCCGGGAATGTCATTGAGCAGCTTGTGGGCCACCTGCAGTTGATCGTGGAATCGTCCGCCCGGCTTCACCATGTCATCGATCGACTGATAGCCACCGAGCGCAGTCTGGATCGCGTGCTGAGCCGGCACGTTCGCGCACATTCGCATATTCGCCAGGAGCTGCAGACCTTCAAAAAGGTCCGTCGCATCGTCCAGTGGTCCGGTCGACACCAGCCAGCCGGCCCGCCAACCGCACGCCCGGTAGGCCTTGGAAAGCCCGGAGAATGTGAAGCACAAGACATCCGACCCGGTCAGGCCGGCCATATTGAGATGCTCGCCCGAATAGAGGATCTTCTCGTAGATCTCGTCGGCCAGCACGACCAATTCATTCTCCCGGGCGATGTCGGCGATCTGTTGCAGCAACTCCCGTGAATAGACAGCGCCGGTCGGATTGTTGGGGTTGATCACGACGATCGCCTTGGTGCGCCGAGTGATCTTCGACTTGATGTCCTCGATGTCCGGCTGCCAGCCGTTCGACTCGTCACACAGATAATGCACCGGATGCCCGCCCGACAACACGGTCTGCGCCGTCCACAGCGGGTAGTCCGGCGCGGGAATGAGGATCTCGTCGCCGATATTGGTCATGGCCTGCAGAATCATGGAAATCAGTTCGCTGACACCATTACCGATCAGTACCTGCGGGACATCGACGTTCAGCCCGCGGGTCTGGTAGTAGTTCGCAACCGCGGTGCGCGCCGAATAGATGCCACGCGCATCGGAATAGCCATCGGATTCATGAAGATGGGTGATGAACGTGCGCACCATCGTTTCGGGCGGAGCGAATCCGAAGCTGGCGAGATTGCCGATGTTGAGGTGCAGCACCCGCTGGCCCTCAGCCTCCATGCGCTGAGCCTCAACCATGTTCTTTCCGCGCACGTCGTAGTGCACACCCTGCAATCTGCTCGCCTGTTCGTATTTCGACATCTGTCGCCCTTTCATTTGGTGAGGCCTCGCGATCGTGCATGGCAACTCGCGGAGCCCCTGAGCAAGTATCGCCGATCGCGGCAACGAAACAGAAACAGTGCGCCGATGGGGCAGGACACCCGGGTATGGTCAGGGGGTGGCTGTGAGTAAGGCGGGCATCGTCGATGCCGCTCTCGGAATCCTCGACCAATACGGTTTGGCGGACCTGTCGATGCGCCGCATCGCCGATGCGCTGGGCGTGCAGGCTGCCGCCATCTACTGGCATTTCGCGAACAAGCAGACCCTGCTCGCTGCGGTCTCCGATGCCATCCTCGCCGGTCAGGCGCCCTGCGATGAATCGATGTCGATCGCGGGATGGGCACGTGATCTGCGCGAGGTGCTGCTGACCCATCGCGACGCCGCCGAGCTCGTCGCGGCCAGCCTGGCAGTGGGCTTGTGCACACGTGTCCCCGATGCCGGCGCCGTCGAGGTGCTCGAAGCCGAGGGGTGGCCGCCGGACGATGCCCGGCGCGCGACCCGCGCAATCGTCCACTTCGTCTTGGGCCACGTCATCCAGGAGCAGACCAGGCAGAACCTGCTCGCGGTGGGGGTGCTGACCTCGCCGACCCCAGCCCTGGACGAGGACGGTTTCGAACTCGGCTTGCGGATGCTGGTCAGTGGAGTCCAGGCGGTGGCGGCGGGCTGAGGCGCGCGGAGCCGGGGAGTTCAGTCGTGCCGGGTAATGATCTGCATGGTGAACGCACCCGACTGCATCCCGGCCAGATCGATGGTCACGTAGGCGAACCCGGACGCCCGGATCGCCCGCAGCGCCTGCTCACGGACGGTGTCGTCGGCGAACCGTCCGATCTCTGCCAGCGGGACCTCGATTCGGGCGATCTTGCCGTGATGACGCACGCGGGAATCGGAGAAGCCCAGGTCGCGGAGCACCTGCTCCGCAGTCTCCACCTGACGCAGTTTCTCGGGGGTGACCTGTTCACCGTGCGGAATCCGCGAAGCCAGGCAGGGCGCGGCGGGTTTGTCGGCCACCGACAACCCCAGATCGTGCGCCAGGGCCCGCACGCGAGCCTTGGTGATCCCTGCCTGGGCAAGCGGACGCAACACCCGGTGCCGGGTCGCGGCCTCGGCCCCAGGCCGGTCGAGACGCTTGGCATCGTCGGCGTTCTCACCGTAGGCGACCGCGTCCAACGACAGGTCTTCGGCCAGCGTCTCGGAGATGACGGTGAACAGCTCGTCCTTGCAGTAGAAGCAGCGATCGGCTCCATTGGCCCGGTATTGCGGACGATCGCCCTCGTGAGTGGCGAATTCGACCACGTCCGCGCCCAGCTGCGCGGCGACCGAGCGAGCGATCTGCAATTCGTGACGAGCCAGCGACGGCGAGTCGGCGAGCAGGCCCAGCGCCCGATCGCGTCCCAGCACGCGCACCGACAGAGCCAGCAGGACCGCCGAATCGACGCCGCCCGAGTAGGCGACGCCCAGCCGTTTCACGTCGCTGAGCGCATCGGCGACGGCTTCGGCGTCGGCGCGGGTCGCCGTTGACAGATCATCGAACCTCACAGCCTCGGAGTCTAGCGCCGGCACTGGAACGCACCGGAAGAAGTTGCATATCTATTACCTCCACGGCATAGTTATGCGCATGACGTATTCGATAGCGGTGGCAGGCTGCACCGGTTATGCGGGCGGCGAGGTCTTGCGTCTCGCTGCTGCGCACCCCGAGCTGACCATCGGAAACCTGACGGCGCACTCCAATGCGGGTACGAAGCTCGGTGAGCACCTGCCGAATCTGCCACAGCTGGCCGACCGCGAGGTGCTCGACACCACCCCCGACAACCTGGCCGGGCACGACGTCGTTTTCCTTGCGTTGCCGCACGGCGCATCCGCGCCGATCGCCGCCGAGCTGGGCGCCGACACGCTGGTGATCGACTGCGGAGCCGACTTCCGGCTCATCGATCCCGCGCAATGGACGAAGTTCTACGGCAGCGAGCATGCCGGAACCTGGCCCTACGGCCTGCCGGAACTGCCCGGCCAGCGCGCCAAGCTCGCGGCGACCAAGCAGATCGCGGTACCGGGCTGCTACCCGACCAACGTCACCCTTTCCCTGCTGCCGGCACTGACTCACGGACTGATCACCGGCCAGGACATCACCGTCGCCGCCGCCTCCGGCACCTCGGGTGCCGGCAAGGCAGCCAAGCCGCACCTGCTGGGCAGCGAGCTGTTCAATTCGATGAGCGCCTACGGGGTGGGCGGGATGCACCGTCATGTGCCCGAGATCCTGCAGAATCTCAGCCTGCTCGGCGCCACCGACCCGACCGTCAGCTTCACCCCGATGCTCGCCCCGATGTCGCGCGGCATCCTCGCGGTGGTCACGGCCCCGATCAGCGGGGTCGGTGCGGCTGATGTCCGGGCGGCATACGCCGATAGTTATGCCGACGAGCCGTTCTGCCGGCTGCTTCCGCCAGGCCAGTGGCCCGCATCGAAATCGGTGCTCGGCAGCAACGGCTTCCAGGTGCAGGTGACCGTGGACGAAGCGGCCGGCCGTCTGGTCGCCGTCGGCGTGCTGGACAACCTGACCAAGGGCACCGCAGGTGGTGCCATTCAATCCATGAACCTGGCGCTCGGACTGCCCGAGACGACCGGACTATCGGCGATAGGAGTCGCACCGTGAGCATCACCGCAGCCCAGGGATTCGCCGCCGCAGGAATCGCGGCGGGCATCAAGTCCACTGCCAAGGCCGATCTGGCGCTGGTCGTCAACCAGGGTCCGCGGTTCGATGCGGCCGCGGTCTTCACCTCGAACCGCGTGGTCGCGGCTCCGGTCATCTGGTCGCGACGAGCTGTCGCCGACGGCGTGCTGCACGCGGTGGTGCTCAACTCCGGCGGTGCCAACGCCTGCACCGGCGCTCCCGGCCTCGAGGATGCGGCAGCCACCGCCAAGGCCGTCGCTCAGTCCGTGGACTGTGAACCGGACGATGTTGCGGTCTGTTCCACCGGGCTGATCGGCGTCCGGCTTCCGATGGCTGCTGTGCTGTCGGGTATCGCGGCGGCCGCTGACCAGCTGAGCGCTGACGGTGGTGACGCTGCGGCTCACGCCATCATGACCACCGACACCGTGCCGAAGCAGGCGCTTGCCGAGGGCGAGGGCTACACCATCGGCGGCATGGCCAAGGGAGCCGGCATGCTGGCACCCGCGCTGGCCACCATGCTCGTGGTCATCACGACCGACGCCGAGATATCGGCGCCCGACCTGCAGACCTGCCTGCAGAAGGCCACCGCGCTGACCTTCGACCGGATCGATTCCGATGGCTGCATGTCCACGAACGACACGGTGCTCGCGCTCGCCTCGGGGGCCTCCGGCACCATCCCTGACCTGGACGATTTCACCACCAACCTGGCCAGGGTCTGCTGGAGTCTGGCCCGTCAGCTCATCGGCGATGCCGAGGGCGCCAGCCATGACATCGCCGTGGAGGTGACCGGGGCCGCGTCCGAACAGGACGCTCTGGAGGTGGCCAGGGAAATCGCCCGCAGCAATCTGTTCAAGTGCGCGATCTTCGGCAACGATCCCAACTGGGGACGAGTGCTCTCGGCGATCGGCGTCACCTCTGCCGCCTTCGAGGCCGACGAACTGGATGTCACGATGAACGGCGTCCAGGTCTGCCGGGCCGGGGGAGTAGGTGACCCGCGCGAACTGGTCGACCTCACGGGGCGCGAATGCCAGGTCCTGGTCGACCTGCACGCCGGCGAGCACAAGGCGACCATCTGGACCAACGATCTGACCTACGGCTACGTCAAAGAGAATGCGGAGTACAGCTCCTGATGGCACTGCACAGAACCAACGACGAATCGACCCTGATCTCCAAGGCCGGGGTGCTGATTGAGGCACTGCCGTGGTTGATGGACTATGCCGGCAAGATCATGGTCATCAAGTACGGCGGCAACGCCATGATCGACGACGAGCTCAAGTGTGCCTTCGCGCAAGACATCGTCTTCTTGCGCCAGTGCGGTGTGAAGCCGGTCGTCGTCCATGGCGGCGGTCCGCAGATCTCGTCCATGCTCAAGCGGCTCGATATCCGCTCGGAATTCCGGGGCGGACTGCGGGTGACCACGCCCGAGGCGATGGATGTCGTCCGGATGGTGCTGGTTGGTCAGGTCGGCCGTGAGCTGGTCAATCTGATCAATCGCTACGCGCCGTTCGCGGTGGGCCTGTCGGGTGAGGACGCCGGGTTGTTCACCGCCGAGCCCAAGACGATCCAACTCGACGGCGAGGACATCGACCTGGGTCAGGTCGGTGACGTCGCGACGGTGAACCCGGACGCAGTGATCGACCTCATCGACGCCGGGCGCGTCCCTGTGGTGGCGACGGTCGCGCCCGGCCCGGGAGACCTGGTCTACAACGTCAACGCGGACACCGCCGCTGCGGCGCTGGCGACTGCGCTGGGTGCCGATCGCCTGGTCGTGCTGACCGACGTGGCCGGCCTGTACGCGGACTGGCCCGATTCGCAGAGCATCATCAAGGAGATCGACTCCACCGAACTTCGCCAGCTGATGCCGACCCTCGAGTCGGGCATGCGTCCCAAGATGGAAGCCTGCCTGCGGGCAGTGGAATCGGGGGTCGAGCGCGCCACCATCATCGACGGCCGCATCAAGCACGCCCTGCTGCTGGAGATCTTCACCGACGAGGGCATGGGCACCATGGTCCGTGCCGCCGAGCAGATTCAGGAGGCATGATGCCCACCCAGACAGAGTGGCTGAAGCGATACCAGAACTCCATGATGCACAACTTCGGCCTGCCGAAGACCGTCTTCGTGCGCGGCGAGGGCTGCTCGTTGTGGGACGCCGACGGCAATCGCTACACCGACATGTTCAGCGGCATCGCGGTCGGCGGGCTGGGCCAGGCCCATCCGGCCGTCGTGCGGGCGGTCAGCGAGCAGATGGCAACCCTCGGCCACATCTCGAACCTCTTCGCGTCCGTCCCGCAGATCGAACTGGGTGAGCGGCTGGCCGAGCTGGCCACCGGCGGCGCCAGAGATCGAGCGGCCCGGGTCTATTTCGCGAACTCGGGCACCGAAGCCAACGAGGCGGCCTTCAAGATCACCCGGCTCACCGGCCGGACCAAGATCATCGCCATGGAGGGCTCCTTCCACGGCCGGACGATGGGAGCGCTCGCGCTGACGTCGACCGCCAAGTACCGCGAGCCGTTCGAACCGCTGCCCGGTGACGTGGTCTTCGTGCCATACGGGGATCTGGACGCTGCCGCGGCGGCCATCGACGACCAGACCGCTGCTGTGGTCGTCGAGACCATCCAGGGTGAAAGCGGCGTGGTGTGCCCACCCGCCGGGTTCCTGCCGGGTCTGCGGGACCTGACCCGTGCGCACGGTGCCCTGTTGTGGGTCGACGAGGTGCAGACCGGTGTCGGACGCTGTGGGGAGTGGCTGACCTCGGTGGCCGACGGGCTGGATCCCGATCTGATCACGATCGCCAAGGGTCTGGGCAACGGGGTGCCGATCGGCGCATGCATCGCCATCGGGCCCGCCGGAGAACTACTCACGCCCGGCAGCCATGGCAGCACCTTCGCTGGCAATCCGATCGCGGCTGCGGCCGGGCTGGCCGTCCTCAAGACCATCGAGGACGACGACCTGCTCGTCCGGGCACGCGAGCTGGGTGATCGTTTGGCCGAGGCGGTCATGGATCTGGGGCTGCCCCAGATCGAGACCGTGCGTGGCCGGGGCCTGCTGCGCGGCATCGTGCTGAGCGTTGACATCGCCCCGCGGGTGGCCGATGCCATGCTCGATAGCGGATGGATCATCAACGCGCCTCGTCCGAGCGTGCTGCGGCTCGCACCGCCACTGGTCGTCACCGACGAGATCATCGACAGATTCGCGCAGGTGCTGGGCGTGGTCATCGCCCAGGAGTCGGCGCCGTGAGTGAGGAGGCTCAACCACGAGCATCGACGCGAGTCGCCCGCCAGGCCCGCATCATCGAGCTGATTCAGCGCCGCGAGATCGGCTCGCAGGCTGAACTGGCCGATCTGCTCGCCGCGGGCGGCATCAGCGTCAGCCAGGGCACGCTCAGCAAGGATCTCCTGGAGATCGGGGCTGTGCGGGTCCGCAATGCGGCAGGTGCTCTGGTCTATGCCCCGCCGGCCACCGAGATCGCCTCCGATCATTCGGCCCATGAGGCGAGGCTGGCACGAGTATGCGCCGAGCTGTTGATCTCCGCGTCGGGATCGGCCAACCTGACCATTCTCAAGACCCCGCCGGGCGCGGCCCAGTACTTCGCTTCGGTGATCGATCGTGTCGCCCGCGACGCCATTTTGGGCACTATCGCCGGTGACGACTCGATCCTGGTGATCGCTCGGGATGCCGATGGCGGTCAGGAGCTGGCGAACTGGTTCAGTGGGCTGGCGTCGGGGGAGTCCCGCGAGGGCACCGGAGACGACGCGGCGCGTGGCTGAGATGGCAGGCGATCATCAAGTGCGCCATGATGAACGCGTGACACACGTATCCGATCAACCAGCAGCACAGCACGCCGAAGGATTCCTGTGGGGTGGCCGCTTCGCAGGGGGCCCCGCCGATGCGATGTTCGCGCTGTCGGTCTCTACTCACTTCGACTGGCGGCTGGCACTGGACGACCTGGACGGCTCGATCGCTCATGCCGCGGCGTTGCACCGGGCCGGGCTGCTCACCGACGAGGACCACGAGGCCATGGTGGCTGCGCTGCAGCAGCTGCGCGCCGACGTGGCCCGCGGCGCGGTTACCGCCGATCCCGGCGACGAGGATGTGCACGGTGCGTTGGAGCGGCTGCTGATCGAACGCATCGGACCGCAGCTGGGCGGACGCCTTCGCGCCGGCCGCTCACGCAATGACCAGATCGCGACACTGATCCGGCGTTGGCTGCGCCGCGAGATCCGCCTGCTCACCCTCGACGTGCTCGGCGTCGTCGAGGCGCTGCGCGATCAGGCGAACGCGCATCTGGGCGCGATCATGCCCGGACGCACCCACATGCAGACCGCGCAGCCGGTGCTGCTGTCCCACCAGTTGTTGGCGCACGCCTGGCCGCTGCTACGCGACATCGCCCGGCTGCAGGACCTCGACAAGCGAGCCGCCGTGAGCCCCTACGGCTCGGCCGCGCTCGCCGGCACCTCGCTGGGGCTGGATCCCGAACTGGTGGCGACCGATCTCGGATTCGATTCGTCGGTACCGAACTCGATCGACGGTACCGCTGCCCGCGACGTGATCGTCGAGGCGAGCTACGTGCTCGCTCAGGTGGGCGTGGATCTCTCGCGGCTTTCGGAGGACGTCATCATCTGGGTGACCCCGGAGTTCGGCTTCGCGAAACTGGACGACGCATGGTCGACCGGTTCGAGCATCATGCCGCAGAAGAAGAATCCCGATGTCGCTGAGCTCGCTCGTGGCAAGGCCGGACGCCTGATCGGCAATGTCAGCGGCCTGCTCGCTACCTGCAAGGGACTCCCGCTGGCCTACAACCGCGATCTCCAGGAGGACAAGGAGCCGCTGTTCGATTCGGTCGATCAGTTGCACGTGCTGTTGCCCGCGGTCGCCGGCATGGTGGGCACCCTGCGCTTCGATGCCGACCGGATGGCCCAGGCCGCGCCGCGGGGCTTCTCGCTGGCCACCGACATGGCCGACTGGCTGGTGCGACGGGGCGTTCCGTTCGCCCGGGCACACGACATCGCCGGGGCCGCGGTCCAGTTCTGCGAGGGCGCCGGCATCGGGTTGGCCGATCTCACACCCGAGCAGTTGAGCGAGATCGCGCCGGAACTGACTCCGCAGGTCCTCGACGTGTTGACGATCGAGGGGTCGGTCGCCTCGCGTAACGGACGCGGCGGCACGGCACCCGATCGGGTGCGCGAGCAGATCGCCGAATTGGGTGCAACCGCGGCGGCTGCCGCCGCCTGGGCGAAGGCCTGAGTTCGGGGCCGGCCCGCTAGTCTGGCCGGGTGAATGCACTGCTTGATGAACTGACCTGGCGTGGCTTTGTAGCCGAATCGACGGACGTGGACGCTCTTGCGGCCCATCTGGACAGCGGGCCGGTGACGTCTTATGTGGGTTTTGATCCGACAGCGGCAAGCCTTCACATCGGCCATCTGATGCAACTGCTGGTCGCACGCAGGTTTCAGGAAGCCGGGCATCGCCCGATTCTGCTGGTCGGTGGCGCAACCGGCCTGATCGGCGATCCGAAGATGACCGGTGAACGTGTCATGAACGAGACCGATGTCGTCCATGAGTGGGCTGAGCGGCTTCGTGCTCAGGTGAGTCGCTTCGTCAGCTTCGAGGGCAGCAACGCCGCGATCGTCGAGAACAACTACAGCTGGACGTCGCAGATGTCCGCGTTGGACTTCCTGCGCGAAGTGGGCAAGCATTTCTCGGTCAACCGGATGCTCGCCCGCGATGTGGTGGCCCGCCGGCTGACCGACGGGATCAGCTACACGGAGTTCTCCTACGTGCTGCTGCAATCCCTGGATTACCGGGAGCTGTACCGCCGACACGGCGCAACGTTGCAGACCGGTGCTCAGGACCAATGGGGCAATATCACCGCGGGTATCGACTACATCCGGCGGACCGAGGGCGCCACCGTGCACGGCCTGGTGACCCCGCTGCTCACCAAGGCCGATGGAACCAAGTTCGGCAAGACCGAATCGGGTGCGGTGTGGATCGATCCGGAACTCACCTCGCCCTTCGCGTTCCACCAGTTCTGGTTGAACGCCGAGGACGCGAAGGTCATCGACTACCTCAAGATCTTCTCCTGGCGCAGCCGCGATGAGATCGAGGAGTTGGCGCTCGAGACCGCGCAGGCCCCGCACAAGCGCGCGGCGCAGCGCGCGCTGGCCGATGACATCACCGATCTGGTGCACGGGCGCCCGGAACGCGAAGCGGCCGAACTGGCCGGCCGGGCCCTGTTCGGGCGCGGGGATCTGGCCGAGCTGCCCGACTCCACCCTGACCGCTGTCATGTCGGAAGTGCAGGCGGCCGAGATCGCCCCCATCGATGGACAGCTGCCCCTGGTCGCGGACGTTCTGGCCGCCAGCGGGGTGGTGTCATCGAAGTCGGCCGCCCGGCGCGCAATCGCCGAAGGCGGGGCATACCTGAACAACCAGAAGGTGACCGACGTCGAGGCCCGCCTCACCAACGACGACCTGCTGGCCGGACGGTGGGTCCTGCTCCGCCGTGGAAAACGAACCGTGGGCTCCGTGAAACTGGTTGGCTAGGACGAACGGCGGGACTTAGGGTCGCCTAAGTCCTGCCGGTTTGCCGGGCTTCTCGTGGGTGTGTAATGTTGGCGAAGCCTTCTGCGGGAGGCGATCGGCGGGATTCGGAGCTTTCGAGCTCTGGCTAGGGGTTTTATCCCTGATGTTCTGGTGGTTGCCTGTTGTGGTGGGTGATCAATTTGATATCGGGTTTCTGGTGGTTTGTCAGGAACGGTCGCACCTGTTGGTTGGGTGTGCCGGGCTGGGCGGCTGACGGGGGTTCGACGGGGTTGGACCTGCGGGTTTGATTCTGGCTGATGTTTAAGCTATAGTTGGTCGGGTCGCTTCGGGAGGGTTTTGGTTCTTCTGGGGTGGTTGATAAGTGAAGATGGCCTTGATGGGGATTGTTGGGGGCGGCTCTTTTTGGGGGTTGTTTTTGGTGGTCTTTTGATGGGTTGGTGGATGGTGCTGGGCCTGGTTTGCTGGGTTTTGACTTGGTGGTTTTGGTCTGGTATTGTTTGCTGAGTTGCCTCGCTGGGGTCCTGTGGGATTTTGGTGGTGGTGCCCGAAACTTGAGAACTCAACAGCGTGCTTTATAGTCAATGCATTTTTTATGTGCAGGCATCATGTTTTGTGGTGTCTGTTTTCCCGTGCCTGGCTGGGCCTTTTGGTTTGGTTGGGTTGGGATTCCTTTGATGAGATCCGTGATGGATTTTTGTCAGTGTTTGGATTCTCTGGGGGAACATTTTTTGTGTTTTCATTGGAGAGTTTGATCCTGGCTCAGGACGAACGCTGGCGGCGTGCTTAACACATGCAAGTCGAACGGTAAGGCCCTTCGGGGTACACGAGTGGCGAACGGGTGAGTAACGCGTGAGTAACCTGCCCTTCACTCTGGGATAACAGTTGGAAACGGCTGCTAATACCGGATATTCAGCTCCTGTCGCATGGTGGGGGTTGGAAAGTTTTGGTGGTGGAGGATGGGCTCGCGTCCTATCAGCTTGTTGGTGGGGTGATGGCCTACCAAGGCGTCGACGGGTAGCCGGCCTGAGAGGGCGACCGGCCACATTGGGACTGAGATACGGCCCAAACTCCTACGGGAGGCAGCAGTGGGGAATATTGCACAATGGGCGGAAGCCTGATGCAGCAACGCCGCGTGCGGGATGACGGCCTTCGGGTTGTAAACCGCTTTTAGCAGGGACGAAGCGTGAGTGACGGTACCTGCAGAAGAAGCACCGGCTAACTACGTGCCAGCAGCCGCGGTGATACGTAGGGTGCGAGCGTTGTCCGGATTTATTGGGCGTAAAGAGCTTGTAGGCGGTTGGTTGCGTCGAAAGTGCAAACTCAGGGCTTAACTCTGAGCCTGCTTTCGATACGGGCTGACTGGAGGAAGGTAGGGGAGAATGGAATTCCCGGTGGAGCGGTGGAATGCGCAGATATCGGGAGGAACACCAGTGGCGAAGGCGGTTCTCTGGACCTTTCCTGACGCTGAGAAGCGAAAGCGTGGGGAGCAAACAGGCTTAGATACCCTGGTAGTCCACGCTGTAAACGGTGGGTACTAGGTGTGGGGGACATTCCACGTTCTCTGTGCCGTAGCTAACGCATTAAGTACCCCGCCTGGGGAGTACGGCCGCAAGGCTAAAACTCAAAGGAATTGACGGGGCCCCGCACAAGCGGCGGAGCATGCGGATTAATTCGATGCAACGCGAAGAACCTTACCTGGGTTTGACATATATCGGAAACGTTCAGAGATGGGCGCCCCGTAAGGTCGGTATACAGGTGGTGCATGGCTGTCGTCAGCTCGTGTCGTGAGATGTTGGGTTAAGTCCCGCAACGAGCGCAACCCTCGTCCAATGTTGCCAGCGGGTTATGCCGGGGACTCATTGGAGACCGCCGGGGTCAACTCGGAGGAAGGTGGGGATGACGTCAAGTCATCATGCCCCTTATGTCCAGGGCTTCACGCATGCTACAATGGCCGGTACAAAGAGTTGCGAGCCTGTGAGGGTGAGCGAATCTCAAAAAGCCGGTCTCAGTTCGGATTGGGGTCTGCAACTCGACCCCATGAAGTCGGAGTCGCTAGTAATCGCAGATCAGCAACGCTGCGGTGAATACGTTCCCGGGGCTTGTACACACCGCCCGTCAAGTCATGAAAGTCGGTAACACCCGAAGCCGGTGGCCTAACCCGTTTGGGGGGGAGCTGTCGAAGGTGGGACTGGTAATTAGGACTAAGTCGTAACAAGGTAGCCGTACCGGAAGGTGCGGCTGGATCACCTCCTTTCTAAGGAGCCTTTTGGCTGGCCGGCTGTGCTGGTTGGTTCATTGTTTCATCACTGTCAGCGTGTTGTTGGTGGTGGTGTGGGCTGTTAGTTGTGGAAGCTTGACTAGTAAAGTTGTCGTGGTCTGCTGATGGTTAGTACTGCCCTTGTGGGGTGTGGAACGTGGTTGGTGGGTTGGGATGGCCTGGGCGCGCTGTTGGGTGTCTGAGGGGTCGGTTGCCTGTGGGTGGCGATTCTTCTGCGGACGCTGATTTGTGGCTGGCCTGTGGGTTGGTTGTGGGTTGGTGGCTCGCCCGTATTTTGAGAACTTCACAGTGGACGCGAGCATCTTTGTAGTGAGTAAACAAGCTACTAAGTGCAATCGGTGGATGCCTAGGCACCAAGAGCCGATGAAGGACGTAGGAACTTGCGATAAGCCTCGGGGAGTTGGTAACCAAACTGTGATCCGGGGATTTCCGAATAGGGAAACCTTGAAGGTACCGGAGTTATGTCCGGCGACCTCTGCCTGAATGTATAGGGCAGTTGGAGGGAACGTGGGGAAGTGAAACATCTTAGTACCCACAGGAAGAGAAAACAATAGTGATTCCGTTAGTAGTGGCGAGCGAACGCGGATGAGGCCAAACCATGTGTGTGTGATAGCTGACAGGTGTTGCATGTGTGGGGTTGTGGGATCGTCTTGATCATACTGTCATGTGGTCGGGGAGTGATAAATGGCTGGGGAAGTGGAAGCATTCTGGGAAGTTGCGGCATAGAAGGTGAAACCCCTGTAGACGTAATTCAGCCACTCTCGGACGAGATCCCAAGTAATGCGGAACTCCTGAAATTCCGCATGAATCTGGCGGGACCACCCGCTAAGCCTAAATACTCCTTGGTGACCGATAGCGGACTAGTACCGTGAGGGAAAGGTGAAAAGTACCCCGGGAGGGGAGTGAAATAGTACCTGAAACCGATTGCATACAATCCGTCGGAGCCCTGTGGGGTGACGGCGTGCCTTTTGAAGAATGAGCCTGCGAGTTAGTGGTGTGTGGCGAGGTTAACCCGTGTGGGGTAGCCGTAGCGAAAGCAAGTCCGAATAGGGCGGTTGAGTCGCATGCTCTAGACCCGAAGCGGTGTGATCTATCCATGGCCAGGGTGAAGCGACGGTAAGACGTCGTGGAGGCCCGAACCGACCAGGGTTGAAAACCTGGCGGATGAGCTGTGGATAGGGGTGAAAGGCCAATCAAACACCGTGATAGCTGGTTCTCCCCGAAATGCATATAGGTGCAGCGTCGCGTGTTTCTTACCGGAGGTAGAGCACTGGATGGTCTAGGGGGCCTATCAGCTTACCGAAATCAGCCAAACTCCGAATGCCGGTAAGTGAGAGCGCGGCAGTGAGACTGCGGGCGATAAGGTTCGTAGTCGAGAGGGAAACAGCCCAGATCATCAGCTAAGGCCCCTAAGCGGTAACTAAGTGGAAAAGGATGTGGAGTTGCGGTGACAACCAGGAGGTTGGCTTGGAAGCAGCCATCCTTGAAAGAGTGCGTAATAGCTCACTGGTCAAGTGATTCTGCGCCGACAATTTAGCGGGGCTCAAGTTATCCGCCGAAGCTGTGGCATTCACATGGTGCCTAGTCCCTTTTGTGGGGTTCAGGTGTGTGGATGGGTAGGGGAGCGTCGGGTGTGCGAGGAAGCGGCGGGGTGACCCAGTCGTGGAGTGCACTCGAGTGAGAATGCAGGCATGAGTAGCGAATGACGGGTGAGAAACCCGTCCGCCGAATATCCAAGGGTTCCAGGGTCAAGCTAATCTGCCCTGGGTAAGTCGGGACCTAAGGCGAGGCCGACAGGCGTAGTCGATGGACAACGGGTTGATATTCCCGTACCGGCGGAGCGACGTCCCTGTTGAGGCGAGTGATGCTAAACACGCGAGACATTCTGTCAGGCCTTCGGGTTTGTGGGGTGTTGAGTCTGTGACCCGAACTTGTAGTAGACAAGCTGCGGAGGGACGCAGGAAGGTAGCCGTACCGGGCGATGGTTGTCCCGGGGTAAGTGTGTAGGGAGTCAGGTAGGTAAATCCGTCTGGCGTGTTCCTGAAGCATGACGCATAGACCGTATGGTCGAATTCGGTGATCCTATGCTGCCTAGAAAATCTTCGTGAGCGAGTTGTGAGCCGCCCGTACCCTAAACCGACACAGGTGGATAGGTAGAGAATACCAAGGCGATCGAGAGAATCGTGGTGAAGGAACTCGGCAAAATACCCCCGTAACTTCGGGATAAGGGGGACCGGAGGGGTGCAAGCCCTGAGGGTCGCAGAGACCACGCCCAAGCGACTGTTTACCAAAAACACAGGTCCGTGCTAAGTTGTAAGACGATGTATACGGACTGACTCCTGCCCGGTGCTGGAAGGTTAAGGGGAAGTGTTAGCTTTTGCGAAGCGCAGAACTTAAGCCCCAGTAAACGGCGGTGGTAACTATAACCATCCTAAGGTAGCGAAATTCCTTGTCGGGTAAGTTCCGACCTGCACGAATGGAGTAACGATTTGGGCACTGTCTCCACCACGAACTCGGCGAAATTGCATTACGAGTAAAGATGCTCGTTACGCGCAGCAGGACGGAAAGACCCCGGGACCTTTACTATAGTTTGGTATTGGTGATCGGGACGACTTGTGTAGGATAGGTGGGAGACGTTGAAGCAGTCACGCCAGTGGTTGTGGAGTCATCGTTGAAATACCACTCTGGTCGTTCTGGTTATCTAACTTTGGACCGTTATCCGGTTCAGGGACAGTGCCTGATGGGTAGTTTGACTGGGGCGGTCGCCTCCTAAAAGGTAACGGAGGCGCCCAAAGGTTCCCTCAGCCTGGTTGGCAATCAGGTGTTGAGTGTAAATGCACAAGGGAGCTTGACTGTGAGACAGACATGTCGAGCAGGGACGAAAGTCGGGATTAGTGATCTTACGGTGGCAGGTGGAAGCGCCGTAACTCAACGGATAAAAGGTACCCCGGGGATAACAGGCTGATCTTGCCCGAGCGCTCACAGCGACGGCATGGTTTGGCACCTCGATGTCGGCTCGTCGCATCCTGGGGCTGGAGTCGGTCCCAAGGGTTGGGCTGTTCGCCCATTAAAGCGGCACGCGAGCTGGGTTCAGAACGTCGTGAGACAGTTCGGTCCCTATCCGCTGCGCGCGTAGGAATCTTGAGAAGAGCTGTCCTTAGTACGAGAGGACCGGGACGGACTAACCTCTGGTGTGCCAGTTGTTCTGCCAAGAGCACGGCTGGTTGGCTACGTTGGGAAGTGATAACCGCTGAAAGCATCTAAGTGGGAAGCACGCTTCAAGATGAGGGTTCCCTCACCGTTAAGGTGGTAAGGTCCCCGGTAGACCACCGGGTTGATAGGTCGGACGTGGAAGTGCAGTAATGCATGGAGCTGACCGATACTAATAGACCGAGGGCTTGTTTCTTCTACAAAGATGTTACGCGTCCACTGTGGAGTATCTGAAAATACGGTCGACGAACCCCCCCGTGCGGGGGTGTTCTCCCGATATTTTCATAGAGTTTCGGTGGCCATAGCGAAAGGGAAACACCCGGTTCCATTCCGAACCCGGAAGTTAAGCCTTTCAGCGCCGATTGTACTGCAGGCGGGAGCCTGTGGGAGACTAGGACGCTGCCGGACAAACAAAACTCCCCTTGAGGACTTCGGTCTTCAAGGGGAGTTTTTTGTGCTCTCTTTTGTGCTCTCTGGGGGCTGTCATCCCTTTCCAGGGAGTCCGTCCCATTCCGGGGAGTCCGTCCCATTCCGGGGAGTCCGTCCCATTCCGGGGAGTCCGTCCCATTCCAGGGAGTCCGTCCCATTCCAGGGACTCGCCTTATGTGGCTCTTCACAATCGAGGGTGTAGGTCCAGGGTGAGCGTGTTCGGCGTGGCGGTCCCGGGATAGGGGTCGAGGTCTTCCGATGATGGGAGCTCTCACACCGCCCGTCTGGAAGACCTCGACATGTCTCACGCTACCTTCGCTGTGCCTGATCTGACCATGTTCTGCCGTCTCGATGGGCTCGGATTGGAAGTCACTGGGCAGCAGGTCGAACCGGATCGCGCGGTCTTGGCCTGCCGGGTCATCGCACCAGATGACTGGTGCCGGCGATGCGGCTGCCAGGGCATGGTGCGGGACACGGTGATCCGTAAGCTCGCGCATCTGCCGTTGGGGTGGCGACCCACGATCTTGTATGTCAGGGTCCGTCGTTATCGGTGTGTCGGGTGTGGGCATGTGTGGCGTCAAGACACCACCGCGGCGGCCGAGCCGCGAGCAAAGCTGTCGAGGGCCGGCCTGCGGTGGGCGTTGGAAGCGATCGTGTGTCAGCACCTGTCGATGGCCCGGGTCGCCGAGGGCTTGCAGGTGTCGTGGAACACCGCCAACGACGCTGTGCTGGCCGAAGGCCACCGCGTGCTGATCGCCGACCCACACCGGTTCGACGGTGTCACCACTGTGGGTGTCGACGAGCACGTGTGGCGCCATACCCGACGCGGCGACAAATATGTCACCGTGATCATCGATCTGACTCCGGTCAGGCAAGACACCGGCTCGGCACGGTTGTTGGACATGATTGAGGGCCGCTCCAAACAGGTGTTCAAGACCTGGCTCGCCGACCGGCCCAAGGCCTGGCGCGACGCCGTCGACGTGGTCGCGATGGACGGCTTCACCGGCTTCAAGACCGCCACCGTCGAGGAGTTACCCGACGCCGCCACCGTCATGGATCCCTTCCACGTCGTGCGGCTGGCCGGGGACGCTTTAGATGGATGCCGCCGACGGATCCAGCACACGCTGCACGGCCACCGAGGCCGCGCGAGCGACCCGCTGTACCCTGACTTGGGCCACGATTCCCGGTTTCGATGTTGATCATGGGATTGGCTAGGTGTGTCGTGTTTGGGGTTGCGCACTAATTGGGGGGTTGTGAAGCTATCAGTGTGGCGTATGTGCGGACGGTGATCACCGGGTCGGGGGCGACGGCTGTTCAGATCGTGTGGAAGTCGGTGCGTGGGTCACGAGATATCGAGCATGTGGGTTCGGCGCATAGCCCGGCCGAGGTCGAGATGTTGAAAGCGTCCGCGGTGCAGCGGATCGCTGCGGGGCAGGACCCGCTGCCGCTGGACCAGCCGGTGGATGATGGGCCCCGGATTCAGGTGGTGGGGATGAGGATGGGCCTGTTGCTCGACGCGATCGCCCAGGTCTATCGCTGGCTGGGTTTGGATAAGGCGAGTGGCGGCGATCTGGTTTTCGAGCATTTGGTGACCGCGCGGATCATCGAACCCTCATCGAAACAAGACGCTGCCCGGGTTCTGGCTGAGGCCGGTGTCGGGTCGATGTCGTATCGCACGGTGAAGCGAAGGCTCCCTACCTTCGCCGAGCCCGCGTTTCGTCGCCGCTTGTCAGGGGCTGTTTCCGCGAGGTCTGATCTGGGTCCCGCGGCCCTGGTTTTATATGATGTGACGACGCTATGGTTCGAAACCGATACCGGTGACGGGTTCCGTGAGCCAGGATTTTCGAAGGAACGCCGCCTGGAGCCACAGATTACTGTCGGGTTGTTGACCGATGCCACTGGCGCCCCGTTGATGATCGAAGCGTTCGAAGGCAACCGCGCCGAGACCAAGACGATGATCCCGTTGATCCGGGGGTTCGTGGAGGCTCACGGGATCGCTGATGTGGTCGTGGTCGCTGATGCCGGGATGATGAGTGAGCAGAACCTGAAAGATATCGAGGATGCCGGCTGGTCGTTCATCGTGGGAGGGAAGATCCCGGAGATCCCGTATGCGATCAGCCAGTGGCGCAAACACCATCCGGACGCTGAGCCGCCCGATCAGCTCGTGGTGTCGCAGAAGCTGGTGCATGGCGTGAAAGCTGATACCCGGCATCGGATGGTGTATTTCCAGTACCGGGCCGCCCGTGCCCGCCGTACCCTGCATGGTGTCGATCAGCAACTCGCGAAAGCCGCGAACGCGGTCGCGGGGAAGGCCCCGGTGAAACGCAACCGGTTCATCACCTTGTCCGGGGCACGTCCGTCGATCAACCGGGAACTGGAGACCAAAGTCCGGACGCTGGCCGGGTGGAAGTCGTATGTGACGAACCTGGACAAGCCGGCCGAGTTCGTGATCGGGGCGTATCACCAGTTGTGGCATGTCGAACACGCGTTCCGGATGTCCAAGAGCGATTTGAAAGCCCGCCCGGTCTACCACCACAAGAAAGAGTCGATCGATGCTCACCTGGCGGTCGTGTTCGCTGCGCTGGCGGTCAGCCACCACATCGAACAAGCCACCGGCTGGACCATCAAACGCTTCGTGCGTACCTTCCGTCAATACCGCGACGTCACCCTCTCGGTCGCCGGTCAGACCATCACCGCGAGCCAGCCCATCCCCGCAGACGAAGCCGACACCCTCACCAAGATCAAAAACTCAGATGCGCACTAAATTGGCCCAAGTCGGGACGTGGTCGCGATGGACGGCTTCACCGGCTTCAAGACCGCCACCGTCGAGGAGTTACCCGACGCCGCCACCGTCATGGATCCCTTCCACGTCGTGCGGCTGGCCGGGGACGCTTTAGATGGATGCCGCCGACGGATCCAGCACACGCTGCACGGCCACCGAGGCCGCGCGAGCGACCCGCTGTACCGAGCCCGCCGCACCCTACACACCGGCGTCGAACTACTCACCACCAAGCAACACGCGCGGCTGAACGCGCTATTCACCGGCGATGATCACGTCGAACTCGAAGCCACCTGGGGCGTGTACCAGGAGATGATCGCCGCCTACCGCGAACCCGAACCCGCCACCGGCCGCACCCGAATGGACAAACTCATCGCGACCATCAGTGCCCGGGTTCCCCGGGCCCTGCAAGAAGTCATCACCCTCGGTCGAACCCTCAAGAAGCGATCCGCCGACATCCTGGCCTACTTCGACCGACCCCACACCTCGAACGGGCCCACCGAAGCGATCAATGGCAGACTGGAACACCTCCGCGGCTCCGCCCTCGGCTTCCAGAACCTCACCCACTACATAGCCCGATCACTACTCGAAACCGGAGGATTCAGACCCCGCCTACACCCTCGATTGTGAAGAGCCCCTTATGTCGTAGTCATCAGCCGCCAGTCGTATTCGAGGTCGGACCCTGCTGGCGCGAGGTGTCTTCGGCCTGAGCTGAAGCCGGTGCCTGAGCAGAGGTGGGCGGGGCGGATGCCTCGGTGGTCGTGCTGGTCGTGGCGGGGTTCGTCGTGCGGGTGGTTGCGGTGCCCGCCGGGCGGGGGGACGAGGTCTGCGTCGCCGCGGGGGACGAGGCTGACGGCAGCTGGGATGTCGTCGGCAAGCTGTCATCGGTGCTGTCGTCTGTTGGATCACTGCGCGATACTTGCTGCTGCAGCTGACCTGTGCCGGTCGACAGCGAGTGCCCGAAGAATGCTTGGATGGCGAAGATGACCCCGAAGGCCAGCACGAACGCGATCAGCGTGGTAACCACGGCGACGTGAATGCGGTGCCGGCGGGTTGCGCTATCAGCCTTCGTGCGCTGACCCTTTGCGTTGCTCTCGCCTTTGGCATGTGTCGCGTCCTTCGACGATTGCGCCGCAGTACCATGCCCGTTCGCAGCCAAGTGGTGGAGCTTTTCCTCGCCGGTACGGAGGGGACGTCGCAACAGTGGCAGTGTGATGCCGGCGACGATACTCACCACGAAGGCGCTCACCACGCTGCCGACCGCGCCCAAGGTGCCGCCCACCACCGCAGCGATCGCCGATGCCAGCCCGCCCGCAAGGATGTCCGAGACCCTGATGCCCCCTTCTTTCACCGCGGGGCGGCTGGTGTCAGTGTTGTCGGCCGAGTCGCTACTCGTCCCACTCGTGCGTGCCACTATCTCGACTCCTTCTGCCGATCAGAGGGGCGCTCCGAGGGGCACCACGCCGACCGGACCTGTTGGGACCTTCTGTCGCCCACAGTAATACCTTCACCTGAGCTGCTTGTGATGGGCCGGTTCGTCACAACAGCAGGTCTCGGTGCCGCCCGGCCGAGGCAGTCGGCGTCACCGGCTACCTCCTGGGGAACAAGCGCGCGATGTCCGGGATTGACCTGACGAGGCCGACCCGGGCACATGCGGGGCATAATTGCACAGGGAGCTCTAACACTGGCAAGCAGAGGAGGACCGCATGGCACGCCCTCGGGCACGTCACCCGCATTCAGGTGAGCAGCACATCGGCTCGGTCGACCAGCGACTCAACTGGCTGCGCGCCGGAGTCCTCGGCGCCAATGACGGAATCGTCTCCACCGCAGGGGTGGTCATCGGTGTTGCCGGCGCCACCAGCCAGCCATTGGCGATCGCGACGGCAGGCATCGCGGCGTTGGTCGCCGGGGCGTTCTCAATGGCGGGTGGCGAATACGTGTCGGTGAGCACGCAGCGCGACACAGAACGTGCGCTGCTGGCCAAAGAGCAGCAGGAACTGAACACCATGCCCGCCGCGGAGCTCCAAGAACTCACCGATATCTACATCGACAGAGGCGTCTCTCCCGATGTGGCAGCGTTGGTGGCCAAGGACCTGACCGCCCATAACGCTCTCCAGGCCCATGCCGATGCCGAGCTCGGGATCGACCCCGACGACCTCACCAATCCGTGGGCCGCGGCCATCTCGTCGCTGACCGCCTTCAGCCTCGGCGCGATGATCCCCCTCATCGCGATCGTGCTGCCCGTCAGTCACGCGGAGTGGATCTGCGTGGCCGCGGTCGTCATCGCGCTCGCCGTGACCGGCTGGGTCAGTGCCCGGCTGGGCGGCGCACCGGCGGGGCCGGCGTTACTGCGCAACATCGGTATGGGGCTGCTGACCATGGCTGTCACCTTCGGGGTGGGGCACCTTTTCGGCACCGCAGTCGGTATCTGATCGGACCGCCGAGCACATCCGGGCCGTCGCCGGCACTTTGACCAGCCCCCGAAAGCGGCCACGCTGGTCGAAAGAAACATGGCGGGAAGAGCACCGTAACACCCCTGTGATGAATGGCTCCTAGCATTCCAGTGGTTGGTGAGCCTTTTAACACCCCTGACTGAGGAAACCCAACCGGTGTCGATTGTCCATATCCGGGAGATCAAACATGGCCCCAACTGTTCGCAATAGGATTGCATTCCTAAGCATCATTTCGGCCTTGGTGTTCGCGGTCTGTGGACTCATTGCCGCTTCGCCTGCCCGCGCTGCCGCAGACACCATCCGGGTGACGGTCACTTATGAAGGTCAGCCCGTCCCAGGGGTGGACGTCGTGGTGAGCGGCACATCGGGGGATTCCTCGGGGACGACCGACGCAGCCGGTCGTATCGAACTCGAAGTGTCCGGAACGGGCCTGTACACGATCGCGGTGGATCCTGCCACCCTTCCCGAGGGAGTTCCGGCTCCGAGTGCGCCGCTGGAGTTCAACAAGATCTCATCCGGATCCTCGTTCGTGGTGTTGAAGCTCGGCGAGGACGCAACGACGGGATCATCGGCATCCAGTCCGTCCAGCTCAGCATCCTCGGCATCAGCCAGTCCCACACCGGGCGGCACCGATACATCTGGGACCGGCAATGGCGAGGCGACCACCCAGGACACCGGCTCCTTCGGACACCAGCTCGCGACCAAGGTGGTACGCGGGGTCATCTTCGGCCTCATACTTGCGCTCGCGGCCATCGGTGTCTCACTGATCTACGGCACGACCGGGCTCAACAACTTCGCACACGGCGAATTGGTCAGCTTCGGTGGCTTCGTCGCCTACGTCGCGATGACCTCGTCCGCGGGAATGAACGGTTGGGCGGCCATGCTGCTCGCGCTGATGGCCGGCGCCGGGTTCGGCTGGCTGCAGAATGCGACGATCTGGCATCCGTTGCGCAAGAAGCGTGTGGGTCTCATCCAGATCATGATTGTCTCCATCGGCCTATCCCTGTTGCTGCGCTATATCTACGCCTTCATCTTCGGCCCGAACCGCCTGGTGATGCCGCAATCGTTCGACGCCGTGGCCACCCCGTTCGGGGTGCCGGTGAGCTACTGGGGCCTTTGGGGTTCGGTGCTGTGCCTGGTGCTGTTGGCAGCCGTGGTTCTGATTCTTGAACGAACCCGTTTGGGGAAGTCGATTCGAGCAGTCGCCGACAACAAGATGCTGGCTGCTACTGCCGGCATCGCCGTCGAACGCGTAATCCTCATGGTGTGGATGGGTGGAGCCGCGCTTGCCGCCGTCTCGGGCGTGCTCGTGGCCTTCTACCAGACCCTGAGCTTCCAGGGTGGTGCGCAGATCCTCCTCCTGATCTTCGCTGCCGTAACGCTGGGTGGTTTGGGATCGGCCTACGGAGCCCTCGTCGGCGCACTCATCCTCAGCCTGTTCGTCGAACTGTCGACCTTCATCATCCCAACCTCGATGAAGAACGTCGCGGCGATGATCGTCATGATCGCAATCCTGCTGATCAGACCTAGCGGCATCCTAGGCAAGGCACAACGGGTCGGCTGAGGCCAGGAAGGAACGATGATGAACTGGAACTTCCTATGGGTGGCGCTCAGTGAACTGATCACACCCCAGACGGCAGCCTACGCACTGGCCGCACTGGGCCTGGCGGTTCACTTCGGCTACACGGGGTTGCTGAACTTCGGCCAGGCCGGCTTCATGGCGGTGGGTGGCTATGCCTTCGCCATGTGCGCCGTCACCTTCAACCAGCCGTTCTGGGTCTGTATCCTCGCTGCGGTCCTCGGCTCCGTGCTGCTGGCCCTCCTGCTCGGCGTCCCGACCCTGCGGCTGCGGGCCGACTACCTGTCGATCGTCACCATCGGTACTGCTGAGATCGTCCGGCTGGTCGTCCGATCGCCGGAAATGGGTACCTGGACCGGGGGATCAACCGGCATCAACCGGTCGGGCGCCAGCTTCTTCGCGATGAATCCGCTTCCGGACGACCTTTCGTGGACGCTGGGAACGATCCGCTACAACTCGGACGCAATCTGGGTGCGTCTGGTCGCCTGGACCGTGGTGGTGCTGGCCGGACTGTTCGTCTGGCAGATCATGCGCTCGCCTTGGGGTCGGGTCGTGACGGGCATCCGCGAGAACGAGGACGCGGTACGCGCGCTCGGCAAGAACGTATTCGCCTACAAGATGCAGGTGCTCGTGATCGGTGGAGTGCTGGCCGGGGTGGGCGCGATATTCGCGATCATGCCGACCTCGCTGCAGCCGGACAACTACGGAACGCAGACGACATTCTTCTTGTGGGCAATCCTGCTGCTCGGTGGCGCCGCCACAGTCCTCGGTCCGATCGTCGGGGCGATGATCTTCTGGGCGCTGCTGGCACTCACCGACGGCATTGTCGCGGCGGGCGTCTCAACAGGTGTCCTGCCGATCACCACGCTGCAGTCCGGTCAGATTCGCTACATGATGGTTGGTCTGGCGATCATGCTGCTCGTCATCTTCCGCCCCCAGGGGATTTTCGGACGCAAGTCGGAGGTTTTGTTCAATGGCTGACGATATTGCAGCTGAGCGCGCGTCCCTGGATGAGACCGCGATCGAGGAATCCGCCGCCGACGCCTACCCGCTACCCGATCCGCTGTGGAAGGGTGACATCGGGCCGGGATGTGCGAAGGTCGATCCGATTCTCATCGCCGACAGCGTGCGCAAGACCTTCGGTGGCCTGGTGGCAGTCGATGTCGAGCACGTCGAGATCCCGCGCCACGCCATCACGGCACTCATCGGACCGAATGGCGCCGGCAAGACCACCTTCTTCAACCTGTTGACCGGCTTCGACAAGCCGGACAGCGGAAGCTGGGAGTTCGACGGCACCGACCTGGCCGGGGTCCCCGCGTGGAAGATCGCGCGCCGAGGGGAGGTCCGCACATTCCAGCTCACGAAGGCGTTCGGCGGACTCAGCGTGATCGACTCGATGAAGCTTGGCGCCCGTGACCAGCTCGGCGAAAGCTTCTGGGCCTGCCTCATCCCGCCCTTGTGGAGGGCGCAGGAACGCGGCATTGAGGAACGCGCCCTGGAGCTGCTCAAGCAGTTCAAGCTCTACGAGAAGCGCGACGACCTCGCCCTGTCGATGTCCGGCGGTCAGCGCAAGCTGCTCGAGATGGCTCGGGCGCTGATGTCGGCCCCCCAACTCGTCATGCTCGACGAACCGATGGCGGGCGTCAACCCCGCCCTCACACAGTCGCTGCTGGGGCACATCGTGCGCCTCAAGCAGCAGGGCATGACGGTCGTCTTCGTCGAGCACGACATGCACATGGTGCAGGCGATCGCAGACTGGGTGGTGGTGATGGCGGAGGGTCGTGTCGTCGCCGAGGGCAAGCCCACCGAAGTCATGAAGGACCCGGTCGTTGTGGACGCCTATCTGGGCGCCAACATGGATCGCGACCTCGGAGAGGTCGTCAAGGAGATCCGCGCCAGCTACGCCGCATCGCGGCCCGAAGGGGGATCCGCCCAGTGACCACCACTCCTCAGCCGGTCCTGAAGGTCGAGAACCTGGTCGCCGGCTACGTTCCCGAGGTCAACATTCTCAACGGCACGAACGCCTACGTCGGCAAGGGTGAGCTCGTAGGGATCATCGGACCCAACGGCGCAGGCAAGTCGACCCTGCTCAAAGCCATCTTCGGGCTGGTGACGATCCGATCTGGCTTCGTGACACTCAACGGAAAAGACATCACCGGGCTGCGGGCCAACCGGCTGGTCAGCAAGGGAGTCGGCTTCGTTCCGCAGACGGAGAACGTCTTCGAGAGTCTCACTATTGCCGAGAATCTCCAGATGGGCTGCTATCAGAACCCGAGCCTGTACCCGAGTCGCCTCGATTTCGTTGTCACGCTGTTCCCCGAACTCAAGAAGCGGCTCGGCCAGCGCGCTGGCTCGCTGTCCGGCGGGGAGCGTCAGATGGTGGCGATGTCGAGGGCGCTGATGATGGATCCCCACGTGCTCCTGCTGGACGAGCCGTCGGCCGGGCTCTCCCCGGTACGTCAGGACGAGACCTTCTTGAATGTCGCCCGCATCAATGCCGCGGGCGTCTCGGTGATGATGGTTGAGCAGAACGCGCGTCGATGCCTGCAGATCTGTGATCGCGGCTACGTCCTCGACATGGGGCGCGATGCTTACGTCAACACCGGGCACGAACTGCTCAACGACCCGAATGTGATCCAGCTCTACCTGGGTACTCTCGCTGCAGATCACAAGGCCGGCTAACTCTCAGAAGTCTGGTTGATCCCTGTCGGATTGACCCCTCGGACGCCCCTCTTGCGCGGTCTCCTGACCGTTCGGGGGGCG